>NZ_QKAP01000028.1 GCF_003247215.1 Malonomonas rubra | reverse complement strand
GTGACCCGGGCAGTCAACGTGAGCGTAGTGACGGTTCGCAGTCTCGTACTCAACGTGAGCGGTAGCAATAGTGATACCACGCTCGCGCTCTTCCGGAGCATTATCGATCTGATCGAACGCCTTAACCACACCAGAACCCATGGCTTCCGCCAGAACCTTGGTGATTGCTGCAGTCAGAGTGGTCTTACCGTGGTCAACGTGACCGATGGTCCCGATGTTGACGTGCGGCTTTGTCCTCTCAAATTTCTCCTTGGACATGATGATCCTCCCTTTGTAGTTTTGTCTTTTGTAGCGACAGCTTGTTATTTAGTTTTTTTGCGCGACCACAAGTCACTAAGTATAAACACAAAAACCCCCGCAGAAAAGACTGGAGCCCTCAACCAGATTTGAACTGGTGACCTCATCCTTACCAAGGATGCGCTCTACCGACTGAGCTATGAGGGCTTACCTTGCCTCTTTACTGCGGAGCAGATTAATGGAGCGGGAAACGGGATTCGAACCCGCGACCCTTAGCTTGGAAGGCTAATGCTCTAGCCAGCTGAGCTACTCCCGCCCAAACTTACTCTGCTCTATGTGCGGATTGGAGTCCACGCGGCTCTGCCCCAGTTCCTACGACGACCCCGTCTCCTGGCGCACAGCAACCGGGCTTCATCCGGCATGCTTTCAAATGGTGGAGGGGGGAGGATTCGAACCTCCGAAGTCACTGACGACAGATTTACAGTCTGTTCCCTTTGGCCGCTCGGGAACCCCTCCAAGGGATTTCTATATTCTATTGTCAGGCCTTGCAGCCACTTGTATTTCAGTGGAGCTGGCGAGAGGAATCGAACCCCCAACCTACTGATTACAAGTCAGTTGCTCTGCCTATTGAGCTACGCCAGCACAAGACGGGACTTATACCTCAGGAGGTTGCCGATTGCAAGAAAAAAAACCTGTTTGCAAACAACATCATCCCGGCGCGATGCAGCGTGGGTTTTATAGTGCATCGACAATAGGTTGTCAAGCGCAAAGGAGAAAAAAATGCCCCAACTTTGAATCTGCAAAAAAGATACTGTTTTCACCCGTTTTTTTCGGGGGAAGGGGGGCATTCAGGCAAAGGACCAGAAGTTTCTCTCTGGTGGGAAAACTGACAATGGGCAGCCTCAGCTCCGAATAAAGCTAAACTTCATATTTTATGCTACGTTCAATTCCGACGAACCACACAAGGGCGACCAGTAGCACAAAGATTACCAGCCCGATATAGTCATAAAAAAAATTGGTTTTCCACAACAATAAATCTCCTGACCAGACCAAACTCCACCAGCGGATCAGGTTCGCAATCAGCAACAATGGTAGCCCGAAAATCAATGCATTCTTCTTCGCCTTTTTGGTAGTAGGAAACACCAGCACGAAGACGACAAACACCAAACCGGCAGACAACACCGCGCACTCTGGAGTTATTGTCCACTGCGTCGAAAGCATGTGCAGCTCGACATGTTCAAGCATCACCCGCAAACCACCTACGTCAAATAGCCAATCAGGAAGCCCGGCAGCAAACCTCTTCAAGACACCCAACAAGTCGGCGGGCGGCAACAGCCAGAGAAGAGCATTGAACAGTAGCGCCAGACAAAAGAGTACGATCAAGCCAGGTACTAACCCCTTCAGCGTACCAGTCCCTATGACCTCACTCCTGTCATTCCGCTCACTGCGTACCTGCGATGACTGCTGCATCATGATTTGCGTCCCCTTTCTCGTTGGCCATTTAATCAATTTTCCGCATTCTCCAAAGTGGCCTCCAAACTATGCAAAGCACAAGCCAACGAATATGCCCTCAGGCAAGCAGTCAAAAAGAAAAAGTCCTATAAAAGGAAAACCCGCAGACTTTATAAATACCTACCAGTCTCGAATTGCCGAAAAAGTTCCCCTTCAAGCCACTGGCCCTTATTCAAAAAACCGGGAAAGCCTTCCCTCAAAAACCAGAAAATAGCTTGAAACCAATAAAATTTTGGGGATATGCCCAGTTCGAATCGGCATACTTGTCGTCCGGGAACGAATGCTCAGGCTTATAGAGGCAATGGAAGGGACCTACTTTTGTTCAGGCAAACCATCTATCAAGAAAGGTGAAGCCAGTGGGAAATATTACTTCTGCCCAGTTTGACGCAACACTTCGAACAGCGCCACAGCCGAGGCAACCGAAGCATTTAGCGAGCCAACCCGGCCTTGCATCGGGATCGACAACAGTCCGTCACAATGTTTGCGGATGTTTTCGCGCAAGCCCTTTCCTTCACTGCCGACCACTAGCGCTAAATTCCCGCGCAGGTTGGTTTCATAAAGATTCTGTGCACCTTCTTCACCTGCGAGGCCATAACACCAGATCCCGGCCTGTTTCAAATCCTCGATCGTACGAGCTAAATTAGTCACTTGGCAAAGAGGCAAATACGCAAGGGCACCAGCGGCGGTCTTTTCCACCACCGGGGTCACCGGACAGGAACGATCTTTAGGGACGATCACACCATGACAACCGGCCACTTCGGCACTGCGTAGAATCGCGCCGAAATTATGTGGATCGGTAATACCGTCAAGCAGTAGAAAGAACGCATTGCGATCAGTCCCCCGCCAACTATCGAGCAACTCTGAAAGATCACAATACTTGAATGGCTCAAGGCTCAGTAGCACTCCCTGGTGGTGATTATGCCCGGCCAACCGGTCAAGCTCACGCCGTTCGCGGAAAACCGTTTTCACCTGTCTGGTATTCGCCAGTTCGTGAAGATCTTCCAGACGCGCCGAACGTTCGCCCTTAACCAGCAGCAACTCCTGTGGTCTGCGGCCGCTGCCAGACAAGGCCTCGCGAACCGGATTCACCCCGTAAAGAAAATCTGCCATCTATTTCGCTGCCAGAGCCGCGTCGATCTCGGCGAGGATTTGGCCGGCAGCATCGAGAGGATTGGGGGCGGCAGAGATCGGACGGCCGATCACCAGAGCGGTCGCGCCGGCAGTAATAGCGGCGGCAGGGGTCGTCACCCGCTTTTGATCATCCAGTGCGGCAAAGCTCGGCCGCACCCCTGGAGTCACAATCTGAAAATCCTCACCGCAGACAGCCCGGATCAGCTCGACTTCCTGCGGCGAAGCGACCACACCGTCAAAACCAGCATCCTTGGCCAGTTTGGCGAGACGCGGCACCATTTCGGCCACCGGGAGGTCAATGCCAACCGCGCGCAGGGTTTCTTCCGTTGACGAGGTGAGGATAGTTACCGCCAACATAATCGGTCGCTGGTTGCCGGTCGCGGCACACCAGGCATCCACCTCCTCCACGGTCTTCTTCATCATCTCCGGTCCACCGAGCGCATGCACGTTGAACATCCGCACCCCCAACTTACAGGCCTCTACAGCCGCCTTGGCCACAGTGTTGGGAATGTCATGATATTTCAGATCAAGAAACACCTCGCCGCCACGCTCCCGCACCATCTGCACAACCTGCGGTCCACATTTGGTGAACAGCTGTTTGCCGATCTTGAACAGCCCGACATTTTCATGCAACTCGCTAACCCATTTTTCAGCAGCAGAGAACTCATCGACATCGAGGGCAAAAATCAGGCGTTGCTTAGCATTTTGCATTTATTCAATCTCTCTCGACCAATTCCCGAACCCGGGTGGTCACTTCCTGGACGCGGGCAACCAACGGCCGGGCATCTTCGCCATCCAGTTCACCGCGTACCACCGTCGTTATCATAAACACCAGCTCGCAGAGGGAATCGGCCAGCAGCTTCCTCTTGTCTCCTTCTTCCAGACCGTTCAGGTTTTCAACGATCGTGTGGCCATCGAGGGTGCCATCCTCAAGCAGTTCAACATCGCGCAGCACAAAAGAAAACGGCTGCTGCAATTCGGCCAGGAACTGGGAAATTCGCTGCAGAAAGGCTATATCATCTTTCAACATCCGCTGGCAAAGAACCTTAAGTAGATTGTTATAGGCGATCAGAATCTGCCCCAACTCGCCCCCGATTTCACTCACCGGAGTCTCTGCCATCTGAAGCAACCCTTTTTCCAGCAATGAGTAAAGGTTGCGCAGACCATCAAAAGTACTCATCCCAGCCTTGCGAAACACCTCCTGCGCGGTCATCACTTCAACTTCGACCAGTTTCAGCAGGCGGACCTCGCTCTGCGGCAGGTTAACCGCATCGGCAATCATTCCAGTCAAGGTTGGATAGTATTCGAGGGAAATAATCCGGCGCATAAACAGCGCTTCTTCGTCTTGCCGTCGCAGTCCTTCCATAATCAGGTTCTGCGTGCTCATCGAAAGCCGCAGGATCTGCTCCTGATCGAGCGCCCGTGACTCAAAGTGGAAACCGCCCTGCTGCTCGGCAAACAGATTATAGACAATTCCCTCAATCTGACTGCGAACCGCCCGCCAAAGGTCGCTCGGCGCGACTTGTCCACGTTCGACCAACAGCTTGCCGAGAGATTTCCGGCCGCGCGCCTGTTTGCGTAGCTGCTGCAAGGCTTCGCGTTCTACCTTGCCGAGAGAGAACAAGAGTTCGCCCAGCTCCTCGCTGGCGAAGGTGCTGGTGGCAAAGACAATTTCTCCCTTCTGAAAGTAAAGGGACTTACTGCCGTTTTTCAGATCGAAATGGAGGATTCCTGTCTTACGGAACATATTAAAGAAAGAAAGCAGGTCCGGTATCGACAACTCACCCAGAACCCCGGCTAACAAGATCGGGGTCGTCGTTTCCGCCCTGCCGAGCAACAGGTGCCCGGCGGAGTTCGAGAGGGCCTTAAGCGGCGCGTCCCGTAATTGATGGCGCAAAGCCAGCGGCAATTTTAACTGGCCATCGCTGTTGATTTTCAACTCTGTCATCGAAAGTTCCGCAGCCGTACGTCGTTAACCTGCCAGTGCAGCATCAACATGACGCTGCAACTCCTTGGCCGCGTCGGCCAGCGGCAGAAGCGACATCTCACCCGTGGCGCGAACCTTCAGCTCGACATTGCCTTCCTTCAGGTTGCGGGCACCAACGGTGAGCCGCAACGGGACACCGATCAGGTCAGCGTCTTTGAACTTGATGCCGGGACGCTCGTCGCGATCGTCGAGCAACACCTCGACACCGAGGTCGAGCAGTTCCTGGTAGAGCTGTTCCGAAGCCTCTCGAACCGCATCATCTTTCGGGTTCACCATCGACACCAACACCTGGAACCGCGCCAGCGGCATCGGCAGACACATACCATGCCCGTCGTGATTCTGTTCGATCGCCGCAGCCACGGTTCGGCCGACGCCGATCCCATAGCAGCCCATCACCAGGGTGCGAGTCTTGCCTTCGTCGTCGAGCACGACAGCATTCATTGCCTCGGAATACTTGGTACCGAGCTTGAACACGTGCCCCACTTCGATGCCACGCCAGCTTTCGAACTTGCCGCAATCGCAGCGCGGGCAGGGATCTCCAGCTACCGCCTGGCGCAGGTCAGCGAACTGGCTGACCTCGAAGTCGCGCCCTAGGTTTGCCCCGGTGTAGTGGATATCGACAGCGTTGCCACCGACCACAAAATCGGCCATCGCCTGCACTTCGCTGTCGGCAATGACTCGTATTTTCAAATTGATCGGCCCAGCAAAGCCGACCGGAGCACCGGTCGCTTCTTTGACGACATGCTCTTCCGCTGGCAGCGCCCAGTCGGCACCAAGCAGGTTGGCCAGCTTGATCTCGTTCAGTTCACGGTCACCGCGCAGCAGCACCGCCACCACTTCATCGTCCGAGGTCTGGATAATCAACGTCTTGACCAGCTTGTTCGCTTCTATCTTGAGAAAGCTCGCGACCTCTTCAATAGTCTTCTGCCCCGGGGTATCAACCTTCTGCAACTCGGCTGTGGCCGGTGGAGTTGCGATTTCGCGATAGATCAGCTCGGCCTTTTCGACGTTAGCGGCATACTCGCAGGCATCACAGGAGACAATCGCATCTTCGCCCGATTCGGCCAGTACCATGAACTCGTGCGAAAAGCTGCCGCCGATCGCCCCGCTGTCCGCCTCGACGGCTCGGAATTTGAGACCGCAGCGATTGAAGATGTTACGGTACGCCTGATACATCTTGCTGTAGGAGGCATCGGCCCCGGCATCGTCCAAGTCGAAAGAATAGGCATCTTTCATGATAAACTCGCGGCCGCGCATCAGCCCGAAACGAGGACGGATCTCGTCTCGGAACTTGGTCTGGATCTGGTACAGGTTAAGCGGCAGTTGTTTATAGGACTTGACTGTATTGCGGACTATATCGGTGACCACTTCTTCGTGGGTCGGCCCCATACAGAAATCGGTTTCCTTGCGATCCTTGAAACGGAGCAGCTCCTTGCCGTACTTTTCCCAACGTCCCGACTCCTGCCACAGCTCGGCGGGGTTGGCCATCGGCATCAAGCATTCGATCGCGCCCGCCTTGTTCATCTCTTCGCGAATGATCTGCTCCATCTTACGGATCGACCGTAGCCCGAACGGCATATAACTATATACGCCGGCGGCGACCTTGCGGATCATACCTGCGCGCATCATCAACTGATGACTGATCACTTCGGCATCGGCCGGGTTCTCTTTGAGAGTCGGCAAAAGGTACTGGGTGTAACGCATGAGAAAAGTCCTGTCCTCGTTTGAAGTTCAGTGGTTCTATATATTGATCATTTACTTTATTGAAAGAAAAGAAGGGAAAATTAACCCGTTTCGCACTGAAAAGCAAGCGACTAGGCAATTGCATCCAGATCAACTATACTTGTTTGAACATGTTGTTTGAACAATCATTTCAGCTACATTGCTCTTTTTTTCACAATGTTCATTCACAAGGAGGTCTCAAATGAAAAGTTATTCAGCAAAATTCTGGCAATTTTTAACCGTCACGCTGACGATTCTATTGCTTACCGCCTGTGGCGGTAGCGGTGGCAGTTCAAGTTCGACAAGCACAGGCACCCTCCAAACATCCCTGACCGACAACTCCACCGAGGACTACAAAGCCATTTATGTCACCATAGACCGCGTCGATGTCCACTCAGAGAGTGGTGGCTGGCAAACAGTGGCCAGCCCGGAGGGGACGTACAACCTGCTCTCACTCGTCAACGGCGTCCGAGAGGAGCTCGGGATCAAGACGCTGGATACTGGGCACTATACCCAGCTACGCTTGATCCTTGGCAAAACAGCGGAGCCCAACGCCGCCAACATCCTGGAGAAATTGCATCCTTACGCCAACTACCTGATCGATAAGAGCCTTATCCCTAACGAAATAGAGCTGACAGTTCCCAGTGGCTTCAATTCCGGGATTAAAGTGGTTTCCGGTTTTGACATCTCGGAGAACCAGACCACCGAACTGATTCTCGATTTCGACGCGATGAAATCGGTCGTCAAGGCCGGTTCCAGCGGGCAATACCTACTCAAACCAACGATCAAGGTGTTAGAAACTGTCGACTCCGCGGTGGTCAGCGGGCTGGTCAGTGACGATGCAAACGATTCAGTGCTGGGAGAAGCTCTGGTCAGCGCCCAAATCTACAATAGTGACACGGATGATGATAGCACCCAAGTCGAGATGGTACGCAGTACCATTACTACGGGAGATGCTCTCGAAGACAGTGGCGGTCTGTACAACTACTTATTAAACCTACCTGAGCAACTGGATAACGTCCATTACAACCTGGTCGCCTATCGTACTGGCTATCAGCCATCATGCACGGCCATCAAACCGAAAGTTGGCACCTTGACAACAGTCGATTTCCCCCTGACTGCCACCACAGAAACCGGAACAATCACTGCCACAGTGAATGGCATAGACACAACCACAAACCCGTATGCCACCATCGATTTTCGCCAGGCAGGACTCTGTGAAGTGTATCCAGAAGAGATAATTAACGTAAAAACACTTGAGATCGCCGCCAATGGGATCTACAACCTGGTTCTTCCGGTTGGTGACTACAAGGTCGTGGCGACAACTTACGATGAAGAGGACGACGGAACTATCAGCAATCAAAGCACCATAAGTACTACTTTCAGCGTCACCCCTGGTGACTCCAATCCACTCGCTATAGATTTCTAGCCGGAATATTGTTTGCCCTGAATTAGAGCAGCCCACACCAGACCAAGCGTGGGCTGCTCTGCCTTCATCGGGCTTGATAAGCAATCTTAAATATGCTCTGCAGTGGATCTTTACCGGCAAGCTAAAACGGTAAAAAGATCGTCGTATTTTTGTGCTTGTACACACCAGTCATATTGGCAGACCAAAGAAGAAAGGTTTTCCTCCCGCACCTCCACCTGCTGACACAGTTGCGATAATCGCTCAACCAAAACGTCGGAATTGTCGTAGAAATGATTGTCACGCAGTTCTTCCGGAATGTGCTCAGGATATGCCATCCGCTTCGGCAGTAGCGGATAGCAGCCGCAGTAGATCGCTTCAACCACACTGATGCCGAAAAAATCGTGTACCGAGGTAACCGGCAGGATATCGGCTCGCAATAGCCAACCGGCGTAGTCGGCGAAGGTCTCGGCGTAACCCCAATGAACGATCTGCATTTCGAGGCGTTTCCTGGCCTCGGCAAAAATTCCCGGCTGTTTCCGGTACGATTTGCCAAGTACTGCCAGTTCAAAATCGATTCCCCGCTCTTGCAAAGTGAATAAGGCGTGAAAGAACTCGTCCGGGTTTTTGTCGTACTCCCAACGATGGTTCCAGAGGATCAATGGCGACCGGCTTTGTTGCTCTTGCACAATTGAGCGATATCGATCGAACTTGTGTAGGTCAAGGCCAAGGTGCAGGGTCCGTGATTTTTCCGCGATCTTATCAACGCTATCGACTTCTTTGTAGTCAGGAAAGGTGTTGAGAAAACCGGGCAGTTCGGCAAGAAAATCTTTGCGATGATAATCAGAATTAAAAAGCACCGCATCCGCCGTCAATGCCGAGATATAATTGATAAAACAGTAGTGGGCATCACGCTGCAGGGCAGGATCGACATCGGTCGGCGACCAGGGGTAGCTGAGTTGGTTCTCGTGCATGTAGAGCGCAACCGGAATATTGGCCGTCACTTCCCGGGTGAGGGCGAGGAAAGATGTCAAGTCGAGCATATCGGTTGCCAGCAGCAGATCGGGGCGATAGCCACCGTCCAGAAACTGGTGCGCCAATGTCACCGCGCCGCCATGCATCCGCCACTTCCAGTGGTTCCCTGGCAAAGAAAGGATTTCCACCTGATGCCGGCTGTGCGCTGCAAAGTCTTTGGCCCAGGTAGCGTGCGACCCGACCATGAAGGGTTCGAGCAGGGCGATCTTCATCAGCGAACTCAGTCCTTCTCTTCAACCATCTTCCAGGCTTCGGACACCAGAGCGTCGGCCAGTTGATCCTGCGGCACCTTGCGCAGCACCTCTCCTTTACAGAACAGGAGACCCTGCCCTTTGCCTCCTGCAATACCGAGATCGGCTTCGCGGGCCTCACCAGGGCCGTTGACCACGCAGCCCATCACAGCGATGGTCAGAGCTTTCGGCAGGTCATGCAGGCGGCGTTCAACCTCCTCGGCGATCTCGATCAGATCGATCTGGCAGCGGCCACAGGTCGGGCAGCTGACAAACACCGGCCCGCGCTCGCGCAATTCCAGACTTTTAAGGATCTCGAAGCCAACCCGAACTTCCTCGACCGGATCACCGGTTAGAGAAACCCGCAGGGTATCACCGATCCCCTCGTAAAGCAGAGCCCCCAAACCAACGGCGCTTTTGATCGTACCGCTCCAAGTGGTGCCTGCCTCGGTGATGCCGATGTGCAGCGGATAGTCAACCTGGGTCGCTAGCCGCCAGTAGGCGCCGACAGTGCGGCGGATATCGGACGCCTTGAGGCTGACCTTGATCTCCTGGTAGTTCAGATCTTCCAGAATGCGGATGTGACTAAGGGCACTCTCGACCATAGCATCGGGAGTCGGGTGGCCGTATTTCTCCAGCAGTTCCTTCTCCAGCGAACCGCCATTGACCCCTATGCGGATCGGCACCTGCCGTTCGCGGCAGGCGGCAACCACCTCTACGACCTTCCAGCGCTCACCGATGTTGCCAGGATTCAGGCGCAGGCCATCCACCCCCTGCTCGACGGCAGTCAGCGCCAACCTGTAATCAAAGTGAATATCGGCGATCAGCGGAATCCTGCAGCCCTGCCTTATCGCCCCAAGGCAATCGGCGGCCTGCTGATCGGGAACCGCACATCGAACAATTTCGCAACCGGCCTGTTCCAACTGCGCGATCTGCGTTAGCGTTGCCTGTACATCGCGGGTATCAGTATTGCACATCGACTGCACACTGATCGGCGCGTCACCACCAATTCCCAGATCGCCCAGTTTGATTTGACGGGATCTACGTCGCATTTGTTTAATCCTGTTTATAGCAAAAGCTTTGAAAAAAAGGGGGTTCCCCCAAATGACATATTTCGTGTGTATCTTTCATGAAACGGCAGAAAGACAGGGAAGGCGGTTCCGCCCACCCGGATCCGACTCGACCTCGATCACACCGGCATGAGCAGAAGCAATATCCTGGCAAACCGCAAGGCCGAGCCCGCTTCCACCTTCGTCACTGCGGGTAGTGAAATACTTCTCAAAGATCTGCTCCCGTATTTCAGCTGACATGGCGATACCGTTATCCTCGACATTCAGACAAAGATGTCGCTGGCTGGGGTCCAGCTCTTCCGGCGGTGAGGACTTCGCTTCGGCAATCGTTAATTTTATACGCCCCTTGCCAGCGGCGGCATTGCTATTTCCCAGTGTCGCATGCTGGGCGTTGATCAGCATATTCAGCAATACCTGCTCGACATGCAATTTGTTGGCAACCACCAGTGCCGGTTGGCATAAAAACTGGATCTTGAATTTGATCCTGCGGCTCAAGGCCCCCGTGCAGACCTTTTTCAGTTCATAAACAACTTCCCGGGCACAATCAGCCTGCAGCTGTTGCAGGGCAATATCAACCGGCTCGATACCGATTGCCGCTTCATCCTCCTGTGGTTTCGCCAATGGGAGGAACTCTGCAGCGACCCGAAATAGTTTCTCCCGACTCACTGGTTTGCGAAGATAACCGTCGAAGCCGTACTGGTTCACTTTCTCCAGATCCTCGCCCATCACCGAGGCGGTAAAAGCGACCACCGGGATCCTCTGCAGCCTCTCATCCTGTTTCATGGCGGTGATCGTCTCGTATCCGTTGAGCACCGGCATACGCAGATCCATAAGTACCATATCTACCGAGATCTGTGACAGCAATTCGAACGCCTCCTTGCCGTTGCCCGCTTCATGGAAACTGACGGCGCTGTCTTTGAAATGCCCCATCACCAATCGTCGGTTACCCTTAACATCATCAGCGATCAACACGTTGGCCGACTGGAACTACCAAATACTAACCGCGTCCCCTCCCCCCGTCCTTCACAAGATCAGCACCAGAAAAGGGGACAGCGTTGAGAATATCGACCCTGCCAGCCAACCGCTGCAAATACTCTACAGCGATGCCTCAGTATAGAAAATGCCGGTGTGCAAATCGGCGACACCACTTTTCACCATATCCAGCGATTCGGCAAAGGTCTCAACCTCTACAAATTTAAGGTTCAGGCCGGTTTCTTCCGCCAGCAGCCGCCAGTACTCGTTCAACAAACCGGAGGCTTTGCCGGACTCCTCGGTAAATTTTATCGGCGCGATTCCCCGGTTGTAGACAACTTTCAGCAAAGCCTGCTCAGGTTCCTCCGCCCAGATATTGCCACAAATCAGGCAGCAGCTCAGCAAACCGATAATTGTTTTCTAAAACATAACTCATCCTGCCGAATGGAGTGGCGTCCCTCAAAAACAAAATGGGTTCGAAACGCTGGCACAATTGCAAAGGGTAATGACAACTCGGCTATAATCAAATAAGCCGAAATCCCCCAAGCCTGAAACAAATTATAAAATAGCCTGTTACATCCATGCACTGAGCTGTCGATTGACTTTGTTCACAAACCGGGAGTACCCTGCGAATCCCCAATGTGCAACTCAACCAAAAGAAAGAATTTGTGTGAAGAAGAAACAAGCGAAGAAAATCCAGCCGCGCCCTACCTTAAAACTGACCATCGAGAACCTCGACAATGAGGGAATCGGCCTGGCCCCGCACGAAGGGAAAATAGCTTTGGTGCAAGGAGCGCTGCCGGGTGAAACGGTGATCGCCGAGGTGGAACACGAAGGGCGGACTCACATCTACACTAGGCTGCGGAAAATCTTGCGCAACGCGCCGCAACGCACCACCAATAACCCCTGCAAAAAAGAGTTTACCTGTCTGGGGTGCCCGTTGATCGGTTTGAAGTACCAGGGGCAACTGGACTTTAAACAACAACGGGTGACCAACGCGCTGGCCGATCATGACCTGCTTCGCGAGGGGTTGGTCCACCCAACCCTTCCAGCTGAACAGACGCTCGAATACCGCGCCAGCGCCAAACTGGTTTTCGGTCGCAAACGGGAGCGGGTGCTGATCGGCCTCTACCAACGCGGCAGTCATGAGATCGTCGATACCGGCGATTGCCCGATACATCATCCACTTATCAACCGGATCATCAATGTGGTCAGGGAAGAGGTGCAACGCCAGTCGATTTCGGTCTACAGCAGCCGACATAAAAAAGGGCTGCTACGCTATCTTTTGATTCGGGTCAGCCCGGAGAACAACAAGGCCCTAGTCACCTTTGTCAGCAACTTCCGCGATCTGCAGCAGTTACCGAAGCTGGCCAAATGGCTGATGCGCAAAGTACCTGAAGTGATAGGCGTACACCAGAATATCAACAGCTCAACCGGCAACGTGATCCTCGGCCAGGAGACCATCAAACTGCATGGTCTGCCCGACCTGATCGAGCAGGTCGGCGGGATTCGCCTGCGGATTGCACCTGAAGCTTTTTTTCAGGTCAATACCCGTCAGGCGGTCCGGATTTACCAATTGGTCCGCCAATGGGCGAACCTGAGCAAAAAAGATAACGTCATCGACCTCTACTGCGGGATCGGTGGGATAGGTCTGCATCTGGCCAAAGATGCCAGACAGTTGGTCGGTATCGAATATGTTGAACAGGCGGTGCGAAATGCGGCCGACAACGCCAACCTTAACGAGCTGGACAATTGCCGTTTTGTTGCGGGGGATGCAGCAGAGCAGTTGGAGAAGTTGGCCGCACAGTTACACCCGGTGCGGCTGGTATCCTTGAACCCACCGCGCAAAGGCTGCTCGGAGGAACTGCTGCAGATCCTCTGCGGCATTACCCCTCAGCAGATCATCTATGTTTCGTGTGACCCCGAGAGCCTGACCCGCGACCTGAAGGTACTGGTCGAAAACGGCTACCGGATCGAACAGGTCCAGCCCGTTGATATGTTCCCGCAGACAGCGCATGTGGAAACAGTTGTTGAGCTGAAACGGATGGAATAAAGATGTTGAATAGCGCAAAGCTGGCAGCGATACTGCTGATCGTTGCCGGCATCATCCACAATTACAGCTTCATGTGTCATAAGCTAGGGGGATACAGGTTTTCTATCCGGCAACTCCGATCGGCGAATTATTGTTCGAGCTAGGTTGGATTGTGCTTGCGGCAGCAGGACTCTACCTGACCTTTACATTGTCACTAGTGCTTTGCGCCGTTGCTGCGGCGATATATTTTCTGTTGTTCCCGTTCCTGCTCAGCCGCCGCTGGCCCGACTGCTCAGTTTCAACAGCCTAATGGAATATGTCGACCATATCGACCCGCCCCAGAAGTCCAACCAATGGAAATGAAAATTAAATAGTTCAGCGCTATTTCAAGCATCGGCTAAGTGGTCTAGCCAAATGGTAACGGCATCTTAAATTCCTTGAATACGCAATTTACAAAGCTGCGGAGCAGTTTGTCTTCAATCCGATCTTTATCCAGAATTACGCTTCGGCACCGCTCATGAGGGAAGTCTTTTACCTCGTGCGCTACCATCTGACCGTTTTCAAGGTAACCTTTGACCATTTCTTTCGACATGAATGAAATCCCACCACCATTCAGTACGGTCTGACATGTGAGGTGCAGGTCATCCGAAGTCACGACGCCGTTGAAATCCTCCAGTTGCTTGCCCGCCTTCTCCAGACCAGCGCAAACCAGCCGCTTCGAACTGCACCCATCCTTTCGGGTCAAAATCCGCATCTCCAGCAAAGTCTGAAGCTCAATCTGGGGCGGCGGAAGTTTTAAGGACGGGGAACTGACGAAGACCAACTTATCATTCGGTAGCGGACAGATCATTAGGCCGCTCAAATCAGTCTCACAGCAATGCTCGATGACGGCCAGATCGAATTCATGGTTTCGTACCCCTTCGATAGCATCATCGGGACTGTTGAACAGAAACTTCAAATCAACAGTAGTGCTGTTTTCCAACATAAACGAGTTCAGAACAGAGGCCAGATAGACGGTCCCGAAGGTCGGGGTGCAACAGAGTGAAATTCGCTGTTTATTGTGCAACCGCTGCAGATCGCTAATCAGAGTGTCCTGAATCGCAAGCACCCGCTGCGCACTCTCCATTACCAGTTCACCGGCCGATGTTAATACCAGCTTGGAACCGGAGCGATCAAGCAGCTTGTGGCCGAAGCGCTCTTCAAGAAACTTAATCCGCTGCGAAACTGCTGACTGTGTAAGGTTCAGCTCTTCAGCGGCTTTGGAAAAGCTCCCGGCTTCAACTGCCTTAACAAGCGTTCTCAGATACCTAGTATCCATTCAATTTCCTAAATATTTAAATATGGATCTATTAACATTCCTAATATAGCCATTAAAATGTTTCGCTTCAACTCAATTTTAAAAAAATATAATCTCATCGAGATTTTCCATAGAAACGTACAGGTGTCATTTGATTTACACATATTGGCTACAACTAATGACTTTAACTTTCCCCAGTTTTTTTCTCAAACGTAAACCATCCCAGAACACACCCGTTCGGAAAAGGAGAAAATATTTGCCGTTTGGGTCGGCTGCAGCAGAGACAACTAGCTGCAACTTCATCAGAGATTTGGAATAACTAAAAGGAGGCAATATGTCACAAAAGTTTTCCGGCCCCCTATCCTGCAAACTGGCGAGCTTGTTTGCTTTGCTGCTACTAGCAGCCTGCGCAACAGGAACGATCCGTGAAAAGGTCCTTACCATGCCAGTGATAGAGGGTGCTAGCTATGTCGGACAGGAAACCTGTCTTGGCTGCCACGAAAACAAATCTGCAAGTTTTACCCATAATGTTCATGGCCGATTGGCTGATTTTGAACTGATGGGTGCCCAAAAAGGCTGTGAATCCTGCCATGGACCGGGCAGCTTACACGTCGATGGCGGTGGCGACACTGCGAAGATTCTGCGTCCGCTTGAACTGAAATCGGAAGAAACAGCAGCCATCTGCGCCAAATGTCATACCGACGGAGAGCTGATGGATTGGACCTTCAGCGAGCACGCTTTGGCCGATCTGAGTTGCACCGACTGTCACAGCATGCATGCCGAGAATTCCGGAAAAGCGTACTTGAAGCAGACGGGCACAGAGCTTTGCTACAGCTGTCATCAGGAACAACGCGCCAAGGCGAACCTGCCCTCGCACCATCCGGTTGCAGAGGGAAAAATGTCCTGCAACGACTGCCATAATCCTCATGGCGAACTTGCAACCGACGAACAGGCCCGCGACTTGTGCCTGAACTGCCATAGCCGCTACCAGGGTCCCTTTGTTTTCGAACATGCACCGGTTGAAGAAGATTGCTCGATTTGCCACGATCCTCACGGCACGGTTGCCAACAACCTGCTGCAGCAGAACGAACCGTTTCTCTGTCTGCAGTGCCATGAAAGCCATTTCCATGCCGCGCGTATCGGCGGCACAGTCGATGTTGGTGACACCTTTACCTTCGATGGCAACAAGCTGGATGAGCTTCGCTCAACCAATCTGGCTGCCTACGACTGGATCACCAACGATGCATCTAATGGCAACCCGGTTCCTGGGACAGCGTTGACGCCAGCCGCCTCGAACAGTTTCCTGACTGGTCTTGGCCTTGATCCGGTCACTGTTCCCTTCACCAATACGTTTGGAGCAGACGGCTGGCGCAAAGGGTTCCTGACCAAGTGCACCACCTGTCATTCTGTGGTTCATGGTTCAGATCTACCCTCACAGTCCGCTCCGGTTACAGACAGTAATGGCGATGCCGTAGGCAGTGGCCATGGGCTAACCCGCTAAGCAATCACAGCAAGGAGGATTTACATGCAAGCTATTTGCAAATGGCTCCTGGCGCTGTCCATCGTTGCGCTGTTGATACCTCTGCCACTGTTCGCTGCCGGTGATGACTTTTCCGGTTCAGTTGAGTTGGGTGGGACAGCAGTTGACTTTACCGATAGCAGCTCCAGAGTCAATGAATACATCTCATCAAAAAATGAAGATGGTGCGAATGCAACCGGCAAGTTCGACCTGAGCTTCCACCCGAAAAATGGGGTAGTAGCGGAAGCGACTGGCGACTTAAAAGGCGCACGAAACCAGCAAGTCGAGGGTCTGATCGATTTAAACCGTATTTTTAAAGGCTCTCTTAAATACAACGTCCTTGAACATCGTCTTGACCATGACCGGCTTGATTACATGGATGCCGCACTCGTCCGTGGCGGCATGAACAAAACCACGCATGAACCGGTTCCAATTGCTGCGGTAACTCCTGATCTGGTTCCCGCATTCGTGCTGGTTGACGGCGCAACCAATACTGTCCTCTATGGCTCGGATACAGGAGACTTTTCGACCGTCGCGGATGGGGTCGACGATTATGTTATTCAGACCGGCGGTGCTTCAATGTATGCGGAAGACTTGGTCCCTGAACAGGCATTCTCCATTACCCGCAAGGAATGGAAAGCCGATGCAGAGCTGACCGTTCCAGCCATGCCCAATGTGACCTTTGACGTCGGTTACCGTAACGAGAAACGCGAAGGGACCGATCAATCAATCAGCATGAGTAAATGCTCAAGCTGCCACGTTACTGGTGAGAGCAAAGAAATTAATGAAACCACCGAAGATTTTACCGCCGGGGTTACCGGAAAATTCGGGCTACTGACCGTGCGTTATGAGTTTCTAGACCGTAAGTTCGACACCGGGCCTGCCGACACCCGTATTTATGATTCAAGCATGAAACCGGGTCAACCGTTCGGCAACACGATTTTCGATGACCGCATCACTTACGATTACGATGATGGCTTATTGCCAGCAGACACAGTCCCGGAATCGGAAAAACAGAGCCACTTGGTCAAAGCCCGCGTCGATCTGGAAAAAGACACCACGCTGATCGGCAGCTATGTGACCAGCAAAGTCGAAAGTAACAAGACCGATGAACCGGGAATCTTTACCCTAAACAAGTCAAAAATTACGACTACTTATGATGGCTATGGGCTGAAAGCAACAACCCGTTTCGGTAAAAAACTGAAGGTGAGCGCCCGAATCAAAGCGGAGAAAATAGATACTGATGACATCAGCGCTACCTTCCAGACCATAACAGCCCCGACCAGTCCTTCAGCCGGCATCACCTACGATGCGACCAACACGGGGCTGTTCACCTCCGACTTGGAATCGCTCAGCAGCCGTGATGTTTTGACTGCCAGATTAAATGCGGTCTATCGCCTGGCGGCAAAAACAACCCTGCGCCTAAAGTATGAGTACGAGAACGAGGATCGTGACGACGGCGATTTTTCTGAAACCACTGCTCACACCTATAAAGCCAGCATCAACACCCGCTTAAACCGCAAGCTGTCACTGCGGGCTAGCTACACGTTCGAAGATATTGACAACCCCTTCCACAACCCTGAAGCGGCGCTGGTCCCTGTTGGCGATAATATTCTTCAGGCCAAATTTGGCGTACCCGGTTATATTGTTGGAGGCAACTCGGCTCTCTACGGGACAACCTTTTACGATGCCCGCGAAGCTGATTTAACCAATCAGCCGGAAAAAGTCCATCAACTGAAAGTCACCAGCACCTGGGCGCCAAAGGGGAATTTTGCTGCAACCCTCAATCTGCGGTACAAAGACGAAGAGAATGACCTGAATCACTCTCAATGGGAACAACAAACTTATAACACCGGCCTGACATTCTGGTATGCCCCAACGGCTGACCTGAATTTTACTATGGCTTATAATTACTTTGATCAGCGTGCAAAAACAGCCTTCTGCCAAGGCTTCTATGATGGCTGAGGTGGTGTCATCGTATCGTCCCAGTTCGGGACGACCTGTGAAAACGTCGAGTATCAAACCAAAGCCCACACTCTTTCTCTTAGCGCTGACTACAACGCAACCGAGAAACTTAACCTGTTCACCAACGCCATCTATAACCTTACTGAAGGCGGCATGAACAGCTTCGCCCTGCAGTGGCCGGATGGATTCGATCCGACAGCTACCGATCCGGTTCTGTTGGCACTTTATGACGTGACCACCATGACCGGAGTTGAAACCTACTCCGACCTGGAATACCAGCAGGTTAGTGTCAACATCGGAGGGAGCTACTCTTTCTCTCCTGCCCTGTATCTGACTGCTCAGGCAGGGTATGATCTATTTGTCGATGATCAGCCGTATGTCTATGGTGATCAGGACGGAGAGATGTACAGCGTATCTTTGGGAATTGGATATCGTTTCTAACCGTATCGCGTACAGTTACATCTTGAAAAAAAGCCCGGCTGGCTCCAGCCGGGCTTTTTTTTCAATTTTACCCCAGAGTAGACTTTTCATGAGCGATATCATAACCTCTTGTTTATTACTACTCACAATCGGAGAACCAAAATGATTCAGCTTGATTACAGCCAACTCCAGTGCCCACACCCGGTCGTAGAAACCCGCAAGCAGATTCTTGCCACACCAGATGAAATTCTTTCCGTTCTGGTCGGCGACCAGACAGCCAAAGAAAATGTTATCCGTTTGGCAGAAAAAATGGGCTACCTGACCAGTTGGGAGACTGAGGGACCGAACTACAGACTGACACTGACTCCCGACAGCCCCCAACAACAAAAAGCACCACAAACGATACTAGCAACGGTTAGAGGCAATGTTGTGATCTTCTGCGCCAGCGACCAGATGGGTAGTGGCGACCTAGAGTTCGGCCAAGTTCTGCTGAAAAACTTTTTTGTTACCCTGCTTGAGCTTGATTCCCTACCCGACCTGATTCTTTTCGTCAACAGCGGCGTCAAGTTGGTCTGCGCTGGTTCCGAAGCATTGGAAGCTCTGAATTCTCTGGCCTGCCGCGGGGTTGACATCGCCTCCTGTGGACTTTGTCTTGATTATTACAATTTGAAAGAAAAGCTCAAGGTGGGGCGTGTAACCAACATGCTCGAGATCGCTGAAGCGCAGATGCAGGCGCATCGAATAATCCGACTTTGATCCGGAAGAATGATCAATCCATTTGCTAATACTTGTTTATTTTTCGCCCATAAGCTAACATAAGAGAATATTAAGCTTTTGCTCATTTTAGCCTCAGGATACTATGCAAGGGGGAAGGATACCTTTTTGAAAAAGAAGATTCTTGTCGTTGACGACAGTCAACCAATCCTCGAACTTGCATCCACCATGCTGAAGCTGCTCGGTTACGAGCCACTGAAAGCCAGCACCGGTATTGAGGCACTCAGGGTGCTGTCGCAAGAGGCGCCGGATCTGGCTCTTCTTGATGTCGTCCTCCCTGATATGGATGGTTTTAAGATCTGCCAGCATATCCGCAACAATGCAACTTTGGCTGAAATGCCGGTGTTTATGGTTTCTGCCAAGAAAACCACCGAAGATATGGAACGTGGACAAAAGGTGGGGGCCAATGAGTATGTTACCAAACCGTTCAAGTCGGCCGAAATGGCACAGCTGATAAAATCTTATATAGGCACCTGACAAAAAAATAACCGTGATTTTGCCAAATGCTTTCCATGAATCATGGAAAGCTTTTTTTTTCTGTCTGCAAAGCTACCAACAACTGCTAAACTCCTTAATCACGAAGTAGACAGGAGTGAAAATGTTAACGACGAGGCAAAGCGGTATTCTACTGCATCCGAGTTCTCTTCCGGGCCCCCAGCCGATAGGCACTCTTGGCCAGGAGGCATATGACTTTGTTGATTGGCTGGTTGCCGCAGGACAATCGGTCTGGCAGGTTCTCCCCCTTGGTCCGACCGGCTACGGAAACTGTCCTTACAGCTGCTATTCGGCCTTTGCCGGCAACCCACTATTAATCAACCTGCAAAAACTGGTTGCGGCAGGAGACCTGCAGACCAACAAACTGCCTCCAGCGGCAGCAATTAGCAATAAAGTGGACTTTCCCGCCGCAGATAAACAATTGAGTCTGCTCCGGCTCGGCTGTATCCAGTTCGCTGAAGCGGCAACACCGGAACGGCGGCAAAAATATGAGCAATTCTGTCGCGAACAGTCCTATTGGCTGAACGACTACTGTTTTTTCGAAGCGATGCGCCAAATGCAGCAGAAAAGAGGCTGGCAACAATGGCCACAGGAAATTCGCCAACGACAGCAATCGGCTCTGCACAAATGGGGAATGGAGCTGCAGAATGAGATCGCCTGGCACAAATACCTTCAGTTTGTTTTTTTCGAGCAGTGGTTCGAACTGAAAAAATACGCCAATCAAAAGGGCGTGAAAATTTTCGGCGACCTACCGATCTTCATCGCAGAAAATTCGGCAGATGTTTGGGCCAACCGACACCTCTTCTACTTGGACGAGAACGATTTGCCGACCCTTGTAGCTGGCGTCCCCCCAGACTATTTCAGTGAAATCGGGCAACGATGGGGCAACCCGCTCTACCGCTGGGAACGGATGGCCGAGGACGATTATTCCTGGTGGCGCGCTCGTTTCCGCTGGAATCTTCAGTTGTTTGATCTGATCCGGGTGGACCATTTCCGTGGTTTCTCCGCCTGCTGGACAATCCCTGCGGAGGAAAAAACAGCGATCAATGGCAAATGGACCACTGTGCCTGGCGCAAAACTATTCCAACGCCTGCTCGACGAACTGCCTGAGTTGCCGATTATCGCCGAAGATCTGGGGGTGATCACAGCCGATGTCGAGCAATTGAGGGATCAGTTCAACCTACCCGGAATGAAAATACTGCAGTTCGCTTTCAATTCGGGACCTTCCAATCCGTATTTGCCACATAATCATCTGCAAAACTCGGTGGTCTACACGGGAACCCATGATAACAGCACTAGCTTGGCGTGGTGGCGCTCTCTCGATAGCAAAAGTCAACAGCGAGTAAAGGACTATCTAAAACGCCCTTGTGAAGAGATGCCCTGGACTTTGATCGAAACCGCTTTAGCCAGCGTTGCCCGGTTGACAATCCTGCCACTGCAGGATTTGCTCGGACTGGATGACAAATCGCGCATGAATCAACCGGGAATAAGCCTCGGAAACTGGCAATGGCGTGAATTGCCTCAGCAAAGGAATCGCGAAATAACAAAGCGATTACGGAACGTTTCTCATCTATACGGACGTGTCCTGTGCAATGCCACAGAAAAGCAGTAACAACCATCTAAGCGCTTGTACATATTTTCTCGTCTATGTTATCGTCTCCTGAAAATCGATAAACTAAGCCAAAGAGGCTATCATCTGGAGGATATTGTTGTGAAAAAATCGTTAGCACTGATCACTATTTCCATCGCTGCACTCACTCTTACTGCTTGCAGCCAAGACAAACCAACAAGCACTGTGGCTCAAGCCCCTCAAGAGCAGACCCCCGCAGCAATGACCGCACCGGCAGCAAATAAGTCTGGTGGGACATCGGGAACCGTCGTAGAAACCATGAACGCTGCCGGCTACACCTATGTACAGGTTGATAGCGGCACTGAAAAGATCTGGGCAGCTGCGCCAGCATTTACCGTAGCGGTTGGTGATTCGGTTGTGGTTCCGGACGGCATGCCGATGACTAACTATCACAGTAAGACTCTGGAGCGCGACTTCTCCGTTGTTTACTTTGTCGACTCGATTCTGAATGCAAGCTCGCCTGACTCGGCGATGGCAGAAGGAGGCATGCAGGAAGACCAATCGCAAAAAACAAAGGCGCCCGCTGCAGACGATGTTGACCTGACGAACATTGCCAAGCCTGAGGGAGGTTTAACGGTCGGGGAGATCTTCGGCGACAAAGCCAACCTGTCCGGCCAAGAGGTTACTTTGCGCGGCAAGGTCGTTAAATTCAGCCCGAAAATCATGGGCAAGAACTGGCTCCACATTCAAGACGGCAGTGGCGACTCTGAAGCAGGGACCCATGACCTGACCGTCACGACCGATATCACAGCGGAAGTCGGTGACACAGTATTGGTCAAAGGCCCCCTGACTCTCGACAAAGATTTCGGTTACGGTTACCAATACGATCTGATCATTGAAGATGCAGCGATAACTATCGAATAAATAATAAATTTATTAATAAATCTACAAAAGGCCTCTGAAGAAATTCAGGGGTCTTTTTTGTTTTTAAAACACCGGCAAAAAACTCGCCTCTGGGAATTCATGCTTCGAAATTCAGCCTCGCGACAGTCAGGACGAAATTCGTAGCGTCCTGAATTCACGGGAGGACTACCTTAACAGCACCATGAGCTCCATCCAGTCGGTGGGTCAGCAGATTCCCTCCGGCCGCAACTCAGGCGCTGTTTTCTCACAAGCCCTCTCGAGAGGAAAAACCGACTCCGCAGCTTAACTGGAAGAAAGTTCCAGTTCCTTGGACGAGATGTCCAGCAAAACCAAGCTAAATGCGAACAATGCCAGCCAAGTCAACCAACTCTACGGTGAAGCGAAAAACGCAGCGGAAAACGGTAACCTGCGAATGCGGCAAACGGTTTCCGCGATGGAGGAGATCAGTGAGCTGGTCAGAACATAGATCATCAGGGTGATTGACCAAATCGCCTTCCAGACGAAACTCCTTGCCCTCGATGCAGCCATCGAGGAGGCACAGGCTGGACAACACTGTAAAGGCTTTGCGGTGGGCTGCAGAAGAGGTCAGTTGGTGGCGTGCAGAGCTAAGGAGGGCCAGGAAACAGCTGACCTGATCGCCGACTCGGTGCAAAAAACCGAACGCAGAGGTGAAATAGCCAGCATACGGCAGAAGCTCCCGAATCGATCAATGAACGGATCAAAAGTTTCCGACTTGCCCGAAGATATTGCTTCAGCTTCCCATGAACAGGCTGAAGGCACCGCGCAACTCAACCAAGACTTAGGACTAATTGATCAGGTAATATAGCAAATACAGCGACCGCTGAAGAAAACGCTTCCGCCACCTAGCAACTCGGCGACCAGGCAAGCCGCCTGCTCGCAATGCTCAACCCTTTACGGGTATCCCACCAACCGCCAAACCAGCAGCAGGAATATCCTGCGACTGTGGACAGCAACTGCCATCGGAGCCAAAATTGAAACAGACGATAGCTTTATATGACGATGAGTTCGGCAAACACTAGTCGTGCTCTCGAATTTTCTGCGAAGGCCTTCTTATTCATGATAAACCTCGCCTGAACCTCCATATGAAACGCTATAAAGATCAACGAAGGCTCGCATAAATCTACTAACCAAGTAACCTCATCAATTGCGGGGGGTTTTTATTGTCGTGCATGAAACTTCTGGATAAGGTCTGGTCAACGAATTCTGGATGGGTGAGCTACCGCCACCACTTACCCCAACAGCTGTTGAGCCAAGACAAACTCAGCCACCTGTCAATATCGACTTGCCGACATTAATCTATTTATCTCAAATAGAAAAAGGGCTGCCCCATAAGGAACAGCCCCATTCGTTATCCATCAGCTACGATGTAGTTATTTGCCGCGTGCCCACTTGGCATTTTTCATCGGGTCACCTGAGTAGCCAAGGGTTTTCCAATCCATGCGCCCCTTATCACCGTGGCAATCGAGACAGCTGAGCGCAACGTTTGCTTCAGAAACCATGTGGTTGATCCGCCAGAACATACGAGTCTCAACGAAACCAACTTCACCACTGAACGGCAAGCCTGCCTGCTTCATACCGATCTCCGCTGACTTTTTCCAATCAAAGGTATGCCAGTAGCCATCATCATCTATCTGATGAACAACCAGCAAGTTCTTGTATTTTGGATCGTAAGCCTGCTTACCGCGCATAACCTTGAACGGATAAATCCGAGCCTTTTTGTCCTTAATGGTCGAAGTCGGTCCAGCAATCGTTAGTACCTTGCTCGGATCCTCTATTTTCTGTCCACGCACATAGTTGACAGCTTTGCCTGATTCGAACCAAGCATATTCAGGCGGTACGTTCTTGCCATACTTCATATCGCCCTTCTTTTTTACGTAAAGCGGCTTGCCATACTTGTCCTTGGTGACATTACGGTCATCATCACCGGAGGTCGACCAGTCCCACCAGAGCTTGGTCGGAATTTCTTTTGAGTAATAGGGAATGTGACAAGTCTGACAAGCAACATTTGCCACATGTTCATTCAGACGACTCTCTTCATGCGGGGCCGCGGTATGACAGTCCTCACAACTGAGCTGGCTTTCGGCACCCGGCGAAACACCGAGCGAGTTACCGGGGATAACGTGATTTTTTGTCACGTGACAAGCCTGGCAGGCGAAATCCTTGCCGTCTAGCCCCATGTGCACATCAACCTTTTTCTCCGGATAGGCCATAGAGGAGTCGAGATCACCATGCTTAACCGCATCGCCACCGCCACCATAGAAATGGCAGGCACCGCAGTTGTCGCGTACCGGCTGTCCGACATTCTGGGCAATCCGCAACAGGTTAAGCCCTTCAAAAACCCTTCCACCGCGCGCCTTGAGGTAGGTCCCGGTGGTATCGTGACAGACCAGACAGTCGACCTTAGTCTTGTCGGTGAAATCGAAGTTATCGTCTTCCCAGCCGTAACCGGCGTGACAGCGGTTACAGGAAGGCTCGTTGGACTTAATTTGGGTACAGTAGTTATTGAATGTGTTCTTCTTGCCTGCCTGTACCTTCTTGCCGTTGATTACCTGCTCTAGTGACCAGGTCCAGTGGCTGGTTTTCATAAACGCTTCAGCCTGTTCTTCATGGCACTCCAAGCAAACCTTTGTGACATCCGGGCCCGTTTTAAATTCGCCTTGAACATATTCCTTGTGCGGATTGGCAGCCATTACCGGAGCCACTAGCAAAGCGACTGCGAAGCAGGTCAAAATCAGCTTTTTAGTCTGTTGCATCGTCTTCCCTCCATTAGCAACATAGTTTACAAAGTTGTTTACTGGTCGCTGTTTCCAACCTCCCCCCAGGATATTACATTTTTGCGGGCAACAACGATTTAGAACTCTACCATTAATCGCGACAAATGATACCATAGCGCACAACAAAAAACATTAGTTTTCTACAATATTAAAAAGCCGTCTTCTGAAAGTCTCAGACTGTTGACAAATCCTCGCCCTTTTAGCGGGGATTTTGTGAACTGAATTTCTGTAAAATGTTTGCATGTTACGTGGACATGACAACAAACAAGTTGTGTTGGAATTCGTAAGCATTGAAGAACTCGTTGCCTAGGATCATCTGCTGCACAAAATGGATAGCGTGATTGATTTTGACTTTATCTGCGGAAAGGTCAAGGACCTTTAATGCGCCGACAATGGTCGTCCAGCGATTGATCCGGTAGTGTTGTTCAAGATGCTGTTTCTCGGTTATCGGCTCGGCATCCGTTCCGAGCGCCGACTGTGTTTGTGAGATTCAGGCCAATATTGTCTATTGCAGGGTCATCGGTTTCAGCCTGACCGACAAAGTTCCGGATGCTTCGACCTTCCGCCAGAACCTTCGACGTCGCTTTACCGATAGCACCATCTAGGAGATCATCGATGAGATCGTCCTGCAGGCGATGCGCAAACGACTGCTTAACCGGAAGGTTCTCTACACCGACTCTACCCATTTAAAAGCGAGTGCCAACAAGCATAAGTTCAAGAAGAAGCAGATCGTTCGTGCGACCTGCGAATACATGGATGATCTGGAAAAGGCGATCAGCAAGGATCGAAAAGACCACGGGAAAAACCGTTAAGGCCCAAAGAGCAGCCCCCTGAACCTAAAGAGATCAAGTCAAGCACCACCGACCCTGAGAGTGGTTACCTGATGCGTGAGGGCAAACCGAAGGGTTTCTTTTGTCTCGATTACCGCACCACCTGCGGCAAATACAACCTGATTACCTAAACCCATATCACACCCGCCAACGTTCATAATAGTCTCCCGTACCTAGAGCGGCTCGACCACCAGCGGCAGCGTTTCGGATTAAAAACTGAAGCCGTAGGTCTTGACGCCGGTTACAGGACCGCACCGATCCGATCTGCAAGGGACTTGAAGAGCGCGACATCTACGGGGTGATCGGCTACCGGCGTCCCACCCATATCAAAGGAGACCTCTATAGACGCGACTATTATTTAATGAACCGCAACACTATGGTTGCCACTGCCTGAGGGGCCAGCTACTGACCTATCGCACCACTAACCGACAAGGCTATCGTAAGTATCGTTCTGGTCCCGCTATCTGCCGGACCTGTTCATTTCTTGGACAATGTACCGAGAACGTACAACAGGTCAAAACCGCCACCCGCCATGTCTGGGAGGATTATCAGGAAAAAGTCGATTCACACCGTAAGACCAAAACCTGCAAAGCGATCTACAAACACGGCAAAGAAACCGTTGCGCGCAGTTTTGCCAATGGCAAGCAACTCCACGGTTACCGCTACATCCGGATGCGGGGGCTATTGTGTGCCCCAAGAGCAGTGTTTACTGTCCACCGCCTGTCATGAATATGAAAAAGATAGCTCTACTGCTGAGCAAACCTTAGAAAAAGAAGGGTAATGGCAAAGGTTCAGCTCTTCTAAGGTGGATCAGAGCATATATTAGCGCCACACCCCCGCGCTGCCGCTATCCTAGACATTACCTGCTTGAACAGAAAACTCCCTGGAAAACATACATAAGTAAACCCCGCATCCTAAAATGCGGGGTTTGCCAGTGAACTGAGGCCCTTTTCCGAAGGCTTTTTTATCAGTAATTTACCTAGAGAGAGTTGATTTTATTTTGATCGTGCCCATGCCAGATTGGACATCGGGTCACCCTTGTAACCGAGTGCGATCCAATTCATCCGACCTTTGTCACCGTGGCAATCAAGACAGCCGAGAGCTTTCTCTTTCGGAGCGATCATGTGGTTGAGGCGCCAGTACATATCGGTTTCGGCAAAACCGTACTTGCCGCTGTATGGCAGGCCACTTGCTTCACTACCAAGGCGAGCCGCCTTATCCCAATCGAAGTCTTTCCAGTAACCACCTTCATTGGCAATTTTTGCCGTAATCAAGTTCTTGTACTCTGTGTCGTAGATCTGCTTGCCACGCATCACCTTGAAAGGGTAGATCTTGGCTTCTTCGTCGCTGCGATCACCCAACGGATACGCCAGACTGCTCACCGTACTCGGATCGATCTTGTCGCCGCGATGGTAAGCACCAGCGGTGCCATTATACCAGCGATACTCCGGAGCCAGATTCTTTCCGTACTTCATCTCACCCTTCTTCTTGATGTAGGTATGATGACCATACTCATCCTTTTCGTCAAATTGGCGCTCTTCGCCGGCTTTTGACCAGTCCCACCAAATCTTGGTGGCCAATTCCTTGGCATAGGTCGGGATATGGCAGGTTTGACAGGCGACGGTATCGAGGTGAGCATTAATGCGGCTCTCACTGTGAATTTCCCCAGCATGACATTGATCGCACCCAAAATGGGTCTTACCGCCCGGGGAAACCCCAAGAGAGTTCCCGCTGATCACATGATTCTCAGTCTGATGACACTCAACGCATGCGAAATCGTTTCCTTCCATGTTCATATGAACGTCGATCTCTTCAGTCGGATACGACATGGAAGAGTCAAGGTCACCGTGCTTCACGGCATCACCACCACCACCGAAGAAGTGACAGGAACCACAGTTGTCGCGGCTAGGTTTGCCAACATTTTGGGCTATTTGTATCAGGTCGATATTCACACTCGGCATCCCGGCAGCGTTGCCGGCTTTTCCATAACGCCCTGTGGTGTCGTGACAGACCAGACAGTCGATATTCTCTGGGTTATCGAAATTGAAGGTAGCAATATCGGTCATCCCGTAACCGGCGTGACATTTTGAGCAGAACTGCTCGTTCCCGGCAACCGAGGTACAGTAATTGTTCAGCGCATTCTTCTTCCCCCGATCAACAGTACGCCCATCAACAGTCTGCTTGAGGCTCCAGTTCCAGTGCGAAGTCTTCATAAAATCCTTCGCAGCGCTACCGTGGCACTTAAGACATTGGCGAGTGACATCCTGAGGTTCGCTCACTGTTCCCTTGATCCGATTTTTGTGGCTGCCTGCCATTACCGGTGAGGCGAAGGTTCCGCAGACAAACAGCAACAGTCCCAGACGCACCAGATAAGAAATTGACTTCTGCATTCCGTTTTCTTCCTTTCGTTTAATTCGCACAACCATATATACGGTATTTTTGATATATTGTTTTATTGTTTTTCTCTTCCAGAGTCAACTGGAAATACCACTCACGAATAATTTTTAATTGAAATGGGAATTTTCTGCTCCCGGCTGAGCAGCCCACAAAACAATAAAAGGGTGGAATTAGCCCTGCTGGAAATGCTGATAGATTCGTTCGGCAAGGGTAGCAGGGAGACCAGGCATTTTACCCAATTCATCCAACGTAGCGGCACGGACCTGTTTCAGGCTGCCGAAATGCTTTAACAAGGCTTTGCGTCTGGCTGGCCCGACCCCAGGGATATCTTCCAGACCAGAACGCAAGTTCGCTTTACTGCGCAGCTGCCGATGAAAGGTGATAGCAAAGCGATGCGCTTCATCGCGCAACCGCTCCAGCAGAAAAAGAGTCGCCGAGCCACTACGGAAGCTGAGTGGATTTTTCCGCCCCGGCAGAAAGAACCGCTCTTCACTGCGCTCCACCGCCTTACCGCGGACATTGGCAACCACCCTGCTCTTGGCGATTCCAACCGCTCCGATTCTGCCCTTCAGGTCAAACTCCGCCAACACCTCGGAGAGGACACCGAGCTGTCCTTTTCCCCCGTCGATCAAGATCATCTGCGGTAGATTCTGCTCATCAATCCCCCGCTGTAACCGACGTCGCAGCACTTCCGCCAGCGAGGCGTAATCGTCGGCACCATCGACGGTTTTAATTTTGAAGCGACGATATTCCGCATTGGCGGGCTCTCCGTCAATCAGCACCACCATACTGCCCACCGAATGGGTTCCCTGCACATTTGAGATGTCGAAACATTCGATCCGCCAGGGGAACTGGGGCAGATGAAACTTAGCCTGCAACTCTTCCAGCAACCGTTTACGAGCATCCTTCCGGCTCCCACGTTGCTTGAAAGACTCTTCCGCATTGCGCAGGGCCAACTGACAAAGCCGCTTTTTCTCACCTCGCTGCGGGGCCTGCAAACAGACCTTGCGGCCACGTTTTTCACTCAGCCAGTCCGACAGCAGATCGACATCCTCCAGTGGAAACGGGAGCAAAACCTGATCTGGCAGAATCACCTCGCGCGCGTAATACTCCTGCAAAAAACCGGACACCAGTTCAGGCAGATCGAGAATCCACTGCAAAGGGTAACAACGCCGGCCGATCAGCTTCCCCTGGCGGATGAACAGCAGAGCGAGTTCCACCTCCCCACCTTCCCGGTGCAAGCCGATCACATCCTGATTGCCACCGCCATACTCGGCAACCTTCTGCTTTTCAATGCTTTTTTCGATCGCAGTTATTTGGTCCCGCAAGCGGGCCGCATCCTCGAAACGCATTTCGGCCGCAGCCTGCAGCATCTGCTGCTGAAGCCGGGCGACAACTTTCGATTCTCGCCCGTCCAGCAGATCGATAACCCCGTCGACCAAGGCGCGGTATGCGACGCGGCCGATTTTCCCGTGGCATGGAGCACTGCACTGGCCGATTTGGTGAAAAAGGCAGGGCCTCCCCCGCTTGCTGCAGCGCTCGATACTCGAATGCCGCAACGGAAAGATACGGTAAATCTCTTTCAATGTCTGCCGGATCGCCCCAGCTGAAGAGTACGGACCGAAGTAGCTGGCGCCATCATCCTTCACCTGCCGCACCACCTGCAGAGCGGGAAACTTCTCACGCAGATCAATCCGAACCGAGACATAGGTCTTGTCATCACGTAAATCGATATTGTAGCGCGGCCGACATTTTTTGATCAGCGTATTTTCCAGCAGCAACGCTTCTTTTTCCGTATCAGTGACAATCACCTCGACGCCCCGCACCTTCTCCATCAATAAAGGGATATGCGTGCGGCCATCACCACGAGAGGAAAAGTAGCTGCGCAGCCGATTGCGCAACTGTTTGGCTTTACCGACGTATAGCACCTCACCATCAGCGGAAAGCATTTGATAGACCCCCGGCGAGGTCGGATATTTACTCAAATCGATTTCTATCATGGCTCACAGCATAAACTAAACTCGGTAACGGGATAAAGAGGCAGCCAGAACAAAATCTTTTATCTGGTGCATAAATAACTTACTGGTATAATAAAGACTTTCCGCCTCTGAGGAAGAGGCGAATAGCCATTTCGATGAGATACAAAGAGGGTGCGCAGTGAATCCATTCTGGAGCAATATCTTTCGCAGTTCCGGCTACCAGGAAACCCTGGCCTATTTTCTAAGCACCGTTCCGATTTTCAGCAAATTGAAAAAACGGGAACTCAGCTTTCTGGAAAATATCGTGCATGTCCGTGATTATAAAGCGGACGAAATCATTTTCGAAGAGGGCGACATCGGCTCCGGCATGTATGCCATCCGTTCCGGCCAGGTACGCATTTACACGCGCGATGAAAACGGTCGGGAAATCGAGCAGGCATTACTGGAACCGGGCGACTTCTTCGGCGAAGTTGCCTTGACCGCCTCACGACCGCGGATTGCGTCCGCCCGCACCACCGAAGCGTCGGTACTGGTTGGGTTGTTCCGTTCCGACATGCAAGATGCGGTTCGCAAGTATCCCGCCATTTCAGCCAAGATCCTACTCGGCCTGACACGGGTGATCAGCGACCGGCTCCACCAGAGCCACCTATTGATCAACGAGTTGAAACGGGAGCGCGGACAGTCATGACTGATCAGAGCGGCTTCACCCGTGCCCAGGTAATCCTACTCTACGTTGTCCTGACTGCGGCCATTGCCTCAGGGATTGCCATCTTCTCTTCGGCCTCGACCATCACCAACATGCTGAAAACAGCGACAGAAGGGCTGTTTCTGCCGATCCTGATCTCGCTGATTGCCGCCTTTCTGCTCGACCCGGTGGTACAATTTTTCGAGCGAGAGAGGATCGGCCGAACCGGTAGCATTTTCATTGTCTATTTTCTGGTTTCGATCCTGATCCTCACACTGTTGATGCTGATCGGCCCACCCAACTGGAAGGGGATGCTACAGGCATTAAAAGCCGATTTTCCGCGCTACTTCGGGCGCGCGGTTGAATACATCAACGGCCTGCTGAGCACCTTGCAGAGGCACTTACCGTTCATAAAGAGTTACGATCTGGTCGACAAGCTCCGCGCATCGACTGAAGAGCTGTTCGGACTGGTTCTATCGCAAACACCGAAGTCGGCTATGCGGATCGGCAGCCTGTTTTTACTTGTGCCGCTGTTCTCGTTCTTTTTTTTGCGCGACAGTCGCCGCATCATGCGCGGTCTGATCTCGCTCACGCCGAATCGCTATTTTGAGATGATCCTCGATATTTACGATCACGTCAGCTGGCAACTTGCCCACTTTATCCGTGGACGGATTCTGGAAGCACTGATCATCGGCATCGTTGTCTGGATGGGTCTGTCGCTGACTGACATTCGCTACGCGCCAATTCTAGGTATTATTGCCGGGGTCACCAACTTGGTCCCCTACATCGGACCGATTGTCGGCATGATCCCCGGGCTGATTATCGCTCTGGTCGATCTGGGCATGGGCGGACAGTTCTGGTGGATTTTCTGTGTCTACCTGCTGATCGCGCAGATCATCCTCGACAATTTCATCTTGATCCCGATTCTGATTTCTCGGGTATCCAATCTACACCCATTGCTGGTGATCCTGGCGATTGTCATGGGTGGCAAGTTGTACGGCGTGTTGGGCATGATTATCGGGGTCCCGATTGCCAGCATCATCAATATCGCCATTTTGGAAATTCGTCAATACCAACGCACCTTCAGTCCCTACAGTCGCATCATCAGCACTCGGGATGAATACAATTGACATGATCGACCAGCAGCTGCTCGAAAATGTCATTAACCTTGCCCGGCAGACCGGCCGCTACCAGATGAGTCGGTTTCGTTCCCTGCCACCCGGTGGCGGCGAGGAAAAGGTAGCACGTGAGTTCGTTTCTGAAATCGACATAAACTCGGAACAGCTGTTAATAGAGGGGCTGAGTAAGCTGTTACCGGAAGCTGGCTTTTACGGTGAGGAAACAGGTACCACCGGCAATGAACTTTTACGCTGGGTGATCGATCCTCTTGACGGCACCACAAATTTCCTCAGCGGCCTGGACCAATTCAGTATCTCCGTTGCGCTGGAAATTGACGGCCTCTGCGAACTTGGCGTAGTGTTGCGACCAGCGTCGGAGGAACTTTTCAGCGCCCGACGAGGGCAAGGTCTGTGCCGTAACGGTCAGGCTTGTCCAACCGTCAGCAACGTTCCGCTCTCGCAAGCGCTGATCGGTACCGGCTTCCCCTACCGCTCCAAAGACTTGGCAACCTCCTTCTTCCCCTGTGCGGAGCAGGTTCTATACAGTAGCCGCGGAATCCGTCGTTTCGGCTCCGCAGCCCTCGACCTCAGCTATGTCGCGGCAGGTTTTTTACAGGGTTTCTGGGAAAGTGACCTGCAACCTTACGATGTCGCCGCCGCGTTACTGTTCATGGAGGAAACAGGTTGTCGGGTCAGTAATCATTTGGGATCCACTTACTCTCCCTACCGCGACCGGCTCTTGGTTTGTGGTCAACCAGATACCCATTTACAGCTGCAGCCGATAGTTGCCAAGCATTATCAAGACGCCAGCTAACCTTGAGTCTAGCAATTTCAATCCGCCCCCGGCTTTTTTCTTTCTATTTCCATCTCCCCCCAAACACCCAAGTGTCCTTTTATTCTTAGCCACTTAGCACAACAAAACCTTCAGCTATCCGCCGATCTTTACGATTTCATCTTATTTTATTTTAAAATTTTCTCATATTAGTTGTTGAAAAAAAATTAACTTTATTTATAATCACTCATTATTGTGCCCTTAGCAAGCTACAACTTTCAATACTTTAGTACGGGCATATTATCGTGCTTTTAAAAGCGTCTCATTGCCCTGAAAAAAAGGAGCGACAAATGGCTAAAATTCTCGTTGCCGAAGACAGTGAAACAGAATTGGCTTTGCTACAGGAAGTGCTGGGCTCGACGCCACACGAAATCACGACAACAACAGATGGTCTTGAAGCGGAAACGGCCGCGCGTGGCGGGGGGTTCAACCTGATTATCCTTGATGTCATTATGCCGGGGAAAAATGGCTTTCAGGTATGCCGTTCCCTAAAGACAGATCCGAATCTTAAAAACACGCCGATCATCCTGCTAACTTCCAAAGCGGAAGCCAGCGACAAGTTTTGGGGCAAAAAGCAAGGCGCTGATGCCTATATCACAAAACCATACGAACCGATGGAACTGTTGCTGGAGATCAAAAAACAACTGGGAGGTGCCTGATGACCCTCAAAGAAGCCTTTAGTGAGCATCTTGGCTCGGGGCAGCAGGGACAGTTGGTCATTAAATTTTCCAGAGATGTACATCTGTGCAAAATACTGGTTGAAAATGGCCAGGCAGTACATATCGCTCACGGTCGTATTTCACCAGAAGAAATTCTCGGTACCATCGCAAGCAAGCCTGTGGAATGGGTCAATTTCATTACCGGTTACCCGGTTCGAAAAAAACTCGACTTCCCTTTGCACGAAAATCTGCTAGCGGCAGTCGCGCAGCAAAATTCTCCAGCTCCCAAACCGGCCACAGATGCTCCCGCAGCAAACGTTGGACCACCGATCGATGCAGACGAGATCGCTGCAGTCATCGACGGGTTCATCGATCTGGTCGGACCATTGGGGACGATTCTTGCCGAGCAGGCTGCATCCACCATCAGCTACACCAGCGGCAACCCGATGCCGCAGGCAAATTATTCCTGTTTTCTTCAAAAACTGGCGGGGGAAGTTCCGGAAGAAGATCGGGATGCGTTTATTAACCAGTACAAGCTTTAGTTTATTTCAATGCACTCTGAACAGGAGCAGGAATAATGTTTAAAAATATGAATATCAGAAAGCGGGTCTTTGTCATTCTCGCGATTGTCTATATCTTCTCGATGATCGGGGTCGTCGGAGCGGGTTACTACCTGCTGACCGAGGACACCCGCCGAGAAGCGGCAGAAAAAACCGAACTTTTTCTGCGCTCGATGAACGCCAACCAAAAGTATATGTCACAATACGTGCGTCCAGAACTGAATGAGCTGATCGGCGACGAGTATTTCCCGGAGGCATCGGTCGGTGCTGTTATGCTGGCAAAGACGGCGAAAATCCTTAACACCGCATACCCGGAATACTTGCTCAAAATCAGCTCGCCAAACCCGCTGAATCCGGACAATCAATCGACACCATTCGAAGAAAAGATCATTGCAGGTTTTGATAAGGGTGAATATGAAGAATATAGCGGCTTTACAGAAATCAACGGTGAAAGCTTCTACGCTTCAGCGATCCCGATAGAGGCTCGCAAGGGCTGTATCTGGTGCCATGACACCCCTGAAGCAGCGCACCCGGACATGGTCGCAGAGTATGGCACGACCTCCGGTTACGGCTACAAAGAGGGTGACATCGTCGGTACCCGGATCGTCTATGTTTCGACCCAAAAAATAGTTGAACTGACTTGGAAGAAGCTGGCCTTTTTGAGCGCGGTTGTTTCAGTCCTATTCCTAGTCGCACTGATCATCATCGACCTGATTATTAACCGCAGTGTGGTCAAACCGATCGAAACCATCGTTGAAGTTGCTGGAGATATCAGTCGCGGCAAGATGGATCGTTCATTCGATGTCGATACAAATGACGAAATCAAGTCGCTTGCAGATGCCTTTAACCGAATGAAGGTCTCCCTGCAAAAAGCAATGGACATCCTGAGAAAGTAATAGTTTACAGCCTTCCAAAGGAGCACTTATGAAACGTATTATTTCCCTATTGTTGGTTCTTGCCATGGTTCTCGCTGTCTCCAGCATCTCCTATGCCGCGAGTGCCCGGCGCGGCAAAAGGGTCTTCGCCAAAGTCTGTGAAGCATGCCATGTCAAAGGCAGTGATGCTGGCAAACTAAAGCCATCCAGCAAAACCATGTCGCAATGGAAGCGTTTTGTTGAAAAAAACAGGCATGACGTTGACAAGAAGGTTTTGGATGAGATGTCTGACAAAGACCGCGACAACCTGCTGAAGTTTCTACAGGATTATTCGCTGGATGCGGCCACCGTAGAAACCTGCGGCTAGCAGAAAAAAACCAGATAAAAGGGGTTGCCTGGATAATGGCAACCCCTTTTTTGTTCCTGTTCCCCGAAGCAACCGCGAATGCTAGTTTGAAAAGAAAACAGGGAGAACAGATGACCGACCGTTGCCGACTTTACAAATTCAACAGTTTTGAAACCAGCCTGCCAGAACTCCTTAACAGGATCGGCGCGGCCGATGTACTAGAGCAACAGCAACGGATTCTGCTGAAACCGAACTTAGTCAACACCTCACCGCCACCGATCACCCTGCCGCTGGCGGCAATGGAAACTTTAATCCGTTATATCCGCAATTGCAGTGATGCAGAGTTGCTCATCGCCGAAGGGTCTGGTGAGCCGGATATCGATACCGCTGACGTTTTCCACGCGCTCGGTTACGACCGCCTCGCTCAGACTTACTGTATAGAACTGCTCGATTTGAACGAAGTGGAAAATATTTGCCTGAGCAACCCTCTATGCCAGGTGTTTCCGCAAATTTATTTGCCGAAAATCGCCTTCGAAAGCTTCATTATTTCATTTCCGGTTCTAAAAGCGCACAGTTTAGCCGATGTGACCCTGGCAATGAAAAACATGATGGGCTTCCCCTCCCACCACCATTATCAGCAAGGGGGCTACTGGCGCAAAGCGGCGTTTCATGCACACATGCACAAATCGATCTTCGAGCTGAACCTGTACCGAAAACCGGATTTGTCGATTATTGATGCCAGTGTCGGGATGGCGGAATATCATCTAGGCGGGCCGACCTGCGACCCGCCGGTCGGCAAACTGGTTGCCGGCTTTGATCCGGTTGCCGTTGACGCCTGTGGGGCGAAACTTCTCGGTTTCGATTGGCGTCAGATCGAATATATCCGGCTGGCAGACGAGGTTCTCGGCAAAGCAGGTCCTGCTCAAAAGAGCTAATACTACGTCAACGCTCGAAAGCCAACTTCAGACCGAAAAACACCATCACACCACCGGTCGCAATATCTTGCCCACGCCGCACCCGCGAACCATTCAACCACCGCCCCGCCCGCTCAACCAATACGGCAAGCAAGGTTTGATACAACATGGCGATAACGAAATGAAGCGCGGCCAGCAACAGCGATTGTCCAAGTACTGAACCAGCAGGATTGATAAACTGGGGCAAAAAAGCCATGTAAAAAAAGATCGCTTTCGGGTTCAGCACGTTCGACAACAAACCTTCAACAAAGGAACAACGCAGTTGGAGGTCAGTTGTCCGTGCGGCAGGCAGGGGTAACACTTGTCGCCCACCGAATGCCGAATTTAGGCTGACCAGTCCTAACCAGACCAGATACCCCGCCCCGGCAAGTTTTAATAGCGAAAATACCAGCGCCGATTGCAGCAGCAACAAGGAAATGCCCAATGCCGATACCAGGGCATGGACGAACAGACCACAACAAATCCCAAAGCTACTGACTACGCCAGCGCGCCAGCCGCAGCGGCTGCTGTTGCGAATAATCAGCACGGTATCGACACCGGGAGTGATGGTAAGCAGTGTTACCGGCAAGAAAAAGGTCAACAATTGTCCCAGCACAACAGTATTATCTCCAAAAACAACAGCTCGACCGGACAACCCCGACAGCGGGGGAAAGAGAAAAAGGATCGAGATGGGGAGCAGCCTACTGACCGCCCAACTCCCGGGAACGGTTGGCAGCGGCCGAAACCGCCTCCATCAGTGTTGTCCGCAAACCTTTTTTCTCTAGGGTGCTGACCCCGGTAATCGCAGTTCCACCCGGCGAACAGACCCGATCGCGGAGGATTGCTGGATGTTCCCCGGTTTCGCGCACCATCAACGCCGCTCCAACAACTGTCTGTACTGCCAAAGCGTGAGCAACATCGCGCCGCAGCCCTTCTCGAACCCCGCCATCGGCTAAAGCTTCGATAACGGTATAGATATAAGCTGGGCCGGAACCGGACAAACCGGTCACCGCATCCATCTGCCGTTCATCGATCACCTGGACCTTGCCGACTGCCTCGAAAAGCTGCTTAACCAGCGCGAGATCTTCTTTGGTCGCGCTATGCCCACGACAGATTGCACTTGCCGCTTCGCCGACCAGCGCCGGGGTGTTCGGCATCACCCGCACAACCCGTGGGTTGCCGGCCAAGTGTTTTTCGATATGGGAGCAAGAGACGCCGGCCAGAATGGATACCAGCAGTTTGTCTTTGCCATAGGTTCCGGCGACTTCTTCGAGCACCTCATCAACAATCTGCGGTTTGATCGACAGTACAACTATTTCACACTTTTTCATCACCGCACAGTTGTCAGTGGTCAACTCAACCTCATATTCTTCCTCCAAATGATCGCGGCGCAGCTCGCTCGGCTCAGACACCATGATCCGGTCGACTGGCACCCCCCCGGCCAGCAACCCTTTGATCAGAGCTTCCGCCATGTTACCACCACCGATAAAACCGATCTTCTGAACATTGGTCATCGCAATTTTTTCCTTTCCCGACAGCTGAGTTACAATACAATTGCATCTGTTTATCACAGCATTGCAAAAAAATATATCCAGAGGTGAAAAAAACACTTGCCTGGGTCCTGAAGCAGGTATAGTAACTGCTGACTCAATTGCGCGGATTTTCAGTCAGAAAAGGATAGATAACATGGACCTGTGGTACACGGAAAAACATAGCGACAACGTCGGCATCACGATGAAATCGACCGGAACCCTGTTCTCCGGGAAAAGTGAATTTCAACAGCTTGACATCATCGACACTCTCGAATACGGCCGGATGATGCTGCTCGACGGCTTAGTGATGGTCACCGAACGGGACGAATTCGTCTATCACGACATGATCGTGCACCCGGCCCTGTTCACTCATCCCGCCCCAAAACAAGTGCTGGTGATTGGCGGCGGCGATGGAGGCAGCATCCGCGAAATCATGAAACACCAGAACATCGAATTGGCGACGCTGTGCGAGATCGACGGCCTGGTGATCGAAAAATCTGTCGAACTTTTGCCGAGCATGGCCGGCGATATCGACGGCAGCAACCCGCGGGTTAAACTGCATGTCGACGACGGGCTCGCCTATATCCGCGAACATCAGAATGAATTCGATGTCATCCTAGTCGATTCGACCGACCCGATCGGCCCGGCGGTAGGCCTGTTCGAGGAGGATTTCTACCGGCTGGTCTTCGGGGCCCTGAAAGATGACGGAATCATGGTCGCACAGAGCGAATCCCCGTTCTATCACGCCGAGATCCAGAAGAGCATGTACAAAAACCTGCGCGCTGTCTACCCGATCGTTGAAATGTACCAGGCGTTCATCCCAACCTACCCGAGCGGTTTCTGGAGTTTCGCCTTCGCCAGCAAGAAGTATCACCCGGTCAGAGATTTTGATCGCGAGCGAGCTGCGAACCGTAGTTTTTACACCAAGTACTATAATGAGGATTTACATCTCGGGGCCTTCATGCTACCGACCTTTGCCAAAGAAAACATCGCGGAATAAATGGAGGAGAGCAGGATGAAGCAGCGCAGCAGTAACGACTGGACGGTCGCCGACTCCGCCGAACTGTACGGCATCGACCGCTGGGGCGCCGGCAATTTCTGTCTCTCCGAAAACGGACAGGTGCTTGTCCAGGTGGAATTTCCAGAGGGGCCGGTCTCCCTACCGTTGAGCGAACTAGTCGCCGGTGCCGAAGCCCGGGGACACAACTGCCCGCTGCTGATTAGAATCGAAAACCTACTTCAGGCCCGGGTCGAATTACTCAACGAAAGCTTTGCCAAGGCAATCGCCGAGAGCGGATACCGCAACCGCTATCAGGGGGTCTTCCCGGTCAAGGTCAACCAGCAGGCCGAGGTGATCAAAGAAATCTGTCGCTTCGGCAAAAGTTACAGCCACGGGCTAGAGGCGGGCAGCAAGGCGGAACTGCTACTAGCCCTTGCTAACCTCAATGAGAACAGTCTCCTGATCTGCAACGGTTATAAGGATCGCGAATTTATCGACCTCGGTCTGCTCAGCCGGAAGTTGGGCATCGACTGCATCTTCGTTATCGAGTCGCCATCGGAGCTATCAATCATCATCGATCGCAGCCGTGAACTGCAGATTACACCTCTGATCGGGCTACGGATAAAGGTCTCGGCCAAAGTCGGCGGGCTGTGGACCGAAACTAGCGGTGACCGCAGCAGTTTCGGCCTGAGCACGGCACAGCTGATCGAAGTGGTCGACCAGTTGCGTCAGGAGCAGATGCTCGATTGTCTGCAGTTGCTGCACTGCCACCTCGGCTCGCAGATTCCGGACATCACCGAGATTCGTGCCGGGGTAAGAGAGGCGGCCCGTTTCTACACCGAGCTTAGTGACGAGGGGGTACCGTTACGCTACCTCGACTTGGGGGGCGGTCTTGCCGTCGACTACATTGGCAACCAGTCACAGCACAGCCATTCGCGAAATTACGATCTGCCAGGCTACTGCAGGGCGATCGTCGAGACGGTCGCCGAAACAGTGGATGCCAAGCGGGTGCCCCACCCGGTGCTGATCACCGAATCGGGACGTGCCACTGTCGCCCATACCACCCTGCTGTTGTTCAATATCCTCGACGTTCTGCAGTTCGAGCCACTCGCCTTGCCAGAGCGGCGCCCGGACAACCTCCATCAGCTGGTTGCCGAACAGTTTGCTTTGAACCTGCAGGCGCACCAGCCCTCGCCTGCTAACTACAAGCGGGCGCTTAGCAACCGTGACCAGATCCGCGACCTGTTTCGGGCCGGAGAAGTTTCATTGCGACAGCGCTCACTGGCCGAGAACTTATTCTTGTCGATCGCACGCAAAACACTTGCCTGGCTCGACCAAAACCCGGACGTCGAAACAGAGTTACCACAGCTACGACACCAACTGGCTGACATCTACTATGGCAATTTCAGTGTCTTCCAGTCGCTGCCTGACACTTGGGCAATCGGTCAGGTATACCCGGTGATGCCGATCGAGCGTCTGAATGAAGCACCTACCCGAGATGCCATCATCTCCGACCTGACCTGCGACTGCGACGGAAAGCTGGCCGGCTTCATCCTCGGTCATAGTGAAAGCCCAACCCTGCCTGTGCATTCGTTGGATGCAGACGAAAACTATATTCTCGGCGTATTCCTGATCGGTGCCTACCAGGAGACCCTCGGCGACCTACACAACCTGTTTGGCGATACCAACGTGTTGAGCGTCAAGCTCAACGCTGACGGCAGTTTCGACGTGGTTCGTGAAACCCCTGCCGATTCAGTTGCCGATGTCTTGCTGCAGACCGAATATAATCCGCAGGAACTATTCGAGCGGATGCGCTCACGGGCCGAAGCGGCGGTGCGCAAAGGGGTCATCAACCTGCAAGAGCGCCAACAACTGCTAAACGAGTTTTCGACCCGACTGCAAGGTTCCACCTATTTCAATCATTGATGCATGAGGAGAGAAATGACAAAGGAAGAACTGGCCAAATTTGATGGCCGCAACGGTCAATCAGCCTATGTTGCAATCAGCGGAACGATCTACGACGTCAGCAACAGCAAGATGTGGGTCGACGGCAATCATATGGACTCCCACCAGGCTGGGCAGGACCTTACTGAAGAGCTGAAAAAAGCCCCGCATGTCCGTGCGGTGGTCGAGCGTTTTCCTACGGTCGGTTCCCTAGAAGCACCGATCGAAAAGAAAAAGAAACGGTTTGGGCTATTCTAGGCGCTCGTGCAAAACGAACAAAGGCCTTTGTCAATTACGCCAATTATATCGAACAGAAACTACAGATAGTCTTCCAGCATGTCAGGAAGCTTAAGGCAAACATCTGTTTTCAGCAATACCGCGACGATATTGGTTTGATCCATACCAGGCTCTTCCATCGACAACATGTGTCCGGAGCAGAGGATAACAGGCGTTTGTGGGGCACATTGATAGAGTTTCTGTGCCAACTCGATGCCACTCATGCCGGGCATCGACTCGTCAGTGACCACCAGATCAAAAACAGGCTCAGCCGATTTGAATTCAGCCAATGCGCCCTCTCCGTCAAAAGCACTGGTCACAACATAACCAAGATCGCCAAGAAACTCTTCCCCCAACAGCGCCAAACCTTCCTCATCATCTACATAAAGAATCTTTTTCCCAGACTCGGTCTGTTCAGCCATCAGTTCTTTCCTCGTCTCAGCAGTGAACTCAAATACCAGCACCAAAAAGCAAACACTGGTTAAGCAGTCTAGCACAATCATTAAGGATTGCTATTATTTCTTCAGTAATTGTCAGGACTTCGTCTTTGCACTACACTCAGCTGAAAAAAATGAAAGGCGATCCTGTGTCTAAAACAACTGAAAAGATTCTCTATCATGGCCGCATCCTCGATCTGGCACGTGAAACCCACCTTATGCCGGACCAGCGGGAAGCGAGCTTTGAAGTTATCCAGCACCCTGGCGGGGCAGCGGCCCTGCCGATTCTTGAAGATGGCCGCATCATCCTGATCCGCCAATTCCGGCCTGCAGCGCAGGGCTACGTGCTGGAAATTCCGGCTGGCAGGTTGGAGAATGGCGAAACCAGTAACGACTGTGTTGCGCGGGAACTTCAGGAAGAAACCGGCTATCAGGCATCCAGCATTAAACCGCTTGGTTTTATCTACAGCAGCATCGGTTTCTGTACCGAGAAAATTTATCTGTTCATTGCCAAGAACCTTACCCGTTGTACCACAAACCTGGAACCGGACGAATTTATCGAACCACTCATCATGCAACTTGGTGAAGCGTTAAAGATGATCGAAACTGGGCAGATCACCGATGCCAAAACACAAATCGCGCTACTTCGTTATGCGCTGACATCAAAAGGATAAACTGATGCCGATCGGTCTACCGGAAAGATACCCCTCAACCTGCGCCCTCCCCTTTAATCGGGAAAGCCTGGAAGATGAATTTCAACTCGCCACTCCAGATCAGGAACCGGCTGAGAAAGGGGTCTGGCTTTTACTCTACAAGCAGAAGGTCTTGACTATTTCCGGGGAAAACGGCCCCGAGTTACCAACAGATCCGAGCATGCCTAAAGATGCTGATTCGCCATATCTCTATATTGGCAGTTGGCAAGGTCGCCCTTGCAGAATGATCTTTTTAAATGAATTCAATGCCGATTCGACCGACCTTACCGCCCACTCCCTGCACGCGCAAAATCCGCAAATCCCACTCTCCATTATTTCCTTGGCCGGGGTGGGTCTTATGATTCAGCACTGGGAAGAGAGCAGCCGGTTTTGTGGTTATTGTGGTAAAGAACTGATCCGTCTTGAAAAGGAATGGGGAAAGCGCTGCCCGAACTGCGAGCAGCATCATTTTCCGCGCATCCATCCCTGCGTTATCGGTCTGATCGTCAGAGGAGATGAAATCCTGCTGGTGCGCAAACCAGAATGGGCATCCGGTCGTTTCGGCCTGGTGGCAGGATTCGTTGAGTTCGGCGAGTCGCTCGAAGAAGCGATGGCGCGGGAAATCGCCGAGGAAACCGGCATCGAAGTTGATAACCTCCGCTATATCGGCAGTCAGTGCTGGCCCTTCCCGAGCCAGATCATGAACGGCTTTGTCGCCGATTATGTCGCAGGCGAGTTCAAATTACAGGAGGAAGAACTGGAAGAGGCCGGCTGGTACAAGCTGACCGAACTTCCGACCCTGCCGCCGCGTCGCAGCATCGCCCGCTACCTGATCGACAAAGCTGAAGAATTCCTGCACCGCTAGCAGATCAAAACGTCCGCACCAGAAATTCTGGCGGAGCGCTTAAAGCCTTTTTCACCGAGCACTGCTCGGTAGCCCGAATGATGGCCCGCTGGTACTTTTCCGGAAACCCTTCCGGTAGGTGAATATCGATCATCACTTTCAACAGCGCCCTGGTTTCCGGGTCGCGCTTGATATCGAGCGTCAAACCGAGTCCCTCGGTCGGCAGCTCCCGTTGTCGGCAGAACTGCAGGGCAAAAAAACCAGCGCAGGTGCCGATCGAGCTGAGGAAGAAATCGTAGGGCGATGGGGCCTGTCCCTGCCCGCCGCTGGTCACCGGCTGATCAGTTAAGATCTCAAAATCACCAACCTGGGCGGCAACCGCGACGCCACCGGGAAAACTGATCTGAATCGACATCGTTCCACTCCTTTTCACAACGAGGTCCAAACCCCGTTAAATATTAGTCTCCCAGCAGGGCGCTGATGCCGCTGAAAAAATTACTGGCACTCTGCGCTTGCTGTTCCGGGCTAGTAACTTGTGGGGTATTCGAATCGCACCGCACCAGAACCTCTTCGGGGATCTCAACCAGAAACCGGCTTGGTTCACGCTGCTCCAATTTTCCGTATTTGCGCCGCTGCTGGGCGCCGAGCAACACCAACTGCCGCTGTGCGCGGGTAATGCCAACATAGCAGAGGCGCCTTTCTTCATCGATATCGAAGGTTTCATAGATCGATTTTTTGTGCGGCAAAAAGCCTTCCTCCATACCGACCAGGAACACTACGGGGAACTCGAGCCCCTTGCTCGAATGCAGACTCATCATGGTTACCGCATTTTGAGCCAGCTTCTGCTCTTTATCATTCTTTTTCGGGCCATCATCATCGAGCAGCGATACTTTTTCGATAAAACCAACCAGCGACGGCTCCGCTTCGCGTTCCAGATAGGCGGCCATCGCGTTGAGCACTTCTTCTTGATTCTCGACCCGCCGCCGGGCTTTCTGCGCATCGTTTTCCTGGCGATAGATCTCTTCCGCCAGTTTCAATTCTTCCAGCAGTTCTCGCAGGGTATCGCTCAAATAGAGCGGCTGCCTGAAACGATACCGGTATCTCTCCAGCAACTGGACAAACGCGCTAATCGCTTCAACAGTTTTCGGATTGAGGTCCGGCACCTGCTCCGGCTCGAGCAACACATTCCAAAGTGGCAGCTCAGTTTCGGCGGAAAAGCGAATCAGCTTGTCGGCACTGGTGGCCCCGATGTTACGCTTCGGGTAGTTCAAAATCCGCAGCAAGTTAACCTCATCAAACGGGTTTACCAGTACCTTCAGATAAGCGATAACATCCTTGACCTCTTTGCGGTCGAAGAACTGCTGTCCGCCGATCAGCACGTAGGGGATGTTCTCGTACCGCAGCTGCTCTTCGAAGGCGCGCGACTGAGTATTGGTGCGATAGAGGATGGCGAAATCGGAGTATTTCAGCTGCGGCTGCCGCCCCAGCTCGGCATGAATCCGCTCGATCACCTGACAGGCTTCGTCCTCATCGTCAGCGCAGATCAGGTAATCGACCAGACGGCCTGCCCCGTCAGCGGTCCACAGCGCTTTTTCCTTGCGCTTGTTGTTGTTCTTGATCACCGCGTTGGCCGCCGTCAGGATATTGCCGCTGGAGCGGTAATTCTGCTCCAGTTTGATCAGGCGTGTGCCTGAAAAATCCTGCTCAAAGTTGAGAATGGTTCCGACATCGGCACCACGAAAACCGTAGATCGACTGGTCATCATCGCCAACCACGCAAAGGTTACCATGTCCATCGGCAAGCAGCTTCAACAGCCGGTACTGCACTGGGTTGGTATCCTGGTACTCGTCGACCATCTGATAGCGAAAATGCTGCTGATAGTGTTCCAGCAGATCGTTATTTTTCTCCAGCAACCGGACTGCTAGGACCAGTAGATCATCAAAGTCGACCGCATTGTACGCTTTGAGTTCTTTCTGATAGCGAGGGTAGACCAAGGCAGTCAGGCAGGAAATCGGATCCCTGCTACTAGACACAAACTGCTCCGGATCGATCAGGCGACTCTTCGCATCAGAGATCTGCCAGAGAATCTGCTCGGCATCCTTTCCGGTGGCGTCGGCAATTTCATCCTTCAACAACCGCTTGACCAACTGCTGCTGATCGGCCGCTGAATAGATGGAAAAATTTTTCTTATACCCGAGCCGTTCGATGTGGACCTTGAGAATCCGAACACAGAGGGAATGAAAGGTTGCGATCACCATCCCCTTGCAGGCTTTGCGGCCAACCATTTCCTCGACTCGCTCGCGCATCTCGCGCGCGGCCTTGTTGGTAAAGGTCACCGCCAGAATCTGCTCGGCCGGTACACTTCGTTGCTGCAGCAGGTAAACAATCCGGCAGGTAATGACGCGGGTTTTGCCGGAACCGGCGCCCGCAAGCAGCAACAACGGCCCCTCGGTATGGGAAACAGCGTCCCGCTGCTGGGGGTTAAGACTATCGAGATCGAACATAAAACCTTGGACTCACAAGGGTCGTGCTTTGGATGTATCTAACATTTCCGCACGATATTTTAACTGGATAAGCGGCGAAAAGAGTGGAGACAATAGCATGCCTTGAAAGCTGCCGACAAGCACCCAAAGCGAGAACTTTTCCCGCAGTAAATTCTTCTATTGCCTACTCCAATTCAGTCTGCTAGATTACGCGCCATGTTTAGAATCGCAATCCTTTTTATAAGTATCGCGTGGGCGTCTTTGCTGCTTATTTCATGGGGCGAAGCCCCCTCGACAACAGAAGTCCTGCAGCCGACCATAATCACCACGGCGCGTCCCTGATTCCAGTCCAAAACTGGATTTCAACCCCGCTCGCGGGGCATGCGCTCCCCGAATATCTGCTACCCGCGGAATTTATCCCCCTGCCGGGTGCCCCGTTTTTCCAGCTCATCGTCGATTGCGTTAAGCACTTCCCATTTGTTCATCGACCAAAGCGGCGCCAGCAGAATATGCCGTGGGCCATCGCCGGTTAATCGCTGTATCAGCGTATCGGGGGGCAGACGTTCAATCACGTCGACCACCAACTCAACATAGTCCTCCATTTCAAACATAGACACCTGCCCCTGCTTGTACAGGTCGCCCAAAGGGGTACCCTCCAAGACATGCAGCAGGTGCAATTTCACACCATCGACCTGCAAGCGCGCCATCTCCTCGGCGGTGGCCAGGATATCCTCCCGCGTTTCTCCCGGGAGGCCGAGAATCAGGTGAACACAGACTTTGATCCCCCGCTCCTTCGCCTGCTGATGAGCATCGAGAAAGCACTGGTAGTCGTGCCCTCGCTGCAGAAAATTGAGCGTTTTATCGTGAACCGTCTGCAGACCAATTTCCAGCCAGAAATAGGTTTGCTGATGATATTCCGCCAACAGGTCAAGGACCTCAGTCGGCAGACAGTCGGGCCGGGTGCCAACCGCCAGTCCAACTACATCATCAACCGCCAGCGCCTGATCATAACAGTCGCGCAGCACCTCAACCGGTGCGAAGGTATTGGAAAAAGGTTGGAAGTAAGCGATGAAATACTTGGCCCTGTATTTTCGCCGCATCAGCTCCTTGGCCCGCTCTATCTGCACCGGAATCGGCTCGTTCCGTTCGATGCCGACCGCTCCCGATCCGCCGGGATCACAGAACAGGCAACCATGCGCATCACGGCCACCATCACGGTTGGGGCAACCGAAACCGGCATCAATGGAAATCTTGTGCACACGACCGCCGAAGCACTGTTTCAGGTAGGTTGAATAGAGTCGAAAAGCTTTCTTACGCATGCCGCAGATGATGCCACCTTGCCTGACTCAGAGCAAGTTTTTCCTGACTTTGCCAAACAACCTATTGCTGTTATAATTCCAAACAATTACATTTTATGTCCGTTTCATAAGGAGGAGTTCCCGATGGCAAAAATTTTGGTTGTGGATGACGAACCAGGCCTGCGACTGCTGTATTCAGCAGAGTTGGAGGATGAGGGTTACAAAGTCGTGACCGCCGCCGACTGCAAAGCAGCGACCGACGCTTTGGAAAACGAAGCGATCGACTTGGTGGTGCTCGATATCCAGATCAAACAGGAAAGCGGCTTGGAAATGCTGCAAAAAATCGTTAAAGAACGCAGCGGGCTACCGGTCATTCTCTGCAGTGCCTACAACTGCTACAAAGACGACTTTGCCTCTTGGCTGGCAGATGCCTATATCGTCAAAAGCTCCAACCTTGATGAACTGAAAAAGGAAGTGGCCCGGCTATTGAAAAAATAAAAGCCGGAATTTTGGCGCGATATTCACATTCCCTGATAAAGTCCAAACAAAACAACACTAGCGGTTTGCGATCAAAACCATCTTCGCAAACAGTGAACTCTCCATACGAGGAGGCGCAATGAAAGCAGTCATCATGGCGGGCGGTTTTGGTACCCGCCTGCATCCCCTTTCCATCAACCTGCCCAAACCGATGGTCCCCCTGTGTAACCGCCCGATCATGTTGCACATTGTCGATCTTTTGAAGAAGCACGGCATTACCGAACTGTTGATGCTGCTATATTTCCAACCGGAAACGATCAAAAATTTCTTTGGGGACGGTAGCGAATACGGTGTCGATATCACCTATGTTGTTCCGTTGGAAGACTTGGGAACCGCAGGTGCCGTTAAAGCCGCTGCCCGGCACCTCGACGAGCGCTTCATGATCATCAGCGGTGATCTGTTGACCGATTTCGACCTAACCACTGCGATGAAGTTCCACGCAGAAAAGAACGCCAAGGCAACCCTGACCCTGACTCCGGTTCCCGATCCGCTGCAGTTCGGTGTCGTCATCACCAACCCCGAAGGGGAAATCACCAAATTCCTGGAAAAACCAGATTGGGGTGAAGTCTTTTCCGACACCATCAACACCGGCATCTATATTCTCGAACCGGAAGTTCTCGACATGATTCCCGACGGCGAAAACCGTGACTGGTCAAAAGATATCTTTCCACAGATGCTCAAGCAAAAAGATCGACTCTACGGCTGCACTCTCAAAGGATACTGGCAGGACATCGGCAATACCGACGCCTACTTGGACACCTGTAAAGACATCCTCTTCGACAAGGTCGAGATCAATATCGAAGAAGCAAAGTCACCGAACCTCAGCGGCCTGTATCTGGGGGCTGAAACAAGCGTCACGCCCGACAACCTTCCGTATCTCCAAGGCAAAGTGATCCTTGGTGACAACACCCGCTTGATCGGCGTGCCGAAGTTGAAAAACTGCATCGTCGGCCGGAACTGCATTATCGAAGACGGCGCCGAGTTAGAAGAGACCATTCTTTGGGATAATACCTATGTCAAAGCAAATGCGCATATTAAGGGCGCGGTGATCGGGCAGAACGTACGGATCGGACTGGATTCCGAAGTCAAACCGGGTGTAGTTGTCGGCGACGATTGCAAGGTCGGCAAGAATGCTACCATCAACACCGATGTCAAAATCTGGCCGAGCAAAATCATCGAATCGAGTGCCATCGTCACCAACAACCTGATCTGGGGTGAAACCTGGCGTAAGAGTCTGTTTGAAGGCGCACTAGTGAAAGGGCTGACCAACATCGAACTGACCCCTGAATTTGCCGCCAAACTCGGCGCGGCCTACGGCTCGACTTTGCCAAAAGATTCCTTTGTGTTAACCGGACGCGACTCGATCCGCTCTTCGCGAATGCTGAAACGGGCCTTCGTCGGTGGCCTGCTGTCAGCCGGCGTCAATGTTCGCGATATCAAGCGCCTGTCCCTGCCGGTGTTACGCTACAAACTGACCACATTCGGCGAGGTCGGCGGCGTTCATTTCCGCCAGTCACCACGCGATTCGTCAACAACCGAAATCGTCTTTCTAGACGAACAGGGGATGGAACTCTCTTCAGCCGCGACCAAATCGATCGAGCGAGTTTTCTATAAGGAAAACTTCCGCCGCGTTCACTTCAGCGAGCCGGGCAGCATCTCCGAACTGCCAAACATCAACAACTACTATCGGGACGGCTTTCTGCGCGCTCTCGACCGGGATATTATCGCCAAGATTAAACCGAGGGTGGTGATCGATCTGAACCATTCCCCGGCAGCCGAAGTTCTACCGGCGTTGCTCAACGAAATCGGTTGCGAGGTCATTGAACTGAATTCCCATATTGATGAAGCGTATATGCCATCCGCCCTGGAAGATCAGACAGAGGCTTTTGAACGGATGGGACAAATCGTCACCGCGTTGAAAGCCACCGCTGGGTTCTGGCTCGGGGCATCTGGCGAACGTGCAGTTTATATCGACGGCACCGGGAAGGTTCTCTCCCCAACAGAAACTCTGACACTGCTGTCGGCCCTAGTGGCCAAAACCCGTCAGGAAGGGGCGATTGCTCTGCCGATCGCTGCGCCACATACCATCGATGAAATAGCCAGAGAACACCGTATTCAGGTGATTCGTACAAAGGGTGACGGCCGCTCGCTCGGTGTCGCAGCAACCGACAGCAACGTTCATCTGGCCGGCGATTTGGAGGGGCGGTTTGCCTTCACAGCATTCCAGCCACATTTCGATGCGCTGTTCAGTATAGCCAAGATCCTTGAACTGCTGGCTCGGTCAGGCGAAACCCTGGAAGGTTTGCTTGCCCAAATTCCGCAGCGCCCATATCGGCGAATCCAATTACCTTGCAGTTGGGAATGCAAAGGCGGCATTATGCGGCTGATGAACGAGGCAACTACCGAACTTCAAACCACCTTTATCGACGGGGTCAAGGTCCATTTCGGTGACGATTGGGTGCTGGTGGTACCAGACCCCTACCGGCCTCTTGTCCATATTCTGGCCGAGGCCACCAAGGAGGAGAAAGCGGACGCGCTATTGGAAGAGTATCGTGAAAAAGTAGATCAGTGGTTGACCCTGCTGCAGAATCCTGCATGAGCAAATCACTGAAAGTCTGCATTCTTTGGCACATGCATCAACCCGACTATCGGGATCCGGTCAGCGGCCAGACTCTGCTCCCCTGGACTTGGCTACACGGCGTCAAGGATTACGGTGAGATGTTGGAAACCATCCGCGAAGCCGAAGCCCATGTCACCGTTAACTTGGTACCGACTCTGCTTGAGCAGTTGGAGAGATATGCCAACGGCAGCGATCGGGACCGCTGGCTAGAGTTGGCAACGCAAGACCCAGCTCAATTAAGCGAAGGGGAGCGCAAATTTATCGTCGAGCAGTTTTTCTCAGTTAACGAAGAGACACAAGTTCTGCCGAACCGCCGTTATCACCAACTCTACCTGCTGCGTGGTGGCGGTGCGCACCCATCAGCGGAGAACTTCAGTGAACAGGACCTGCGCGACCTACAGGTCTGGTTTTTACTCGCCTGGACCGGCTCTCATCTGCGCCGCAAAGCAGAAATCATCGGTGAGCTGTTTCAACAGGGGGAAAACTTTTCCGAAGAGCAGAAGCAAAAGCTGCTCGCCTGTTGTCACTCCGAAGTCGCCCGGATCATTCAGCTGCATCGTGAACTGGAAGAGCAGGAGTTGATCGAAATTTCGGTCACCCCTTATGCCCACCCAATCCTGCCGCTACTGTGCGATCTACGTATGGCCCAAAACCCGACCCCTGGGCTACCGCTGCCGGGAGTCGATTTCCGCCACCCGGAAGATGCCCGACTGCAGGTCCGCGAAGGGCTGCAGACCGCCAACCGGATCCTTGGATCGCGCCTCCGTGGCATGTGGCCGGCGGAGGGGTCACTCAGTGAGGAAGCTGCCAACTTGCTACGCGAAGAAGGAGCGCTCTGGGCGGCGACCGACGAGGATATCCTCGCCCGTAGTCTAGAGGGCGGCCTCCAGGATCGCACGAAACTCTATCAGGTCTACCATTACAACCATCTGCCGATTCTGTTCCGCGACCGGGAGCTCTCCGACCGAATCGGTTTTCTTTACGCCGGCTGGAATGCCCAAGAAGCGATCAAGGATTTGCTCGACAGGTTGCATAATATAGCGCGCAGCAAACCGGGCGGTACGGTCGCCATTATCCTCGATGGAGAAAACTGCTGGGAGCGTTACGAAGATAACGGCTACCCCTTCCTACGCGATTTTTACCAGGCCCTGCAACAGGACAAACGGCTGGAGATGTGCACTATCAAAAAAGCCATCGCAACCAGCAGACCTCATCCTTTGCCCTGCCTTGCCGCCGGTTCCTGGATCCGCTCTGACTTCACCACCTGGATCGGACACCCAGAAGAAAACCGCGCTTGGGAACTGCTGCAGAAGACCCGTGCGGAAATCATCGGCGATGAAATCGAGCAGGCCCTGCAACACCCGGAGGAACAGTTGCCGGAGTTGGTGCGGGAGTTGCTGCGCGCCGAAGGCAGCGACTGGTTCTGGTGGTTCGGCGACGAACATGTCACCGCCCAGGCCGATATCTTCGACCGACTGTTCCGTCTGCATCTGGAAGCGCTCTATCATCTGCAAGGGTTAGCGGTCCCCGCCCGGCTTCATCAGTGGATCAAGACACCGACCACCATCATAGAAGGGTTGGAGCCGAGCGCCTGCTTTACACCACAGATAGATGGCCGTATCGGCGATTACTTTGAGTGGCTGGCGGCCGGACGGATCAACTTGGCCGCCGGTGGCGCCATGTATGCCAGTCGGGAAAGCCTACAGGAGATCATCTACGGCTACGATCAGGAACACCTCTATTTCCGCCTCGACCAAACCGAGCTACTACACCACCTTTGCGGTGATGACGGCTATTTCGAATTGCGGATTTCCGGGCAACAAATGCGTCATATCTGCTACCACTTTAAAGAGCAGGCTCTCACCATCACCGAAGCAGACCGAATACTCGGCACTGGCAAAGCAGCGTGTCTACAAATTCTCGAACTGGCGGTCCCGTTGCGGCTGCTGAAGCTGCAATCAGGCGAAACCCTCAGTCTGAGTTGTCACGCCGTGCAGGGGGAGCGGGAAAACGGCCGCTGGCCAACTGAAGGGAGCGCCAGTTTCTGTTACTACGGCAGCCTCCTCGATGAGGAAAACTGGTCCGTCTGAACAAAGAAAGGATTCCACAGTGTCAGAACTACGCTGGGACCCACTGAAAAATAATTGGGCGATTATCACCAAAGGGCGGGGGCGCCGCCCGCAGGATTTCCTGCAGCAGCGGCAGCAGATCAAAATGGCCGCCTGCCCGTTCTGTAAAGGCAACGAAGACAAAACCCCGCCGGAAATCTACGCCCACCGTCCGAACGGCAGCAAACCGAATCAGGACGGCTGGCAAGTGCGGGTGATTCCGAACAAATTTCCCGCCTTGCGGATCGAAGGAGAGCTGGAAAATCGCGCGGAAGGTCTTTATGACCGGATGAACGGCATCGGCGCCCACGAGGTGATCATCGAACACCCTGAGCATAACCGCACCATGGCAGACCTGAGCACCGAAGAACTCGCGGAAGTGCTGAAAGCTTACCGGGTACGGATGCTCGATCTGCGCCGAGACAGCCGCTTCCGTTATATCTTCATCTTCAAAAATTTCGGCGTCGAAGCTGCGGCCAACGTTCCCCACTCCCACTCGCAGCTGATCGCCGTGCCGCTGATTCCACCGCTGATCGCTACCGAGTTGGCCACCTCGCGCGAACATTTCGAACGCAAAGAACGCTGCCTGCTCTGCGATCTAGTCCGCCAAGAACGGGCCAGTAAAGAGCGGGTGGTGCGCGATGACGGAAACTTCATCGTTTACGCCCCTTACGCGTCAAACTTCCCTTTCGAATTGTTGGTCGCACCTCTGGAACACAGTCACGACTTCACCCTGCTGACCGACCAGCAAATCCTCTTGCTCGCCGACACCTTGGGTGATACCTTACGCCGGCTGCGCTCAATTCTGAGGGATCCGCCCTACTCCTTCATCCTGCACAGCGCTCCGCCGATGCATCTGCGCTGGGGGCGGCCAGATTACTGGGCCTCGTTGCCTTCCGACTATCACTGGCATATCGAAATAGCTCCCAAACTGATTAATGTAGCCGGTTTCGAATGGGGCTCAGGATTTCAGATGAACCCAACTCCGCCCGAGGAGGCAGCAGACTTTTTACGTCACGCTGACCCTTCGATAACCTATTGAAATTTTCAAGAGATGATTGATACTATTCGCGAAACACTCTACCCGCTCGGTTTCCAATGCGGCCACAGTTTCTGGCATCGTATACATCTGACCAGCCAGTTTCAGAAGCAACCAACACCGGCAAAAACCTTTTTCCGCCAGTTGATTGCTGAAGAGCTGCGCAAATCAGAGGGCGATGCGATAACCGCCGCAGAGCTTGAGCTGTTGTCAACCATCAACCTGGTTCTAATCCAGATCGGTCGTCACTTCCTGCGACACAGAAACTGCCGCATCGAGCGAAACCGAATATCGGCCGACGGTGTAGATACGCCTTTGCCGCAACTGGAAAAATCGTTATTACATTTCCTGCAGCTTTTTCCCTCTGTTTCGGTGGAAGTGGATAAAAAGCACCCCGACCAACTACTCAGCAGCGCAGAAGAAGATAACCAACTAGGTGAGCTGGTACTGGAACTGTACCTGTTGCATGTCCAAAGTCAGAACCGGGCCATCAAAGGGGCCCGGACCCTGTTTCTAGCTGAAGAAAAGCAACTGCGACAAAGCAGCGGCTATCATGAGCAGCTGCACCTGATCGATCGCCTGCTGCCGAAGCTGGAGGACGGATTCAGTCAGCGCCCAAGTTCATTACTGGAACGACTGCTTGAGCCGTTGCGTCATGGCGACGATCTGCAGTCTCAGCTGCTGTTCCTGCAACAACAGTGGAGCGAGATTCTCCCGGAAGATCTGCGGGTCAGAATCAGCGGCGCAATAGCCCTTTACCAGCGCGAAGGCTTCCGGCCGGGCGTTCCCGGTGACCCGGAAATGATACCACTGAATCCGGTATTAGACGGCGACCACGAATACGCCAACTTCACCGCCGATCTCGACTGGATGCCGCGAACCGTGCTGCTGGCCAAATCGACCTATGTCTGGCTACAGCAGCTTTCCTATAAGTACCACCGCCAGATCCACCGGCTCGACCAGATCCCGGATGAGGAACTCGACGCCTTGGTCCATTCCGGTTTCACTGGTTTGTGGCTGATCGGTATCTGGCAACGTTCCCGAGCCTCGCTCAGGATCAAGAACCTCTGTGGCCAGCTGGACGTCACCGCTTCGGCCTACGCTATCGCCGACTACCGGATTGCCGATGAACTCGGCAGCGAAGAGGCATTGGAGAACCTACGCAGCCGCTGCCAGCAACGTGGCATCGACCTGGCCTGCGACGTGGTCACCAACCATACCGGCATCGAATCGACCTGGATGGAAGAGCATCCCGACTGGTTCATTCAGGTTCCTCACCCGCCCTATCCCGGCTACCGTTTCAGTGGTCCGGACTTGAGTGAAAATCCTCACTACTTCGTGCAGATCGAGGATGGCTACTATGACCACAGTGAAGCTGCGGTGGTCTGTCGCTACCAGCATCGCCACAGTGGCGAAGTCCGCTACATCTATCATGGCAACGACGGCACCCACCTTCCATGGAACGATACGGCGCAGCTCAACTATCTGCTGCCGCAAGTCCGAGAAGCGATGATTCAGTTGATCATCCGCGTCGCAAAGGTCTTCCGGGTGATCCGCTTCGACGCAGCCATGACCTTGGCGAAGCGGCATTACCAGCGCCTCTGGTTCCCACTGCCTGGTGGTGGCGAGGGGGTTCCTTCACGCAGCGATCACGCGCTCTCCAAAGAAGAGTTCAACCGCCTGTTTCCGGTCGAATTCTGGCGCGAACTAGTTGACCGAATTAACGCCGAGGCGCCTGATACCCTGTTGATCGCTGAGGCCTTCTGGCTAATGGAGGGCTACTTTGTCCGCACCCTCGGCATGCACCGAGTCTACAACAGCGCCTTCATGAACATGCTGAAGCGGGAAGAGAACGCCAAGTATCGGCAAACGATCAAAAACATCCTCGCTTTCGATCCTGCGATCCTGCAGCGCTTTGTAAACTTCATGAGCAACCCGGATGAAAAACCGGCCATCGAACAGTTCGGCCGGGACGACAAATATTTTTGCGTTGCCACCATGCTGGCCACCATGCCGGGCTTGCCGATGTTCGGCCATGGACAGATCGAGGGGTATCGCGAAAAATACGGAATGGAATACTATGCTCCGCGCTGGCAGGAGGAGATCGATTACCAGTTGGTCGAACGCCACCAGCGGCAGATTTTCCCCTTGTTACGTCATCGGGCACTCTTTAGCGGCTCAGAACATTTTCAATTCTACGATTTCGTTTCCGGTTACGGCGTCGAAGAGAACGTCTTTGTCTACAGCAATCGGCTCGGCGCACAGAATGTCCTGGTGATCTGTAACAATTCACCCCATCAGATCGATGGCCACATCGGTGCCACGGTTGCCAGGGCAGATGGCCAAAATACCCACATCACCCAAGCGTGCGCCATTAACCTGCAAGGCGACTTTCTGATATACCGCGACCTCAGCCACCATTGCCAGCAGCTGCTGCCGCTCAACGAGATGGCGCACGGCGGTCGCTTCAACCTGTCGCCCTACGCTTATAAAGTTCTTTCTAATTTCCATAGCGTTCATGATCACGATGGTCGCTGGCAGCAACTCTGGGAACGCCACGGTAGCTTGGGACGCCAAGACCTCTACCTGGACCATGAGGCGCTGCTGGTTGAGCCGATTATCGAACTCGGCGAGAAATTAGCGCTTTTGTCGACCCCAGAGAGCCGGGAAAAAGAATTCTCCCAGTTGTACGTTCAGTTGCTTGCTCTCTTCAACTCGTCAAGTTTACAGCACCTTTCCCGGCAGGAGATGTTGCGGCTGCTGCTTCGTAGCGGTTTCCAAACCAGCTCTTCGCTCAGTGAAGAACTCATCAACCAGGTATCCGGCTTTGCTGATTATCATTTCCTAGCAGCTGAAAATTCTCATTATAATTGGCTCGATCGGCTATATAACCACCCGGAATGGAGAAATATCCTAAAATGTAATTATTATAATGAAGAAGACTACTTCAACAAAGAGGCCTTCGAGCAGCTTCTAAACATCTTTTTCCTGATATTAATTTTCAATTCTCATATGGACGGGCAACGTGATTTTGATACGTTGACTCAAAAACACAAGGAGAGCTTAATTAACCTTTTCGCCATTCGCGAGCTAGCAACAATTACCGGCTATCAAGTGGACATTTTCTTGCATAACCTCGACTCCGGTGCAGAACCAGACCCGGTTCTGCCTGCAGCAACAGGAGAAGAGCACGCAATGAAGATTCTTTTTGTTACCCCTGAAGCAACGCCGTTCGCCAAAACAGGAGGGCTTGCCGACGTTGCCGGTTCCCTGCCAAAAGCGCTTCGGCAACTGGGACACGACGTCCGAGTCATTATGCCCTGTCACCGTTCAGCTGAACGGAGCGGGTTGGGTCTGCGTAAGGGGCGCAAGAGTGTTGAGATCAACCTTGAAGGGAAAAACTATCGCGGCAGCTTAAAACAGACCACCCATGAAGGGGTGCCGTTCTGGTTCATCGATTGCCCGCAGTTCTTTGACCGAAATCCACTCTACGGAACAGCCGATGGCGACTATCCAGATAACAGCCTACGGTTCGGTTTCTTCTGCCGTGCCGTACTGGAGCTGATCAGGCGGCTAGACTTCCGGCCGGATGTCATCCATCTGCACGACTGGCAAACCAGCTTTATCCCGATTCTGTTACGGACCGAGTACCGCCACAACCCCTTCTATGGAAACATCTCTACGTTACTGACCATCCACAACCTTGGCTACCAAGGGATATTCTCAAAAGAGCTGATCCCGCAATTGGGGCTGCAGGAGTCGGTCGACTCCGCCAAAGGGATGGAATTTTTTGGTAATTTGTCGGTACTCAAAGGGGGGATCAATTATTCAGACGTCATCAACACCGTCTCCCCAACCTATTGTGAAGAGATACAGAGCCCGGATCTGGGACACGGTTTCGACGGCATTCTGCGTGAGCGCTCGGACGACCTGCACGGCATAATTAACGGCCTCGATGGGCGCTTGTGGGATCCGGCCCTCGATCCGGCGCTGCCAACGCCGTTCAATGTCGAGAATCTCAATGGCAAACGCGCCTGTAAAAGACTGGTGCAAAAAGAGCTCGGTCTGGAAATGCGCCACGATGTTCCGATCGTCGCGGTTATAAGCCGCCTCGACAAACAGAAGGGGATCGACCTGATTGAACAGGCGTGGGACCAGCTGATGGTGCGCGACATCCAATTCGTCCTGCTCGGTTCCGGGGATCGAGAGACAACCGCCTTCTGGAATGCACAACAGAAGCAGAATCCAGACAAGGTTTCCATCACCCTGACCTTCGATGAAGGGCTGTCGCGCAGGATCTTTGCCGCCAGCGACATGCTACTGGTTCCGAGCCGTTACGAACCGTGCGGGCTGACCCAGATGATCGCTCTTCAGTATGGCGCGCTGCCGATCGTGCGCAAGACCGGAGGTCTTGCCGACACGGTCATTGATGCGGATCAGAGCCCCCGTAGCGGCTACGGCTTCACCTTTGCCAATTTGGATAAGGACGAGCTACTGGCGGCGCTCGATCGCGCCTTGGAGATTTATCCACAGCGAAGTCGCTGGTTGACCCTAGTCAAACGGGGCATGAGCCAGGATTTCAGCTGGACAAACTCTGCCGCACAGTATCACAAACTTTACATCAAAGCTCGTGACTACCGCCAGATGCCGGCGGCATAATAAAAAAATACGACAACCTCCCTGATGCCCCATCGTAAAGGTGTTGGTAAAAATTGCGGCATAATAAATTGGGCGTCACTGAAAATGTGGCGCTCAATTTACTTTCGCCAGCTTCGTGGTCTGGGTTACCTTTCCAAAAACCATATTTAAAGGTCTCCCAACCAGGGAATAATCTCTCTATAAAGACTGCAAAGCTTTTCGAAAAGAACCAGAGAAATGATTCGTTATATTTGCTTCGAATGTCAGACAGAGTTACGTCCCCCAGATCAACTGGAGAATCCAGAGGAATTGATCAGTCATGGATTGTGTCGTAAATGCTTAGAAATATCCATGAGCAGATTTGGGCGCTCTCTCACAAACTATCTGCAGAGTTTTAGCGAACCAGTTCTCGTTGTTGATCAAGATGGCAGGATAATCACCGTCAACGATTCAGGGCAAGAAGTGCTCTCCAAAAACATCACAAAGATAGAAGGATACTTAGGCGGACAAGTGTTCGGCTGTTTGCATTCAAAAGAGCCAGGTGGTTGTGGGGAGACTCTACATTGCCTGAGTTGTGTCGTCAGGAACACCGTTGAGGAGACGTATAAAACGGGTATTGCCCATCATAGAATACCCGCTTGCCAAGATCTGGATACCGTTTCCGGACCGCGAACTACTCGGTTTATTATCTCCACGGAAAAGATTGAAAAAGCTGTCCTGCTAATACTTGAAGAAATAGGCCCTGAATGATTTAAGGAATCTCCCAAGCAATGACCATCTTTCCAGACAGCAGAACTCGCCATAAAACCTCTGCCGTAACCTCTATTCGTTTCTCAACTTTTGTAGATACTCATCCCATTCCAGCGGAAGCAGATTCTTCTTTTGGTTGTTACAGTCCTTGCACGACGGAACACAGTTGCCTTTGCTGCTCTTCCCCCCCCGCGCCAACGGCACCAGATGATCAAGGGTCAACTCCTTCGGCGGCACCGTTTTCCTACAATAGTGACAAACTCCTTTAGCAATGCGGTTCTGCCACCAATTCTGCTTCCGCAGGGCACGAGCTTTTTCTCTTTCCCGACGGATGGTCGCGTCATCAATCTGAATGAAAAAATCGTCCATATCCCAAGATCTCTTTCCTAATGGCAATGGGCGGATTATTGCACAATTTTTCGATTTATGCGATTTTATCAAGTTGCGTTTTCAGAAAATCAGTCAACAAGAGATCAATTTATGAAAATCCTTATCATCGGCGCCGGTCAAGTCGGTTACTTCCTATGTGACCGGCTCTCGCGCGAAGGGCACGCCGTCACCCTGGTTGACCAGAACGACGAAATGATTGAGCGCGCCCAAGATCGCCTGAACGTTCTCGGCGTCTGCGGCAACGGCGCCAGCGCCGAAATCCTGGAGCAGGCGGGCATTAAAGATACCGACATCTTCATAGCCGTTACCAACATGGACGAGGTCAACATCCTAGCTTGTTTACTGGCCCGCGAATACGAAGTCCCAACCCGCGTAGCACGAACCAAAAGCATCGAATACACCGGTACCAAGGCAATCCTCTCTAAAGAGAAGCTTGGCATCGACCTGCTGATCAACCCAGAAGATGCAGTGGCCGAAGAACTTTTCAAACTGGCCTGCACCTCAAGTGCTTTCGATGTTGCCGAATTCGCCGAAGGACAGATCCATTTTCAAGGGTACCGTATCACCGAAGACAGTCCGATCTGCAACCTCACTCTTGCCGAGTTAGGCGAACTGCGCGGCATGTACAAGTTTGTCGTCGTCGCCATCAATCGAGGCAAAAAGACGATTATCCCATATGGAGAAGATTCTATTCAGGCGGGCGACCGGATTTATATCTTTGCCCACCAGAACGAACTTCCGGCAATCAATTATCTCCTGCAGTCAGAAAAAACAGCTGGCAAAGCAACCCATCGTGCATTCATTCTCGGCGGCAACAGAATCGGTTTCCAAATCGCCCAGAACATGGAGCGCCAGAGATTCAATACCAAGCTGATCGAAAAAAACGAAGAACGCTGCTACAAACTGGCCGAAGAACTGCACAAAGCGGTAGTCATTAATGCTGAGGGGCTTGACCTGCAAACCATGCTGGATGAGGGGATGGAAGATGCTGACGTTTTTGTCGCGGTCACCGACAACGACCAGACCAACATCCTCACCTGCCTGTTGGCCAAGCAGCACTCGGTCAAAAGGACCTTGGCGCTGGTCAGTCAACCGGAATTAATCGACCTGGCCTCTGAATTAGGGATAGATGCCTGCGTTTCACCGCGCATGGCTGCAGCCAGCACCATCCTCAAATTCGTCCGTCGTGGGGAGATCATCTCCCTGACCGCCGTCGAAGACAGCGATTCAGAGGTACTCGAATTTGAGATCAAAAAAGACAGTGGCCTTTTGCACATCCCCTTAAGCGAACTGCATTTCCCGCGCGGCGCAATTATCGGTGCCATTGTCCGAGGCGTTGATTACGAAATTCCAACCGGCAAAAGCCAACTAGAGGAAGGCGATCGGGTGGTTATCTTTGCCCTCCCAGATGCGCTACAGAAGGTTGAAAGGTTTTTTTCCTGAATGAATCTCGTACTGACCCTGCGGATTCTCGGTGCCCTGCTGCTCTATCTGGGCGGCACCCTTCTGGTGCCGATTCCTTTTTCACTTTTTTATCGTGACGGTGCTTGGCTGCCATTCCTTTATTCAGCGCTCACCTGCTTCAGCGTTGGCGGTGTTCTGTTTTATGGTTGCCAGAGTTCAAAAGAGCTATCGGTCAGGGAAGGGTTCGCTGTAGTCACTTTCGGCTGGGCCTTTTTCGCCCTATTCGGCGCCTTGCCCTACATTTTTTCAGGGGCGATTCCTGCCCCCGTCGATGCCATTTTCGAAACCATGAGCGGCTTCACCACCACCGGCTCGACGATCTTGACCGAAATCGAATCTCTACCGAAAAGTCTGCTGTTCTGGCGCTCACTGACTCACTGGCTCGGTGGTATGGGCATTATCGTGCTGTCGCTGGCGATCCTGCCGATGCTCGGCGTCGGTGGCATGCAGCTGTTCAAAGCAGAAGTCCCCGGACCAACCGCCGACCGATTGCGCCCGCGAATCCAGGACACGGCAACCCTGCTCTGGGGGGTTTACCTGTTGCTGACGGTGGCAGAAACCTTGCTGCTGATGCTCGGCGACATGAGCTTTTTCGATGCGATCTGCCATTCGTTCGCGACCCTGGCAACCGGCGGCTTCTCGACCAGAAATGCTTCGGTAGCCGCCTACGACAGTAGCTATATCGATGGCGTCATCACCCTCTTCATGATTCTGGCCGGAGTCAACTTTACCCTGCACTTTCATCTGCTGCGCGGAAAACTGCGCGATTTTCACAGCAACGAAGAACTCCGGTTTTATTTTGGAATTATCGTCACGGCGACCGCCATCATCATCGGCTTCAACTGGTACCATGGCACCTACCTGCAATTGGGAGAAAATTTCCGCTACTCGATCTTCCAGGTGGCGTCGATCATCACGACAACCGGATTCGGTACTGCCGACTATGAAACCTGGCCGATTCTGACCCAATACATTCTGGTTCTGCTGATGTTTATCGGCGGCTGCGCCGGTTCGACCGGAGGCGGAATAAAGGTCGTGCGCATCCTGCTGCTGTTCAAACATGCCCAGGTTCAAGTCTTTCGGTTGATTCACCCGCGTGCGATCCGCTTGGTCAAGCTGGGCAATCGCCCCGTCGACCGCGAAGTGCTGCAATCGATTCTCGGTTTCTTCGCCCTGTTTATCGGCAGTTTTGTTTTCGCTTCGCTGCTGCTGGCAGCCTGTGGCATGGACCTGGTTTCGGGTGGGGCCGCGGTTATCGCCTGCCTCTCTAACATCGGTCCCGGTCTCGGCTCGGTCGGACCGGTTGACAACTTCGCCCACGTGCCTGTTTTCGGAAAATCAGTCCTGATTATCTGCATGCTGATGGGGCGGTTGGAACTCTTTACCGTTCTGGTGCTGTTTTTCCCCTCTTTCTGGCGCAAATAATCTCTTCCACAGCAGTCCTGATTTCGCATAAAAAAGGGCCGCCCACTGTAAGGCAGCCCTTTTCCTACGCAATGTTTCTGTTATTGACTTATTTGTTGCGTGCCCACTTGGGGTTGCTCATCGGATCGCCTTTGTAGCCGAGTTCAGCCCAGTTCATTCGGCCGTTGTCGCCATGGCAATCGAGGCACTGCAGGGCTTGTTCCTTCGGCGAAACCATGTGGTCGATCCGCCAGTACATCTCGGTTGGAGCAAAACCGTATTCGCCGCTGTAATTCATGCCGCTCTCGGCCATCCCCAACTTGATCGAGCGTTGCCAGTCGAAGGTGGTCCAGAAGCCGTCTTCACCGTAAGTGTGTGTAGTCACGAAGTACTTGTTGTTGGCATCGTAGGCCTGCTTGCCGCTGTGGATCTTGAACGGGTGGATCTTGGCGGTCTGATCGTTACGATCGCCGAGCGGAGCAGTCAGTTTGGTCGGCACATTCGGGTCGATTTTCTCCCCAGCCAGGTAGACGTCAGATTTGCCGTTGAACCAGGCATAGGTCGGAGCAACCTTTTTCTGCCAGGTCAAGGTGCCCATGGTCTTGCGGTATTTGACGGTCTTACGGTCAACACCCTGCGGATCACTTTCGCGGCCAGCGGTCGACCAGTCCCAATCCATCTGGGTCTGTTGCTCTTTGGCATAGAACGGAATGTGGCAAGCCTGGCAGGAGATCGCTTCGGTGTGCTTGTTGAGACGTGACTCAACATGAGGCTCAGAACCATGACACTTGCTGCATCCGAAAACATTCTTGCCATCTGGAGAGGTCGCCATGTTGGCACCCATCACCAGGTGGTTTTCAGAGGTGTGGCACTTCTGACACGGGAAGTCGTTTCCTTCAGCATCCATATGTACGTCGGTGGTCCGCTCCGGGTATTCCAGGGTCGAATCGAGATCACCATGCTTAACCGCGTCGCCACCGCCACCGGTGAAGTGACAGCTACCGCAGGTCACCCGACTTGGCAAACCGACATTCTGCGCAACCCGCAGGATATCAACATGCTCGGTCGGCCAACCGGAGTTATTACCATCCTTGTGATAGGTACCGGTAGTATCGTGACAGGACAGGCAGTCCACCTTGGTCTTGTCGCTGAAATCAAAATTCTCATCTGCCCAGCCGAAACCAATATGGCACTCGCTGCAATGCACTCGGTTACTGACTGTCGTCATGCAGAAGTTATTGACCGCATTGATCTTGCCGAGCATCACGGTTTTCCCGTGTACGGCCTGTTCCCGCTGCCACGTCCAGTGAGGGGTCTTCATGATGTCGTCAGCAGCCTCTTCGTGGCAACCGATACACTGAGCAATAATCTCACTGGCATCCGTTACTGGGCCCTTCACATACTTGCTATGCGGATTGGCAAGTGCGGGCAACGCCAACACAAACACCGACATAACGGCAACCATACTACTTAAAACTCTCTTCTTCATCGTCATAATTACTCCTGGAAATTCACAACCAGCTAAAAACCGGCAGCTACGATAGCTTTTGCAGATCGCATAAATAAATCCGTATAAACATATTATACAAGTCATCAAAGAGCAATGTTTTTAATATAACAATTTAAGGGCAGGCAAAATCGCGTCCAGCCCTCATCGCCAAACCAGCTGGACACGGCACGCAAACAACCTCCGTAAAAACGAAAAGCCCTGATAAGCAAATTGCTGATCAGGGCTTCCCCCCTCCGGAATAATATATAAACTGTTTACGTCAAATTTTTCCTTTAAGTATAGCTGCTACTTCTGACAAAAACCTGACTTTCAAACAAAAAAACATAAAGATACTATTTAGCGATTATCGCCAACAAAAAAAGGGACCGCATTACGCGATCCCTTTTTCAACTCAAGCCATTCACTTGGACAATTTGATAAATCCTATCTGCCGACCGGTCTTGCCGTTGTCCCTGCGATAAGAGAACAGTAACTCTGGATGACAGCAGGTGCACTCCTTTGCCTGAGCAATCGAGTTAACTTTCAGGCCAACCTGTTCAAGCTGCAACCGGCAACTCAAGCCAATA
>NZ_QKAP01000063.1 GCF_003247215.1 Malonomonas rubra | reverse complement strand
TGAAACAAAAAAATTGACAAAAAAACAGGCCCTTCCTATAGTCTTAGCCGTTTCGCCCCGCCGTGTGGGGTTTTAAATTATTTGAGGAGAAATTGAAATGGCATCGACTTACAAGGTTGCAGTTTTGCCCGGTGATGGGATTGGGCCTGAGGTTATGGCCGAAGCACTTAAAGTGCTCGACGCGATTGAAAAAAAATTCCATGTGAAATTCGAGCGCACTACCGCCAACGTTGGTGGTGCCGGTATCGATAATGAAGGCAAGGCGCTGCCCGACAGCACCGTAGAAATCTGCAAGGCCTCCGAGGCCATTCTGTTCGGTAGCGTCGGTGGCCCGAAGTGGGAAAGCCTGCCACCCGACGAGCAGCCAGAGCGGGGTGCGCTGCTACCGTTGCGCAAGATTTTCGGTCTGTTCTGCAACCTGCGCCCAGCAATCATTTTCCCGGCCTTGACCGGGGCATCCAGTTTGAAGGAAGAGGTGATTGATGGTGGTTTCGACCTGCTGGTGGTGCGTGAGCTGACCGGTGGTATCTACTTCGCCGAGCCGAAGGGAATCGAGGGTGAAGGCGTTGCTCGCACCGGTTTCGACACCATGAAATATTCGGATGCTGAGATTGAGCGAATCTCCCACGTCGCTTTCGAGGCTGCCCGCAAGCGGGGCAAGAAAGTCTGCTCCATCGACAAGGCGAACGTGCTGTCGACCTCGGTTGTCTGGCGTGAAACTGTCGAGCGGGTCGCCAAGGAATATCCGGATATCGAGTTGTCACATATGTATGTCGATAACGCCGCGATGCAGCTGGTACGCTGGCCGAAGCAGTTTGACGTAATGCTCTGTGGCAACATGTTCGGCGACATTATTTCCGACGAAGCGGCCATGCTGACCGGTTCCCTCGGCATGCTCCCTTCCGCGTCGCTGGCGGAAGGTTCCTTCGGTATGTACGAGCCGTCCGGCGGCAGCGCTCCCGATATAGCCGGGCAGGGGATTGCCAATCCGATCGCCCAAATTCTTTCTGCCTCGATGATGCTGCGTTACTCCTTCGGGATGGTAGAAGCAGCTGACGCAATCGACGCTGCGGTCGAAAAGACTCTCAACGACGGTTATCGTACTGGTGATATCTATCAGGGAAAAGAAGGCGAGAAGAAGGTCAATACCGTTGAAATAGGTGATGCGATTATCGCACGTCTCTAAGTTTATGGCGGCCTCGGTCGTTTGAGGTCTATCTCGATCAGGGGGCGATTGCGTCCCCTGATGCAGTTTTATGCCGAGTTTTGGACAAGCATATCCGGGAGTTTGCCGGGCAGGCGGCAGCAACCTGCATCAGCTTGACCCTCGCCTGAATTTGCTGTTGCCCTGCCTTTTGCTGGGCAATCTTTTCTCGACAATGAATGGTTGCCGGGCTGTTGCATCTGTATTTTACTCCCAGTCGCACCCTGCTTGGTACCAAGTGGCTTTCGTATGATGGCCTGTTGAGTGGTTTGCTGGTCGATAACCAACTGTTGCAACGCTTTGGATTGTCGGTTCGAAAAGCTGCAGTGGGGCGGATCCTTGGAATACAGTTTTTTTTTCGATCATTTGTGAAGAGGTGGCCCAGCTTCAGGATGAGTCTGAGGTTTCCAAAGGGTTCGCGGGGCTCAAGGGCAGGGCTGTATTGGTTGCTCCTCTGCTGATGCACCTGATTGATCTGGCTGATCGATTGGCGGAGGAGATCCCTTTCGGAGTTCAGGCAAAAATCGCGACTCATGAGGACTGTGATCGTCGTTTGACGCGCTATGATTGAGTTGTTTTTGCTGTTGGAATCTTTTTGCTGGCTCTAATCTGGATGGTTTAGATGGCTAGAATCAAGTTAACGATAGAATATGATGGCACCGATTTCGTTGGCTGGCAGGTGCAGCCGAATGGGGTTTCAATCCAGCAGCGGGTTGAACTCGCTCTGGAGCAATTGCTGGGAGAAAAGGTGCGGGTGTATTCCTCTGGACGAACTGACGCTGGTGTGCACGCACTCGGCATGGTTTGCCACTTCGATTCGGATCGGGGACTGCCGTTAAGCGCCTGGCGAGAAGGGGTGAATCGATTTTTGCCGGTCACCATCGCCGTTCGCAAGGCCGAGATTGTCGATGATGATTTTCATGCCCGTTTTTCGGCAAAGAGGAAACGCTATCGTTACAGCTTGATGCGTACTGAGGTGCGCTCGCCGCTGCAGCGACGTACCAGTTGGCAGATTCGGCAGCCTCTCGATATGGTAAGTATGCGCAGGGCGGCCCAACAGTTCGTCGGCGAGCATGATTTTGCCGCCTTCCGTACCAGCGGCTGTGCAGCGGAAACAACCTGGCGGAGGATATTTTCAGTAGATCTGATCGAAGAGGGAGAAATGTTGTATATCGATGTCTGCGGATCCGGTTTTCTGAAAAACATGGTGCGGATGATGATCGGCACTCTGGTGGAAATCGGCCGTGGAAAGCGCCCAGTCATCGATGTCGAAAAGCTGCTGTGCGGTAGCATGGAAATCGGCCCGGCGCTGACCGCTCCAGCCCAGGGTTTGTGCCTGATGGAAGTCGAGTATTGACGGATCGATTAAGCCGCTGAAATATTGCCGAAATATTCTAGGATTTGCTGTCGAATTCCCTTGACAGTGAGGGGCAAGTCGGATACCTTTTCCGCTTTGTGAGCCCCACAACCCCTAAAGATATGTAAATCTGGAGAGGAACGCGATGAGTACTCAAATCGCTAAAGAGCAAGATATCAAGAGAGCTTGGTACGTGGTCGATCTTGAGGACGTCGTCCTCGGTCGCGCCGCGACTGAAATTGCCCGCGTTTTGCGTGGCAAGCATAAGCCAATCTACACCCCGAGCGTTGACACTGGCGATTTCGTTGTTGTGCTGAATGCCGATAAGGTCAAATTGACCGGTAACAAACTGGCCGACAAGAAATATTACCACCATACTGGTTACCCTGGTGGTATCCGTGAGATCAACGCAGAGAAGCTGCTTGCTAAAAAACCGGAGATGGTTCTGCAGTCGGCTGTTAAGGGTATGCTGCCCAAGAGCAAGCTGGGTCGCAAGATGTTCAAAAAACTCAAGGTCTACGCCGGTGGCGAACATCCTCATGCCGCCCAGCAGCCTAAAGAACTGAAGATTTAGGAGATAGCTAGATGGCTGAGCAGAAGTTTTACGCAACTGGTAAAAGAAAAACCTCAATCGCCCGTGTCTGGTTGAAGCCGGGTAGCGGCGAGATCACCATTAACAAGCGCACTATAGATGAGTTCTTCGGTCGCGAAACCTCCAAGATGGTGGTTCGTCAGCCGCTTGAACTGACCGACAATGCAGGCAAGTATGACATCTACGTCAACGTCTGCGGTGGCGGTGCTTCTGGCCAGGCAGGAGCCATTAAGCATGGCATCACCCGTGCTCTGCTGGAGATTGATCCTGAACTGCGTGCCGTTCTGAAGAAGGCAGGCTTCATTACTCGTGACAGCCGCGTCAAAGAACGGAAAAAGTATGGCCGCCGTGCAGCGCGCCGGAGCTTCCAGTTCTCCAAGCGTTAAGCGCTACAGGCTGTTTCGTACAGCAGATTGTTCGATCAAAAGAGGGAAGCCTGACGGGTTTCCCTCTTTTTTTATCCGGGGTCGACAAGGGCCGGTTCAATAGCTATTATGCATAACAATTATTACGGTTTAGATTCCATTCCTTTGTGAATGGGAGATAGGGAAATAACTATGTTGAAAGTCGCTGTAGTCGGAGCTAGTGGGTATACCGGCGTTGAATTGATTCGGCTTTTGATCGGCCATCCCGAGGTAGAGATAACCTGTGTTACATCTCGGCAGCATGAAGGTTTGCCGATCAGCCGGGCTTTTCCTTCGCTGACCGGTTTTTGTGAACTGGTCTGCGAGTCGCTCGATGTTGACGCGATTGCCGCAAAGTCGGAGTTGGTATTTACTGCCCTGCCGCACAAGTCGGCGATGGATGTTATTCCGGGTTTTCTTGCCGCCGGTTGCAAGGTTGTCGATTTGTCGGCAGATTACCGCTTGAAGGATCAGGCGGTTTATGAGCACTGGTATCAGGAACATAGCAGCCCGGAGCTTTTGGCCGAGGCGATCTACGGTCTTCCGGAGCTGTTTCGGTCGGAAATTGCGGGAGCGAGATTGATTGCCAATCCCGGTTGCTATCCAACCAGCGTTGCCCTCGGCTTGGCACCCTTGCTAAAGTACGATCTGGTCGATCCTTCGACCCTGGTGATCGACAGCAAGTCGGGAACTAGCGGGGCCGGGAGGGGAGCCAAGCAAGGAAGCCTCTATTGCGAAGTTAATGAGGGTTTTAAGGCCTATGGAGTGGCTAGTCACAGGCACACTCCTGAAATCGAACAAACCTTGACGGTTTTGTCCGGAAGTCCGGTTCTGGTCAATTTTACTCCGCATTTATTGCCGATCAACCGGGGAATCCTGTCAACAATGTATGCGACCCTGCGCGGGGAGGAGAACACCGCTGAACTTATCGGGCTGTATCAATCTTTTTATGGCAAGGAAAAGTTCGTGCGGGTAATGCCTAGTGGGGAGTTGCCGAATGTTGCCTATGTCCGTGGCACAAACTTCTGTGATATCGGCGTGGTCAGTGATGAGAGGACTGGGCGTGTGATAGTCGTGTCAGTGATCGATAACCTGGTCAAGGGCGCTGCTGGTCAAGCGGTACAGAATATGAATTTGATCTGCGGCGTTAAGGAGCAGCTAGGACTCGGAATCGTACCACTTTTCCCCTAGTTTTTCAGACTGGATAATCGTGAAACTATCAGTTGATTTGTCTTTGCTGTGGGAGCATTTTTATGTTGGCATGCGGTCACTCCATAGCTGACTATCAGGTTGTCACGCCGCTCAACGAAAACCCATTATTTGTGATATATCAGGTCGCAGGACCCGTGGGGGACGCTGCCCGCATGCTGCTGTTTCCCGCTGAACTGACTGCGGGAAAAAAGCCCGCAAGGTATCTATTGATCAGGCGAACCTGTTGATCGGTCAGTCTTTCTCCGGGCAGATTGGCCTGTTGGCTGCTGAAGCAACGGTTAGTCACAGTTATTGTGTTTATCCATTTCCAGTCGGCATCTCTCTGAAGGATTGTCTCGCAAGCCCTTTCCCGGTTCGCCGAAGCCTGGAACTTATCGAGCAGGTTGCCGGATTGCTGGAGATGGCGCACGCTGCAGGCCTCTGGCACGGGAATCTTTCTCCGGCAACGATATTTGTCGATATACACTTTTCTGTGTGTTAAACGCGATCATCGATAAATGGTATTCATGTGTATAATACGGTATTTTAGAAAAAAAGCAGCAATTCTAATCTGGGGAAAAGGTCCTACAAGAGCACCGTGGAAAGCAATTGACTTTGATTTTTGATTATGATTCTCTAGGTCGCTGGTTTTACCGTTTGGAAAGTACTGATGCAGCTAAATGATTTCGATTTTGCTCTGCCGGAAGAGTTGATCGCTCAACAGCCGGCTGCGCGACGTGATACGTCGCGTTTAATGTCTTTGGAAAGAGAAACAAAACGGGTCTCCTGTGGAAATTTTAGTGATCTGCCGAACTTTTTCTGTTCTGGAGATCTACTGGTCCTGAACGATACCCAGGTTATCCCGGCACGCTTATTGGGGCAGAAGCAGACTGGCGGGAAGGTCGAGATTTTCCTCGTTCGGCGGGATATGCAGACCGAAGCGGCGGAAGAGTGGTTTTGCCTGACCAAGAGCTCACGGGCACCTAAGCCAGGGACTCTGGTCGAGTTGGAGGCTGGGTTACAAGGGGAAATCTTAGAGGAAGTGGAGTCGCCTTACCGCCGGGTAAGATTTCACTGCGACGGCAACTTCATGCAACTGGTCGAGAAAATCGGCCATCTACCATTGCCGCCCTATATCAAACGTGAAGATAGCCAAGACGACCGTTCCCGGTACCAGACCGTTTTTGCCCGCGAAAAAGGAGCGGTCGCAGCGCCGACAGCCGGCTTGCACTTCACTGAAGAGATATTGCAGCGCTTGCGTAATATAGGGGTAGAGATTTGCTCGCTGACATTGCATGTCGGTCTGGGAACCTTTTTGCCGGTGCGGGTAGAGGATGTGTCGCAGCATAAGATGCATAGCGAGATCTACCATGTTCCGCAGGCGACGGCGGATGCCGTGAATCGGGCCCGTCGGGAAGGTCGCCGTATTTTCGCGTTGGGAACCACTAGCGCCCGAACCCTCGAGACGGCGGTAACCAAGGATGGCAGGTTGCAGGCAGGACGGGGAGAGAGCGATATTTTTATTTATCCCGGTTATCGTTTTAAGCTGGTCGATGCATTGATCACCAACTTTCACCTGCCGAAATCGACGCTGCTGATGTTGGTGTCCGCCTTTGGCGGTCGCGAATTTATTCTGTCTGCTTATCGTCGTGCGGTTGAAGAGCGGTTCCGTTTTTTCAGCTACGGCGACTGCATGCTGATCTACTAACAAGGAGCGGCGGAGCATTGTCCGCATTTAGATACGATCTATTAAAACAGGACAGCATATCACAAGCGCGGCGCGGGCGGATCACAACTGCGCGTGGCGTTATTGATACGCCTGTTTTTATGCCGGTCGGGACCCAAGGAACGGTCAAGGGGTTGTTGCCGGAGGCGCTCAAAGAAATCGGTGCCCAGATCATTCTGGCCAACACGTACCACCTCTATTTGCGGCCCGGCCACAAACTGGTGCAGCAGCTCGGTGGACTGCATAAGTTTATGAACTGGGATCGGCCGATTCTGACAGATAGCGGCGGTTTTCAGGTGTTCAGCCTTGGCGAGCTTCGCAAGATTAGCGAAGAGGGGGCGTCCTTCCAATCGCACCTCGACGGCAGCAAACATCTGCTGACCCCGGAGCTGTCGATTGAGATTCAGCAGGCGCTCGGCTCGGATATCATCATGGTGTTTGACGAGTGTATCCCGCATCCGGCTGAACGCAAGTATGTGATAGACTCGACCAACCTGTCTGCCCGTTGGGCCAAGCGTTGCCGGAAAGCGATGCCGGCCTGTTCTTGCGATTCTGCCCTGTTCGGCATTGTCCAGGGGGGAATGCATACTGATCTGCGTCGCCAAAGTGCCGAGCAACTTTTGGAAATTGGCTTCGAGGGGTATGCACTGGGCGGTCTTTCGGTGGGTGAAGAAACTGTGCTTATGTACGAGATGATGGAGTTTGCCCTGCCACTTTTGCCGGAGGGTAAACCGCGCTACGTGATGGGGATCGGCACTCCGGAAAATTTAGTAGAGGGTGTGGCGCGCGGTTGTGATATGTTTGACTGCGTTATGCCGACCCGCAACGCGCGCAACGGCAATCTGTTCACCAACTTCGGCAAGATCAGCATCAAACAGGCGAAATACCGCGAAGATAAGCAGCCGATCGATCCTGACTGCGATTGCTATGTCTGCCGCAATTACAGTCGGGCGTACCTGCGGCATTTGTTTATGAGTGGAGAAATTCTGTCATCAGTACTTAACACGCACCACAATCTTTATTATTATCAACAACTCATGGCGGGAATTCGGTCGGCTCTTGAGAGCGGGAACTTTACTGAATTTCGAGCCGAGTTTTATCGGAAAAGAAACCAGTAATTTTTTTATTTTTGCCAGTCTCTGTTTTTGGCACTGAACACGCAACGGGAGGAACTCTACTTATGGCAACAGAAGCATTCGCAATGGCAGGGAACGGTGCAGCGCAAGGTCAGCAGGGGTATGAAGGGCTGATCATGCTGGTCGCGATGTTCGCGATTTTTTACTTTCTGCTGATTCGTCCACAGCAGAAAAGGGCCAAGCAACATAAGGAATTGGTTAGTAACCTCAAGCCGGGTGATCAGATTGTCACTGCAGGCGGCATCCACGGCAAAATCTCTTCCGTTGAAGAGGCCACCATCGTCCTCGAGGTTGCCACCGGGGTGAAGATGAAAATGAACCGTTCGGCCATCACCGAGGTCAAGCAATAGTCTTTTGCCCGACCGGACGGAAAACAGATGGTCTTTTGACCAGACATGTTGATATCTAAAGGGAGATACGACGCAGATGTCCAATAGTCTAAAACTCAGGGGTGGCCTAATAATCTTCTGCCTGCTCCTGTCACTTTTCGCCATGGCCCCGACATTGATGCGGGACAGCCTGCCGCAGTGGTGGCTTAATACTTTCGACCCGATTCATCTTGGTCTCGACCTGCAGGGCGGGATGCACTTGGTGCTGGGTGTCGATGTCGATAAGGCGGTGGAAAGCCGGATCGATACCATTATTGATCAGGTTGAAACACAGTTGCGTGAGAAGGATATTGTCTTCAAGCGGATTGAGCGCCGTCAGGGCGACCGCCTGGTGATAATCGTCTATGATCAAGAAGAGGGGGCCAAGGTCGATACCCTGATGACCGAAAATTACCCGTCTTTGGAAGCGGAAACCTTCAGTGGAGTTGGCGGTTATATTGAAAAGCATTATCGCTTGAGCGACAGTGAGATCGCCAACGTCAAGGACTATGCGGTGCGCCAGGCGCTGGAAACCATGCGCAACCGGGTTGACCAGTTCGGCGTCAGTGAGCCGACCCTGCAGCGTCAAAGTGGTAACCGAATTCTGATTCAGCTGCCCGGTGTCAAGGACCCTGAGCGGGCGATCTCGCTGCTCGGTAAAACCGCGCGCCTCGAATTCAAAATGGTGGCCGAAGATGCCAATGTGCAGGATGCCATTGCCGGAAAGCTTCCGGAAGGAACTCAGCTGCTTTACGAGAGGAGCACTAATCGTTCGACCGGTGCGGTGACCGAGACTCCACTGGTGGTATACGATAAAACCGTGTTGACTGGTGACCTGCTTTCCGATGCCAACGTGCGAATTAATACCCGTTTCAACGAGCCATATGTCGCCATCGATTTTAACTCCGTCGGTGCCAAGCGCTTCGATCAGATCACAGCCGCCAATGTTGGGAAGCGGATGGCGATTGTGCTGGATGACTCGGTCTACTCGGCTCCGGTGATCCGTGAGCGGATTGCTGGTGGCAGCGCGCAGATCTCAGGCTCTTTTACCTCCCAGGAAGCGACTGACCTGGCGATTGTGCTGCGGGCAGGTTCTTTGCCTGCACCGGTGAAAATCCTCGAAAATCGTACCGTTGGTCCGTCCCTTGGTCAGGATTCGATCGACAAGGGGATCAAGTCGATCCTGATCGGTGGCCTGCTGGTGGTTGTCGCCATGATCATCTACTACCAGTTTTCTGGTGTCGTAGCTGTCGTGGCCTTGGTTCTTAATCTGCTGTTCATCTCGGCGATGCTGTCGATGTTCGGTGCAACTCTTACCCTGCCGGGTTTGGCAGGTATCGTGCTGACTGTCGGTATGGCAGTTGACGCCAACGTCTTGATTTTTGAACGGATTCGCGAGGAGCTGCGGCTCGGCAAGGCGCCTAAGATTGCTCTCGAGGTCGGCTATGGCAAGGCGTTCCTGACCATTATCGATGCCAACCTGACAACCCTGTTGGCGGCCCTGGTCCTGTTCCAGTTTGGTACTGGGCCGGTTAAAGGTTTTGCCGTGACCCTGTCGATCGGTATTATTGCCTCGCTGTTTACTGCGATCTTCGTGTCGCGGGTTATTTTCGACTTTTTCCTGCAGGGCCGCGAAGTCAAGCGGCTAAGTATATAAGGAGGCTTTTGCGGCATGCAGCTGATCAAGCCTGATACAAATTTCGATTTTGTTGGCAAACGCAAACTGGCGCTGATTGTTTCCGCGGTTTTGATACTGGTCGGACTTGTCTCGTTGGTGGTCAAAGGTGGTCCCGATTACGGTATCGACTTCGCTGGTGGTACGTTGGTGCAGGTTCAGTTTTCTGAGGATACCGATCCTGCCGCGATTAAAAAGGCGCTCTCCGGGATCGAACTCGGCAGCCTGGTCGTGCAGTCGTTCGGTGATAACCAGAACGAGTTTCTGATCCGGGTTGAGAACAGCTCCGCTGAGTTGCAAGGACTTTCGGACCAGATTGAAAAGGCCTTGGAATCAACCTATAAAGATGGCTCCGTAGATATCCGCCGGGTCGAGATGGTTGGGCCGCAGGTTGGTAAGGACCTGCGTTCCAAAGGTCTGCAGGCAATTCTCTATGCCATGCTCGGGATTCTGGTTTATATTTCCTGGCGTTTCGAATTCCGCTTCGCCGTCGGTGCGATCCTTGCCTTGGCGCATGACGTGCTGATCACTCTGGGGGCTTTCAGTGTCTTCGGTAAGGAGATCGACCTACCGATCATCGCGGCTTTTCTGGCGATCATCGGTTATTCGCTCAACGACACCATCATCGTCTACGACCGAATCCGCGAAAATCTCGGCAGACACCATAAAGAAAATTTTTCGTTTATTGTCAACCGCAGTGTTAACGAGACCCTGTCGAGAACCTTGCTGACCTCGGGGACAACCCTGTTGGTTGTACTGGCTCTGTTTGTTCTCGGTGGTGGTGTGATTCACAATTTCGCATTTGCTATGCTGGTTGGTGTGTTGGTTGGTACCTACTCGTCGATTTTTGTCGCCAGCCCGGTACTGATCTTCTGGGAGCAGCGTAAAAAGGCATCTGCCAGTTCTTAACCGATCATCAGCGGAGGTTAGAGGATGAAGAAAGAGACGATTTTACTGGTCGTCGTTTCCTTGATTGTTGGTGGCTTGATCGCAGTCATATTCACCAATATGCAGGATAAAAACCCCCAGGTTGCAGGAAACGGCGCTCCGCCTGCGGCCCCTGCGGTCAACTATCAGCAACAGATTTCGATGCTGGAAGGGATCGTGGCTAAAGAGCCGTCCAATCGTAATGCCTGGGTTCAGTTGGGGCACAACTATTTTGACTCGGACCAAGCGATGAAGGCAGTCGAGGCCTATGAAAAAGCATTGGAACTGGACCGGAACGATCCCAACATATTGACTGATCAAGGGGTTATGTATCGGCGGCTCGGTTGGTTCGATAAAGCGATCAAGAATTTCGAAGAGGCGAATAAGCTGAATCCGAACCATCAGCAGAGCCTTTACAATCTCGGCATCGTTTATCGTTATGATCTGCAGGATATCTCCAAAACGATCGAAACGTGGGAAAAATTCCTGGCGATCAACCCAAGCGGCCCGGGTGCAGCGCAGGTCCGGGCGGATCTGGAAGCGCTGAAGAATCAACCAACGACTCAACAACCACAATAAATTGATCGACTCAGGCCGGGGTTCGCCCCGGCCTGACTTCTTTCTATGACGAGACTCTTGCTGCGTCTGCTGTTTTATATTTTGCTGCTGGTTCCATTAGGTTTGCTCCCCTCTTGTGCGATGAAGCCGATCGTTCAAGGCGATTTGCAGGGACAGATCGAATGGCGGGGGGAGGTTTATCTGCGGGGGAATGTTATTTTGGTTGAAGATGCCGTCCTCACTATTGCCCCTGGCACCAAAGTTTTTTTTCTGCCGCTTGCGCCAAGCGAAGATGAGCTGAGCGAGCATCCCTATTTCCCAGGAAGTGAACTGATAGTACGCGGGAAGCTGCTAGCGGAAGGCACCGCGGATGCGCCGATCTCTTTCCAGTATATTGAAGCCAGTGCTCCGCCAGGGAGCTGGGGAGGGATCAATATTGAAGGTTCGCCCCAAGCCCGGTTTGAGTATTCCGTTTTTCGCCAGGCCGACAGTGCCGTGCATGCACGCGAGTCTTGGGTGGTGGTGGAAAATTCTCGCTTTGCTAACAACTTGGTCGGTGTCCGTTTTCATGACACGAAAATGTTGATCGAGAAGAATCTGTTTGAGAACAACGGCGCAGCCATCCGTTTCCATTTCGGTGCTCCGGTCATCTGTAAAAACCTGATCCGCAATAACGATAAAGGCCTGTTCATCTCTTCGGCGCCACAAGACTACAAGATTGAAAACAACAGTTTTATCGACAACCGTATCTACGAAGTCAGTTTGGGTGAAGGGGTGCGTAAGCAGGTGGTGCTGAAGAAAAACTTCTGGGGAGGGCACACAGCAAAAAGTCTTCCGACCCGCTTTTATGACGGCCGGATCGATGACTGGCTGGGCATCATCGATTATCTGCCGATGCGCTCAAATCCAGACCCGGATGCGAGGGATCGATGGAACCGGTGAAGGGACGGCGCTGGCAGCTGCGGGACAGCGAACCGAGCCTGGCGGAAGTAAACTTTCTGTCTGAAAAGCTCGCTATCCAACCTCTGACGGCACGAGCTTTGTTGTTGCGCGGGATTTGTACCGCTGAGCAAGGTCAGGAATTCATCCATGCCCGTCTTGGAACCTTGCCAGATCCGAGTCTGTTGCCCGACATGGCAATTGCTTGCAGCCGCCTGGAACAGGCCTTGGTGCGCCGGGAGAAAATCGCTGTGCATGGCGATTATGACGTCGATGGTATTACCGGCTGCACGCTGCTGGTCGAAACCCTGCGCCAGTTGGGCGGGCAGGTCGAATACCATATCCCGCTTCGGATGAAAGATGGTTACGGACTTTCAGCTGATGCGATCCGTCAGGCTAAGGATAACGGTTGCCAATTGATCGTCTCGGTCGACTGCGGAGTTACCGCTCACGCCGAAGCCGATCTTGTTTCCGAGCTGGGGCTCGATCTGATCATCACCGACCACCATCAGCCTCCCGATGAACTGCCAATCTGTTTGGCGCTGGTCAATCCACATCTGCCGGGTAGTCGTTTCCCCTGGACAGAGTTGTCCGGCGTTGGAGTAGCCTTTTTTCTGCTGGTCGGACTGCGGCGACGTTTACGTGAAAACGGTTACTTCAATCATCATCCCGAACCAGATTTGCGGCAAGGTCTGGATCTGGTCGCATTAGGCACGATTGCTGATATTGTCCCGCTCAGTGGCGTCAATCGAATCCTAGTGCGTGCTGGGTTGCAACTTCTTCAGCAGGGGACACGACCGGGGATGGCGGCCCTGAAAAAGGTGGCTGATGTCAATCAGGTCACCTGTGGAGCGGTCGGCTTCCGGCTGGCACCGCGGTTAAATGCCGCCGGCCGTTTGGAAGATGCTGCTCTCGGCGTCAAACTTTTGCTCGGCGACGATCTGCAGGAGGTGCAGGAACTGGCTGAACTTCTCGATAGTTTCAATCGTGACCGCCAGCAGATAGAGCAGCAGACCCTGGAGCAGGCAATCAGCCGTCTCTCAGAACTGGAGAAAAAAGAGCGCTACAGCATTGTTTTGGCCGATCCGCGTTGGCATTCCGGCGTGATCGGCATCGTTGCCAGCCGCTTGGTAGAGCGTTATCATCGGCCGACCGTGATGATCTCTTTGGAAAAGGAGCAAGGCAAAGGTTCCTGCCGTTCCATCAGTAACTTTAATCTCTATCGCGCTTTGCAGCAATGTGCCGAGCCACTGTTCGGTTTCGGCGGCCATGCAATGGCGGCCGGTCTTTCTTTATCCGTGGAAAAGCTGGAAGTTTTTACCGAGCTTTTCGAGCAGGTCGCTCGCCGGGAATTGACTGCTGAAGATCTGGTGCCGAAAATTTCCCATGACGGGCAATGCCGATTGTCCGATTTGAGCATGAGACAGGTTGCGGAGCTGGAAACTTTGCAACCCTTCGGGGCAGGAAATCCGCAGCCTGCTTTTTATGCCGAAAACTGCAGCGTGATTGCACCGAGGATTTTAGGCGAGAAGCATCTCAAGTTTGACGTCGAGCGGGATAATCTGCAACTTGGTTGTATCGCCTTCGGTATGGCCGAACGATTCGAAGAACTGTCGGATGAAGTCGATCTGTTGTTTCGGCCTGGCATCAACCGCTGGCGCGGGCAAAGTTCAGTTCAACTGCAGGTGGTCGATTTTCGTAGGGCCAACAGATGACGGAAGGACTACAGAAAATAGCTGCCGCCGGGGTCGGCAAGATCACTGAGAACGCTCCACTGGCAAAACACAACAGCTGGAAGATCGGCGGTTCTGCTGACCTGTTTGTTGAACCGGAATCGGTTGCGCAGGTTGCAACCGTAGTGAAGTTGGTGAAGGAATACCAAGTTCCACTGGTGGTGATCGGGCAGGGGACCAACCTGTTGTTCGACGATGCCGGGGTACGTGGCGTTGTAATGAAGATCGGTGCAGCGCTCGGTTCGATCCGTATCGAGGGGCAGAAGATTATCGCCGGTGGCGGAACTTGGGTTCCGCAATTGGCGCGTTTGTCGATGCGTGCCGGGTTGACCGGGCTGGAACACACGGTCGGTATTCCCGGAACCCTCGGCGGACTGGTGATGATGAACGGCGGCAGCCAGCGCAAAGGGATTGGAGAGAACATTGTGCGGGTGACGATTGTCGATGCGCAAGGAGAAGTGCGGCACTTGAACCGAGAGGACTGCGCCTTTTCCTACCGGCACAGTGATCTGCAGGGGACCGGCTGCGTTGTGGTCGAGGCTGAGCTTGAGTGCCCTCAGGGAGATTTGGATGAAGTGCGGCGTGAAATGATCGATGATTTGCGTATGCGTCGGCAGAAGTTTCCGCGTAAACTTCCGAACTGTGGTTCAGTGTTTCTCAGTACCGCTGAAATGCATGCCAGCGTTGGTCCGCCAGGGAAAATCATCGAGGATGCCGGCCTGAAAGGAACCCGCGTCGGGCAGGCGGAGGTTTCTCGCCAACATGCCAACTTTATCGTTAATCAAGGCGGTGCCAGTTCCGCTGACGTTTTGGCGTTAATCGAACTGATTAGAAAAACCGTGCATCAGCAGATCGGATTCGAACTTGAATGTGAAGTACGCTATGTCAGTCCTGAAGCCGTGCTTAAACCCGCCCATCTGCAAGCTGAAATCGGTTTTCAGAAGTCATTGTATCCTTGTTAATCTCTGAGCGGTCTGCTTGGGAACACTTTTATTTTTCTTGCACGTTGGCGAATAATCATGTAAATAATCTAATTTAACTGCTACGGAAAAGGAGCAGATGATGCCGTTTCCTCGCTTCCGCTATCCACTGAACGCTTTGCTGGTATTTTGCGTCCTGTCGATACTGGTCTCTTCTGCATGCTGTGACGAGATTGATCTGAAGAACAAAAAGATTCTGGTCGTCATGGGGTATCATGAGGATTATCCTTGGCATGAGGAAACCAGAGTCGGGATCGAGTCGGTACTCAGCACAGCGCAGCTCAATTATTTTTACATGGATACGAAAAGAAATCTGGCGGATGGGGAAGCCAAGGCCAAGGAGGCCTTTGAGCTTTATCAGGCCCTGAAACCTGATGCGGTAATCGCTGCGGAAGATAACGTCCAGTCAATGTTCGTTGTTCCTTATCTGATGAACAAGGTTAAAACACCCGTGATTTTTTGCGGGGTCAACGATGATGCAACAAAATATGGGTATCCTGCTAAAAATGTAACCGGCATCTTGGAAAAAAAGCATTATCGCGAAAGTATCAGTCTTCTGCAGTTGATTTCACCCATGGTCAAAAAAATCGCGGTACTTTATCGTGAAACACCTTCAAACAGGACCAACATCGCTCAACTTGAAAAAGAAGCAAAACTGTATAAAGCGGAAATCTCAGAATTTGTGAGGATTGAAAACGAGCACCAGCTGGTGACAGCACTGGCTGATCTTCAACTCCGTGCAGACGCCTTGCTGGTTCTGAATCTCTCCGGAACACCGGCAAAAAGTGGTAGCCCTTTGTCTTCGGAAGAGGTGATCAACCTGGTGAATCGGTACTGGGGAAAACCGACGCTCGGGGTTTCCGCCTGGGAGGTGGAAGCCGGGCTTCTCTGCGCTGTGGCAAAGCTGGGGCAAGAGCAGGGGGCTGTTGCAGCAAGAATGGCTGTCGAGCTAATGTCCGGGACCGATATAGAGTTGTTGCCCATCACCCAAAATCGCAATGGTCATCGCGTGATCAATGTTGGAATTGCCGAGCAGCTTGGACTCAAGCTGAAACCGATCGCATTAATCGGTGCCGAACTGGTGAAATAAACATCTTGAGCTGCGGGCAATCGACGTTGATGACGAGCGAGGAAGCGCCGAATGGCAAACGCGCCATTTTTTAAAACGAAACCTGCGATCATCTTTTTGCTGGTCGGAATTGCTTCGCTGACCGCAGTCGGCCTTTCCTTGGCCTATCTCGTCTACAATATCGACAGTATTCAACAGCTCATTGTCCGTGAGATGGGAAATCAGTACCAGATCATGGCACTGAATTCACCTCTGGAAAAAGTCATCTTCGATCTTGAACAGGATGTGCAGAACGTTGCTGTGCATAGTAACGAAGATCTCTCCGCCTCAGAGCGTTCCAGTCAACATTTCCTGCAGGAAATTGCCGATCTCAGAGGGGATTTTGATCTGATTGAATCAACTGAGCAACGGCAACTGAGACTTGAATTACTCAGCGATTACGGAGATGATTTCACGCGCTACGCCATGAACAATATCGGCATCAGCCAGCTGTTCTCTCGCTTGCACGAAACGCATCAGTTTTTTTTAGACCACCTTGATGCGATGGAAGAGAAAACTGGGCAGAAGATGATCGAGTATACATTGTCCGGTAAAGATCCGTTGGTGTTGCGGCAGATGTTCGCCATCATTCCGCTTTGTCGGGAACATGTGCTCAAAGCCCGCTATCTGATCGAAGTCGAAATCTCTGGCCGGGGTGGCATGAATGAACCGGAAAACGCGTCTGCAGAAGAGACGTTGTCGGCTGGAGCCTTGGAGATACTGAGGCAGGCACTCGATACCTTGACCGATGGATTTGACGAAATCTCTAGACATGCAGATGTACTGTTGGCGCGTATTCCAGCCTACGCAACTGATGTGGCGCAGTTGCAAAGTGCTCTTGTACAGCAACGGAGTCTGCGCAGCAAACTGAATTCTTCGCGGGCAGAATTGATAGCCGTTCTGCAGCAGTCACGTGACAAAATGCTGAAGAATATGGATCATTTCCCCACGGCGACCGAGTCGTTTTCCCGGCGGGCGCTGTTGGTTTCTTATGGCGTCAGCGCGGTTGTTTTGAGCATCTTCATGCTGGCCTGGCTGGTGATGAGGCGCGTTAGTAGGCGGATGGAGCGATCGATGCACGCTGCGATTGACCTCAAGCAAGAGTTGCAGGAGAAAAACCAGGCGCTACTGCAGGAGATGGCCGCTCGGGAACGCGATGAAGAGTCCCGCAAAGAATTGGAGGCGCAGCTTCGACATTCTCACAAGATGGAAGCCATTGGCACACTGGCTGGCGGTGTCGCCCATGATTTTAACAATATCCTGGCTGCCGTTCTTGGCTATACAGAGCTGGCGATTATGCGCGCCGGTCAAGGGCGGGACAACGGCGCGGCACTTGCCGAAATCAAGAAAGCCAGTATCCGCGCCAAGAATCTGATCGGGCAGATCCTGGCTTTTAGCCGGCGCAGTGAGCAGAACTTTTCGCCTGTATCATTGGGGCCGGTGATTTCCGAAGCGGTTATGCTGCTGCGTTCGACCCTGCCAACGACTATCGAACTTAAGCTGACCCTTGATGAGTCGGCGGATGGGCTAGTTGTGCTGGCCGATCAGACTCAGATCCATCAGATTGTCATGAACCTCTGTACCAACGCCTTTCATGCCATGCGGCAATGCGGTGGGCGGCTTGATGTTGACTTGAAAAAAGTGGATATCACCAGCTCATGCGTGGTTTCGGAAGGGGACAGTTTGCCTGTGGGAAGTTACTGCAGGATTCTGGTCAAGGATACCGGGGAAGGGATCGATACACATCTGGTGGAAAGGATTTTCGAGCCTTATTTCACGACCAAAGTGCGCGGTGAGGGAACCGGCATGGGGCTGGCGATGGTACATGGCATTGTCCAAGCTCATAACGGCCGGATCAATTGTCAGAGCACCCTTGGGGTAGGAACCAGTTTTGAGGTGTTGTTACCGCTGGTCTGTGCTGATCAAATAATAAAAGGCACCTACCGAGAAGAAGAGCCTATCGGAGGGCATGAGCACATTTTGCTGGTTGATGACGAGGTCGAAGTGATTGAAGCGCATCGGCAAATGCTCTGTGAGATCGGCTATCGCGTCTCGGTTGCCGTTAACGGTCTTGAGGCTTTGACCTGCTTTGAAGTACAGCCTGACCAATTCGATCTGGTGTTAACCGATATGACCATGCCGCGAATGACGGGAGCTGAATTAGCGGTCAAGCTATTGGAGATTCGGCCGGATCTGCCGATTTTGATGTTTACTGGTTTTAGTGATTCGATAGACGAACGCAGATCCCGTCAGCTTGGGATCGGGGGATTTCTGTTAAAGCCGGTGAGCTTTGAGGACATGGCACGCAATATACGACAGTTACTTGACCAGTCGTCACGGGACGCCCAGAGCAGGGCATTTTCTGCCCCGGGCGCAATAGCAGGTGCTTAGAGCCCGACCTCTTTTGCCAACTCTTCCCAGCGGGGCAGACTGCGCTCAATCATCTCATCATCAACACAGTAAGCGATGCGGAAGTAGCCTGGGACGCCGAAACCGGAGCCAGGAACCAGCAGGATACAGTACTTCTGAGCAAGTCTTATAAACTCCATTTCGTCAGTCAGCGGTGATTTCGGAAACAGGTAGAAGCCGCCACCCGGCTTGATCATCTCAAAACCAAGGGCGGTCAACTTATCGTAGAGTAGGTCGCGTTTTCGGCGGTAAATTTCGCTGTCAACGCTGCTGTGCTGCAGCTTGGTGACCAGGCGTTGCATCAGTGCTGGAGCGTTGACGAAGCCGAGCACCCGGTTACAGAAGATGGCGCCTTGCATGAACAGAGCGACATCGGTCATCGCCGGGTTGGCGGCCAGATAACCAATCCTCTCGCCCGGTAGAGCTAGGTCTTTGGAGTGCGAGGTGACGATCACGGCGTTTTCAACACAGTTGAAGATACAGGGAACCTCTTCGCCGTAACTGATCTTAGCGTACGGTTCATCGGAAATCGCTGTGATGCTAGTGCCGAAGTGCTGTTCTTTTTCTTTTAACAGCACCCCGAGGGCTTTGAGGGTTTCCTCCGGATAGATCACCCCAGTCGGGTTGTTCGGCGAGTTGATGATGATCGCCTTGGTCCGTTCGCTGATGGCGCAACCGATTGCCTTCAGGTCGGGCTGAAAGTTGTCATCAGTGGCAACGGTGACAGGAATCCCCTGGTGGTTGTCGATGTAGAACTTGTACTCGACAAAGAAGGGAGTCAGGATGATGACCTCGTCACCCGGATTGAGCAGGGTTTTCAAAACCACGTTCAGTGCCGCGCCGGCACCGCAGGTCATGACCACATGGTTGCCGGTTACCGGCTGCGTGCAGTTCTCGGCGATTACCTCGGCGACTGCGGCGCGGGTCTCGTCGAAACCGGCGTTGTTCATGTAACGATGCATGCCCGGAACTGGGTTGTTGGCGATTTGTTTCAGCTCTTCGTGGAGTTCCGCGGGTGGTTCAATGGTCGGGTTGCCGAGGGTGAAGTCGAAGACCTGGTCGGCCCCGTACTGCTCGCGCAGAGCAGCCCCTTCCTCGAACATTTTGCGAATCCAGGATGCGCCTTTGACACATTCATTGACTTTTGTCGAGATGGCCATTAATTCTGTCCTTTCAGATGTCCTGCCGGGGATACCCCGATGTTGAATCTGCAGCAGTTTAACTGCGTGTTTACAGTGGGTCAAGGAGGTTCATTTCATTGATGCTGGTTCAGCGAAAAGAAAGATTCGTTGGTGCAATTCTGGGGTGCGCTTTCGGTGATGTGCTTGGTGCTGCGGTTGAGATGCAGTCACGGCAGGAAATCCTGCTGCAGCACCCGCAACTTGTTCGTGATTTTCTTCCCTCGCAGCAGGGCCTCGGGTTCGGCTGCTATACTGATGATACTGAGATGACCCTGGCGCTGGCACGTTCGATTTTGCGCAAAAAGGAAGTTGACGGGGCTGATTGTGCAGCTGCCTACGCCGAGACGTTTACCCCGGAACGGGGATATGGGCGCAGCGCGGTGCAGGTACTGACTGCGTTGCAGCAAGGTGCAGACTGGTTGAGCAGTGGGAACATGTTATTTGCCGATGGCTCTTTCGGTAACGGCGCAGTAATGAGGATCGCGCCGATCGGTTTGCTGTATGGTCTGCTTGACCACCAGCAGCTTTACCAAAAGGTGAAGCTAGCCGTCTGGATGACCCATACCCATCCTGAAGCAATTGATGCTGCTTTACTGCAGGCTAGAGCGATCGGCCTGATGCTGGCGGCTGATGAATTGCCCGACGCGCAGGGTTTCCTCGAAAAATTGTTTTGTTTTGTGCCTGAATCGACTCTGAATGTGAAGTTACAGGGTTTGGCCCTGCTGCTGAACCGGTTCGCTACGGCGGATGAAGTGGTTGCCGAGTTTGGTTGTGGAGTGCGTAGCGCCGATTCCTGGCCGCCGGCACTTTGGGCCGCGCTACGGTTTATCGATGATCCGGAGGAAGCGATCGTTCAGGCTGTTAACCTAGGTGGAGACACTGATACAATTGGGGCGATGACCGGTGCTCTGGTTGGAGCCCTGCATGGCGACCAGTGGTTCCCGACGCGGTGGTACGAGCAACTGGAGAACGGAACGGCCGGGCGTGACGAGTTGATCGAAGTCGCTGAAAGACTGGCGGAATTTTCAGCGTGCTGAACCAAAGGTTTATTGTTGTGAAAACTACTGGATTCGTTGATTTTCAATGCTATTTAGGCTAAATTCCTGCATTCCATCATTCCTTTTAGACAGAGCAGAAAATTATGGCAAATGACAATTTGAAAAAATTGCGCGAGCAGATCGATGCGATTGACGATCAGATTCTTGAGCTACTCAATCAGCGCGCCGAAGTGGTTATCGGGGTCGGCAAGGCGAAAGAGGTCGGCGACGGAACCTTTTATGTGCCGAGTCGGGAAAAAGCGATTTACGAACGTCTGACCGGGCAGAATCAGGGACCCTTCTCGAACGAGGCGGTAGTCAAGGTGTTCCGCGAGATCATCTCTGCTTCACTGAACATGGAACTGCCGATGCAGGTTGCCTTTCTCGGGCCGCAATCGACCTTTACCCACATGGCGGCGATGCAACAGTTTGGACTTTCAGCACTGCTGGTGCCGCTCAAAAGCATTCCGTCGGTGTTTGAAGAAGTCGAGCGTGGCCGTGCCCATTACGGGGTGGTTCCGGTGGAAAACTCCACAGAAGGCGTGGTCAACCACACTCTCGATATGTTCATCGGTTCCGATCTGCAGGTGATTGCCGAGGTTATGCTGGAAATTTCACATAACCTGTTGTCGAAAACCGGCAATATCGATCAGATCAGTAAAATTGTTTCCCATCCTCAGGCGTTGGCCCAGTGTCGGCATTGGTTTGAAGCAAACCTGCCGGATGTGCCGCTGGTCGATGTCGGCAGCACTGCTGCTGCGGCACAGTTGGCCGCAGAGGATGAAACCGCTGCGGCGATCGCCAGCGAGGCGGCCGTGATTCAGTACGGTCTGAAGATTGTCAAGGCGAAGATTGAGGACAATCCGAATAATTTCACCCGTTTTTTGGTGATCGGCAAGAAAACGCCGGAAAAGAGTGGTCAGGACAAGACCTCGATCATGTTCAGCGTCAAAGATCAACCGGGAATTCTCTACCGGATGCTCGAACCGTTCAGCAAACGGCAGATCAACCTGTCGAAGATCGAAAGCCGGCCGATGAAGCAGAAGGCCTGGGAATATATCTTTTTCCTTGATCTGATCGGGCACATTGACGACCAGCCGATTTCAGATGCAATCGAAGAGTTACGAGTCCACTGCCATTTTTTAAAAGTGCTCGGTTCCTACCCGATCGCCCGTCAGGAAAAGCTAAATGGTGCGAAAGGGGAAGGGTAAGATGGCTGATGTTCTGATTCCGCGGTTGGCAATCATCGGCGTCGGTCTGATCGGTGGCTCTTTGTCGCTGGCACTGAAAGAAGCTGGCGCTGTTGGCGAAGTAGTCGGCTGCGGTCGTGGTAAGCCGAACCTGGAAAAAGCGCTCGAACTGGGCGTGATCGATTGGTATTCGCGCGATCCGCTCAACGCGGTCAGGGATGCAGATGTTGTTTTTCTGGCGACGCCGGTGAAAACGCTCGCGACTGTCACCAAAGAGCTGCTGCCCGGCTGCAAGTCAGGGGCTATCATCACAGATGGTGGTAGTGTCAAGGGGGCTGTTGCCGAGATGATTGAACCGCTGATACCGGAAGGGATCCATTTTGTTCCCGGTCACCCGATTGCCGGGACTGAAAAGAGTGGTGCTGAAGCGGCCTTTCCCACTTTGTATCGGGGGAAACGCTGCATCTTGACGCCGACGGAAAATACAGACCCGGAGGCGCTGGCGCTGGTGGAAAAAATGTGGGAGCTGGCTGGCAGCGAAGTGGTAAAGATGTCGCTGGAAAAGCATGACCGAGTGCTGGCGTCGATCAGCCACCTGCCGCATATGGTTGCATATTCACTGGTCAATGCCGTCGGTTCTTACGATCACTACGAAGAGAATATTCTCGAATATTCGGCTGGCGGTTTCAGAGATTTTACCCGTATCGCATCCTCTGATCCGACTATGTGGCGGGATATCGCTGAGACCAACCGGGATGGGTTGCTGGAAATGATGGAGCAGTTCGAGACCTATTTTGCCGAACTGAAGGCGGATATCGCCGAAGGCAACAGCGAGAAACTGTTTGAGTTTTTTAATCGTTCCAAACAGCTGCGCGACGCGATTTTATAATTCAGCGGCCGATTCGAAGAGTTGCCTGCTAGCAGAAAAAAGGTTGAAAATGCACAAATACGAAACCAGAACAATCATTCAGACGAACTCGCTGCGTGGCGAAATAGTTGTTCCTGGCGATAAATCGATCTCCCACCGGGCGATCATGTTTGCTTCGCTAGCCGAAGGTGAAAGCCGTGTCCGTGGGCTGCTACGGGGCGAAGATTGTTTATCGACACTCAAGGCATTTCAAGCGATGGGCGTTGCGGTCGAGGAGAAAGGGGATGACGAACTGATCATCCAGGGGCGCGGTATCGGTGGCTTGCTGGAGCCGGAAGACGTGCTTGATTGCGGCAACTCCGGAACCACCATGCGTCTGATGAGCGGGATTCTTGCCGCTCAGCCATTTTACTCGGTGCTGACCGGAGATCAGTACTTGCGCAAGCGCCCGATGGGAAGGGTTATTGGTCCATTGACGGAAATGGGAGCGAAAATCCTCGGGCGCGACGGTAATAAAAAGGCACCCTTAACCATCGAAGGCGGTGGTTTGCAGCCGATAGAGTACAGGTCGCCTGTTGCTAGTGCCCAGGTGAAATCGGCAATTTTGCTTGCCGGAATGCAGGTTGAGGGCACCACAACTGTTTATGAACCACATCTGTCGCGTGATCACAGTGAACGGATGCTACGTTACTTTGGCGCAAAGGTTAAATCATTCGATGGTGGCGCACGGGTGACCGGTCCGGTTGCGCTGCACGGGCGTGAGGTGATTGTGCCAGGCGATATCTCTTCGGCGGCTTTCTTTCTGGTTGCCGGCTTAATCGTCCCCGGCTCCGAGCTGCTATTGAAGAATGTCGGTATCAATCCAACTCGCAGTGGTATCATCGATATTCTTCAGCAAATGGGCGGTTCCATTAAGCCGCTCAATCAGCGGGAGGTTTCGGGAGAGCCGGTTGCAGACTTGCTGGTCAAATCTAGTCCACTTAAAGGGATCGAGATCAGTGGTGAGTTGGTGCCGCGGGCGATCGACGAGTTCCCGGTTGTCAGTGTAGCTGCCGCCTTTGCCGAAGGGGAGACTATCATCCGGGATGCGAAAGAGTTGCGGGTTAAAGAAACCGACCGGATTGCGGCGATGTGCGACACGCTCGGTAAACTTGGGGCGCAAATCGAACCGCTGGAGGATGGCATGCGCGTCATTGGCGGCAAACCGCTAACTGGTGGCATTGTCAATTCGTTTGGTGATCACCGTATTGCCATGAGTATCGCGGTTGCCGCTTTGTGTGCGAGCGGAGAGGTGCTGATCGAAGATACCGGCTGCACCGCGACTTCGTTTCCGAACTTTTGGGAACTGCTGAATGCGATTCGGGGTTGATTTTTCAACCCCGTCCTCTGCTATAGTGGCTTTCAGATAATTTCAACCGGCATCAGCTTTACAGCTTTTGCCGGTTTTCACTTGCCTGAAGGAAGAAATAATTGAGTAACCAATTGATCGTTGCCATTGATGGGCCGTCTGGGGCCGGTAAGAGTACCCTCAGCAAAGCTTTGGCCAAGCAAACCGGCTATACCAATATCGACACCGGGGCCATGTATCGTTCTGTCGCGCTGCTGGCCAAGAGGCAGAAGATAGATATCGAAGATGGGAAAGCTTTGTCGGCACTGTGTGCCGAACTTCAGATCGAATTTGTTCGTGATGGGGAAGTGGAAAAGGTGTTGGTCAATGGTGAGGATGTCTCTCGACAGATTCGTACCCCTGAGGTGAGCTTGTTGACCGCCAAGATCGCTGCGCAACCGGTTGTCCGCGAGGCGATGGTGCGTATGCAGAGACAGATGGGAGAGGCAGGTGGTGTTGTCCTTGAGGGTAGGGATATCGGGACGGTAGTCTTCCCGAACGCGCAAGTGAAATTTTTCCTGTCCGCGACCGCCGAGGAGAGGGGACGTCGCCGTTACGAGGAATTGCGCGCTAAAGGGGGCGAGGTTGACCTTCTGCAGACTATCTCCGAAGTTGAGGAGCGAGACGCTGCAGACTGTGCCCGGGAGCACGCTCCGCTGAAACGGGCCGCGGATGCGATCGATATCGATTCGACCAGCATGTCGATCGAAGAAGTCCTTGATTTCATGCTGCAGGTTATTACCAAAAGACAGGATTAGAGGGCGGCTCATGGAAATTTTTCTGGCGAAAAGTGCCGGTTTCTGTTTCGGAGTCAAGCGGGCAACGCAGATGGCTTTTGACGCGTCGTCAAAACATGAGAAGATTCATTCGTTAGGGCCGCTGATTCATTCGCCGCAGGTAGTCGAGCAGCTTGAAAGGCAGGGGGTGCGGGTCTGCAAACAGGTCTCGGAGATCCCAGGCGGTGCCGTTGTCGTGCGCTCACATGGCATCACAGCGGAAGAGATGCACGAAATTGAAGCCCAGCATCTGGATGTTATCGATGCGACCTGTCCGTTTGTGAAAAAAGCCCAGGATTTTGCCGCCAAGTTGAGCGAGGATGGTTATCTGGTTGTGCTGGTTGGCGAGGCGGATCACCCTGAGGTGCAGGGAATTTTTTCTTATGCAAAAGGGGAGGCGGTGGTGGTGACTAGGGCCGAAGAGGTGCAGGCTTTGCCGAACTATAGCAAGATAGGCATCGTTGCCCAGACGACCCAGCCGCTGGAGAATCTACAGGTGATTGTTTCGGCCTGCCTGTCCAAGGCGAAGGAACTACGGGTCTACAACACGATTTGTGACGCCACGACCTTGCGTCAGCGGGAGGCTCGGCAGATTGCTGCTAAGGTCGATCTGATGCTGGTAATCGGTGGTTTCAACAGTGCTAATACCTCGCGTTTGGCTCGGCTTTGTGAGGAACAACAACCTTGTACCCACCATATTGAAACCGCAGCGCAGCTTCAGGAGGAGTGGTTTGTCAGCAAGGAGCGGGTTGGGATTACTGCTGGTGCTTCCACGCCTGCCTGGATTATCGATGAAGTTTTGCAGCGACTTAAGAAAATTTCTAAAAGGTTAGCCTTTTAATAGGGATTAAAAAGAATAACTGCCTGAAAAATATTGGTTTGTTTTTTGTCTGAGGCTGTGTTATCGTCCGCAGTCTCGAGAGAGTCCGCCGCCGCAAGGTGTCGGGAAATACGCAAGGGGGTTTCAACCCAATGGTAGAAGAAAAAGAACTGCAAGATGATGAAATGAACGAGTTTGAAGGCGAAGAGGAAAGCTTCGAGGAGCTGCTCAAGGATTATGAGCAGGGCGGTTTTGAACTCAAGCGCAATGATGTTGTCGAGGGGACTATTGTTCAGGTCAATCCTGACTCAGTGGTTGTCGATGTCGGCTATAAATCGGAAGGGGTTATCCCGATCCGCGAGTTTGCTGACGAAAAAGGCGAAATCAATGTCAAAGTTGGTGACGTTTACGATGTCCTGTTCGGTGGCGGGGAGAGCGACAGTGGTCTGATCGTTCTCTCGAAAGAGAAAGCCGACCGGCAGAAGATCTGGAATTCGCTGGAAGAAGGTGCTGTTGTCGAAGGTAAGATCGTTAGCCGTATCAAGGGCGGTCTGTCTGTCGATATCGGCGTTAATGCCTTCTTGCCAGGCTCTCAGGTTGACCTGCGTCCGGTTCGTAACCTGGACAAGGTGATCGGTGAGTCCTTCGAGTTCAAGATCATCAAGCTGAACAAGCGTCGTGGAAATATTGTTCTCTCCCGCCGAGTTCTGCTCGAAACAGAGCGTGAATCGCAGCGTGGTGAAACCCTCAAAACTCTGGAAGAAAATCAGATTGTCGAGGGTGTGGTCAAGAATCTCACCGATTATGGTGCGTTTATCGACCTTGGCGGTATCGACGGTCTGCTGCATATAACCGATATGTCCTGGGGCCGGGTCAAGCATCCTTCCGATATCCTGGCTGTCGGCGACAAGATCAACGTCAAGGTCCTTAAGTTCGACAAGGACAAGGAGCGCGTTTCTCTGGGACTCAAGCAGATCGCTCCCGATCCGTGGCTCAATGTTGAGGAGAAGTACCCGGTTGAAGCCAAGGTCACTGGCAAGGTTGTCAGTCTGACCGATTACGGTGCATTCATCGAGCTGGAAGAGGGTGTTGAGGGCCTGATCCACGTTTCGGAAATGAGTTGGACCAAGCGGGTTAAGCATCCGAACAAGGTCTTGAACATCGGTGACGAGGTTGAATCTGTAGTTCTGGCACTCGATACCGAGAACCGGCGCATCTCCCTCGGCCTCAAGCAGGTTGAGCCGAATCCTTGGGATATTATAGGCGAGAAGTTCCCGATCGGTACCATCATTGAAGGTCAGGTCAAAAATATTACCGATTTCGGTATTTTTGTCGGTGTCGATGAAGGAATCGACGGTCTGGTGCACATTTCCGACCTGTCTTGGACCAAGCGAATCAAGCATCCTTCAGAAGCTTACAAGAAAGGTGATCTGGTCAAAGCGGTTGTGCTGAACATCGATCGCGAGAATGAGCGTTTCTCTCTCGGCCTGAAACAACTTGCTTCCGATCCTTGGGAGACCGTCCCGACCCGTTATGCTCCGGGGACCATCGTCAAAGGGATTGTCACTTCGGTGACCGACTTTGGTATTTTCCTTGAATTGGAAGAAGGGATCGAAGGTCTGGTGCATGTTTCCGAGTTGAGCAAAGAAAAGATCGACGCTCCGAAGGAATTTGCAACTGTCGGTGATACTCTGGAAGCTGCGGTGCTGCAGGTTGATACTGTTGATCGCAAGATTGCACTGTCGATCAAGAACATCGACGAGCAGAAGGAGAAGGCTGAAGTCAACGAATTCATGGGGGCACAGAAGAGTGCGACCTCGAATCTCGGGGCCCTTCTCCAAGGCGCCCTGGACCGTAAGTCTGAAGACTAATCCGTACACTTATATCAAGGGACTCCGGCGTATGTCGGAGTCCTTTTTTTTGCGTGAAGTTCGATGAAAAAACGCCCTTTTTTGATGGCTTCAATGACCATTGGAGCCATCTTCCTGTTCTTTCTTCTTGTGGTATTTACTGCAGGCATTTTCAGTGGCCGTACTGTAGTTGTGCCGGTAGGAAAAAAAATCGGGATATTGGAAGTTTACGGAACCATCATTGATGCTCAAAAGTTGATTGAGCAGATTGGTGAGTTTCGCGATAGTGCTGTAATCAAGGCAGTTGTGTTGCGAATTGATTCGCCTGGTGGGGGCGTTGCTCCTTCGCAGGAAATTCATGCGGAGTTGCTAAAACTTGCCAAGGAAAAGCCGCTGGTCGTTTCGATGGGAGCGATTGCAGCTTCCGGTGGTTACTATCTGGCTGTTGCTGGTGAGAGGCTGTTTGCTAACCCTGGAAGTATTACCGGGAGCATCGGTGTCATCATGTCGTTTCCTGATTTTCGGGAGTTGATGGGTAAGATCGGGGTGAAGACCGAGGTCGTGAAAAGTGGGCAGTTTAAAGATATTGGGTCACCATCGCGTGAATTTACCGACTTGGATCGGGAACTATTGCAAGGCATGATTGACGATGTGCATGCGCAGTTTGTTCAGGCGATCAGCGAAGGACGTAACCTGCCGGTTGATCGCTTGCGGCCTTTTGTTGATGGTCGGATATTTACCGGTCGGCAAGCTTTGGAAATCGGCCTAGTTGACGAACTTGGCACATTTAACGATGCGATAGATTATGCAGCTAAGGTGTCCGGAGTGGGAGAGAAGCCTGATTTGGTTTATCCGGATCCGGGGCGAGAAAATTTTATTGAAAAATTGATTCAGGGGGCGGCTAATCGCTATTTGGGTGTGGATGTTAGTCGAAAACCAATGATTGGCCCGCAATATTTGTGGCAAGGCTATTGAGATGATTAGCCGATTTTCGATATGTGGAAGGTGAAGATGACCAAAAGTGAATTGATTGAACGGCTTTCCGATGAGCATGAAATGCTCAATAAAAAGGACGCAGAGGCAATTATCAATCTGATCTTTGGCGGTATCGGCAATGCCCTTGCTGATGGTGATCGGGTTGAAATCCGTGGTTTTGGTTCTTTTTCTGTTCGAGAGAGGGAAGCACGTGAGGCTCGGAATCCAAAGAGTGGCGAACTGGTAAAGATCCCATCACGTAAGACACCGTTTTTCAAAACGGGAAAAGAACTGCGGGAGCGGGTTGACGAATGAGGTTCGATGCAAACCAGAAAAGCCCTGGAGTTCTCCAGGGCTTTTTTTATGGTTTCGACAATTGGCTTCGACTCTTGTCCTTGCCGACGTCCTACTCAGAAGATCCGGAACAGCCAGTGCTGGCTGTTGCGCGATCAATGTTTCGGTAGCCGACTCGCTCTACTGTGCCGAACAAGGCCGATGCCAATTGTCAAAGACGATCCGGGATGCCGGTATGGTGCGGGACAAATGACCTGAAAACTACTCTTGTCTTCGGAAATGACTTCAGGCTTCCTGCTCAAGGGCTGGCTTGCTCACCGTCATTCCACGATTTGACAGGTCAAACTGAACGTTGGTCAAGGTACCGCAACCGACCCGTGCATCCCAGAAATCAAAGATCTTTTTAAGTTACTTTGAGCATAGCAATTTTGTTTTTCTTGTCAAGAAAAAATATTAGATGCTATAAGTAATATATCTTAAAAAACAAACCCTTAGAGTGGCTTATCAGTAATGAAATGGACAATTTATCGCCCTAACGTTAGTGTGGAGAATAGCCAGCAGAGGCTAGATATTTTTCTGGCTGAAAATTGTGCGGAGATGTCGCGCACATTGGCAAAAAAAATCATCGATCTCGGTGGGGTTCATGTAAATGGGCGGCGGGTTCGTAGTTGTTCTCTGCAGGTTAAAAATAACGATCAATTGGAAATATATATCGACCATTTGCCCACCGACCCATACCGGATCACCAAGGACGATATAGTTTTTCATGATCAGTATCTGATCGTGCTGAATAAGCCTCCCTTTATTGATACTCAGCCAACCCATGCACGGTATAAGGGAACACTTTATGAGGCTTTGCTCTGGTATCTGAAAGATCCTTTTCGGCCACAACGTAAACCGGATCTCGGTATGATACAGCGTTTGGATCGTGGTACTAGTGGCCTAATCGCTTTTTCGATTCACCCTCGTGCTCACAAGCGAATGACAGAGATTATTGTGGGACACCAGGCGGAGAAACGTTATCTTGCCTTGGTTGCGGGCATTCCCACAAAATCTGAAACTGAAATACGTTCATTTTTGGCGCGGACACGTAAAGCCAACAAAGTAATGTCAGTAACTAAAGGGGGTAAGGAAGCAGTCACCAGGTATCAGCTGTACGAATCGCTGCAGGGGGCTGCATTGCTTGATATTGAGCTGTTGACTGGTCGCTCGCATCAAATCCGTGCCCATCTTTCCGAGCACGGATACCCGTTGCTTGGAGATGAACGTTACGGTGGGCCCTTGGAGATCACTGGAGTTGCTGTCAACAGACCGATGCTACATGCTGCAAGGCTTGCCTTTAACCATCCGGTGACCGGTGAACCCCTCGATTTTACAGCGCCGTTGCCGGAAGACATGAATCTGTTGCTTAATAGATTGAAGAAATAACAATGACATATCCTCAGATCGACCCAGTTATTTTCAGGATTGGACCCCTGGCTATTCGTTGGTACGGCATGATGTATCTCCTCGGTTTTATCGGCGGATATTTTGTTATGAGCCATATTGCTCGCATGCGGAAGTTCCCGATAACGAAAGAACAGATCTCGGACTTGTTGTTTTATGGCGTTATCGGTGTGGTTGCAGGTGGCCGGATTGGCTACACCCTATTTTATAATCCCGAATACTATATTTCCCGGCCGTGGGAGATTTTCTACGTTTGGGAAGGTGGGATGAGTTTCCATGGCGGATTGCTAGGGGTTTTTGCAGTTTTATTGTATTTTTGCAGAAAGTATAAATTCTCTTTATTAATGATGGGAGATTTGGTGGTCGCTGCCGCACCGATCGGCCTTTGTTTCGGACGGCTCGGCAATTTTATAAATGGAGAACTCTGGGGTCGCTCGACCGATTTGCCGTGGGGGATGGTTTTTCCCGGTGCCGGCTCCGAGCCGCGGCATCCGAGCCAGCTATATGAGGCTGGGTTGGAAGGAGTGCTACTGTTCGTTATCATCTATAGCCTGCATCGATTGAAAGTTCGTTCCGGTATTGCCTGTTTCAGTTTTCTGTTTTTCTATGGCTTGTTCCGATTTATGGTCGAATTTGTTCGTCAACCGGATGCGCATCTAGGTTTTCTTTGGGGAGGGGCAACCATGGGGCAGCTGTTATCTCTGCCGATGATTTTGCTTGGTTGTGGAGGGGTTTTTTATCTTTGGAAAAGGTCGCAGGATGAATCGGATTGAAGGAATTATCTTCGATTGTGACGGGGTGCTGTTTGAGAGTAAGAATGCAAATTTGGCCTATTATAATAGGATCATGGAAAAATTTTCCTACCCGCTGGTCACCGCAGAGCATAAAGATCTTGCCCACCTCTGTCACACGGCCAGTTCCCCGGATGTGCTATCCGCTTTAGTAAAATCGACCGATCTGCAACAAGCACTCGAATATGCGGCTACTCTCGATTATCGTGAGTTTATTCCGTATATGGAACCGGAACCGCATCTGGCTGATGTGTTGCAGCAGCTTTCCTGTAAATATCCGCTGGCGGTGGCGACCAATCGCGGGACCAGCGTCGAACCGATTTTAGAGCATTTCGGTTTTTGCGGTTATTTCCATACGGTTGTTACGAGTAAAGATGTCGCTCGACCGAAACCTGCTCCCGATATGCTATTGTTGGCTTCCGAGCGTCTCGGTTTACTTCCGGAAAATTGTTTGTTCGTGGGGGACTCGGAGCTTGATCAACGAGCCGCACAGGAGGCTAAAGTGCGTTTTGTTGGTTATGGCGGGATAGGTTCCGGAGAAATTTCGCTACAGAGTCACCTGCAACTGCTTGAGTATCTACCGATTATGCAGATACAAAAAAGGCAGGAAGTATAAGCCTCCTGCCGTCGGTTGATCTGATCTGACGGTCAATGAAGATGTTTGGTCATCTCCAAGACGTGTCCGGCGCCACTTTTCAGATACTTGACCTGATCCATCAGTTTAAAGATGATCTGCACACCCCGGCCCCCTTCGTCAGTAGCTCGAACTTTTGCTTGTGCCAGCTTTTGGATGTCGAACCCCTGTCCATGGTCGAAAACCCGTATAGTTAATTCTTTATTGCTGGCACTGATTGATACTTTCACCTCTTTACACGGGTCGCAGGCATTTGCGTGACAGATGGCATTTGCAAGAGCTTCAGTCAGTACCAAGTTGAGATGATAGGCTAGCTCCTCACGATCCCCTTCATAATTCGCTAGCGTGTGGGCAAGGCTCTCCCCAATTTTGCCGATCATCCCAAGGTACTTGGTTTGGTTGGGTACCCTGATGTCTATGTCAACCTGTTGCGACATTTATTGTCCCTTTGCGAGCAGCAAAGCCTAGGGGTCAGTAACTCTCCAAAGCCTCTTCAATCGAAGCGAAAATTTCGAAAACCCTATGCAGCCTGGTTAGTTCGAACATGGAACGAACCTGTGGCTGTAGGCAGCAGAGTTTCAAGCTGCCCTTGCGCGCACTGGCATTTTTGAAACCGGAGACCAGGGCACCAAGGCCGGAAGAATCGACAAATCTGACCTCAGACAGGTCGATGATCAGGTTACATTTTCCATCATCAAACAGTTGCAGCATTTGCTCTTTGAGATCACCACTGTTATGGGCGTCCATTCGTTCTTCCTGAACTTCTATTTTTACGATTTCACCCTGTTCGGTTATGTTTAGTTGCATGGAATCCTCCTTATATTTAGACCATTTCTGGTGTGGCCAAGATTAATAAACATTATACCTCATTTTAGGGCCTTCATCACGACTAGAGTGATATCATCATTAAAATGTCGCAGGCCGGTAAAAATCCGCACCTGATTCATTATTCGGTCGATTGTTTCCTGCGGTGAAAGCGCGTCGCATTCTTGGAGTAACTTGCCAAGGCGATCGATGCCGAAAAATTCACCTTGGGTGTCTTCAGCCTCTATGATGCCGTCGGTATAAAGGAGTAGAGTGTCGCCCTCTTCAAGGGTTTCGGCCTTTTGCTCAAAATCAACTTCTGGGCGGATGCCGAAAATCAAACCATCGGCATCGAGCAGTTCGATTCTTTTTTTATGCTTGCGCCAGAGGATCGGGGTGTTGTGGCCAGCGCTACTGTAGGTGAGACAATGTACATTCGGGCAATATTGCAGGTAGAACATAGTCACGAACAGATCTGAGCAATCCATATTGTCGAAAAAGAATCTGTTCAGGGAGTGCATCATTTTCGCCGGTTGTTTTATGTTGTCAGCACGAGCATGAATAAAAGTGCGGGTTTCCGCCATGATTAACGCCGAACCGATATTGTGCCCGGAAACATCGGCGACGATCAGGTCGAAACAGGACTCTTCCCGTGGAATGAAATCGAAATAATCCCCGCCGATCTGGTGTGCTGGAACACAGAGCCCGGAAACCGATACCTTCTCCATGGCCGGTATGTTGGTTGGCAATAGGCTGATTTGAATATTTCTGGCGATTTGCATCTCCCGTTCTTGCTCATGTACTTCAAGCAGGCTATGCAGCTGTTTGTCGTTGCGCCAAGCGATGGCTATCTGACCGGCGATATTTTCGAACAGGGCAATAAATTCTTTGGTGAAAATTCCTTTGACGGTACGCGAAAATGCCGAGAGTACTCCAACCGGCTCCCCTTCCATCGTAATTGGGGTGTGCGCAAAGCAGGTGATTCCTTCGCGGTAAATGATTTCTGCTGAGGTTGGTTTGTCGAGAAACTCAGTATCGTTGACCACGGCGGTTACATTGGATAGAAACGCTTGGCCGATATATGTCTCCATGTTCAAGTTGCGCTCAGATTGTCCGAAGTGAACTGAAGACATCCCCTGCTGACTTTTAACTGTCAGTGTCATGGTTTCTTTTTCCAGAAAACGGATAACACAGAGATCGAATTTGAACTGCGCGGAAAGCAGTTGCAGGATGTTATCGAGGATGTCCTTAAGTTCATTTCCGCTGGCAACCAACTGCGAGGTATCGTAGAGTACGCTGAGCTGTTCCCGGCTGGATGCATGGCTGATTGTGATAGAACCGAAAATGTCGAAGACATCCTCCATTTTGCTGCCGCGGGTCGACAGGTAGTTTTCCAGGATAATACGAGCCGGTGCCGCACCGACATAACCAGCCAACGTTCGTTCAGTAAAGGTCTTCAACTTTGGAATCTCATGATCGGAGAGGGTGCCGCGGGAACTGATCTCCCTGTTTTCCAGAAACTCTGAAATTGCAGCGTTGGCCGGTTTTTCACCGATAAATTTCGACATCAGCTCAACAAATTCCATAATCGTTGGGGCTTTGCTGAGTCGTTTCAATTTCGTCGGAGAGGGTCTGTCGCTACGTAGCGCATTGACAAACTTATCGGCCTGAATTTCTTCTGTTGCGCTTTGTTTGGCAAAAAAGGAGAAGGTCAAGTAGGCGGCGATATTAAACAGCAGGCTCCAGAACAGGCAGTGGGTGTACATGTCGAAGCCGTGCAGGCCGAACAGTTCTAGCGGCTTGAGGAGTTCGATACCGGACGGGCCGTGTTCCAGAATGCCCTTGTCCAACCAACCGGAGAGAACGAAAGATGGGATTAGGAGGGTATAAAACCATAAAGCGAAGCCGAGGCAGAGTCCGACTGTTGCCGCTTTTCGGTTTGCTCTTTTCCAATAGAGGCCTCCGATAACCGCCGGGGCGAACTGAGTTGCGGCCATAAAGGAGATCAGGCCCATATTCACCAGCGCATAGGAATCACCAATGATTTTGAAGTAGAAGTAACCGAGAAAAACTACACCGAGGATGCCGAGTCGTTTCAGGTTGATTAGCAGGCCGGAAAAATCCTGTCCCTTGAGTTTTATCCGCAGGAGGATCGGCATCACCAGGTGATTATGGATCATTGTCGAAATTGTGACCGAAGATACCATCACCATTCCTGCTGAAGCGGATAACCCACCTAGGAATACCAGTAGCGCCAGCCATTTGTGTCCGGCGGAAAGGGGTAGGGTCAAAACAAAGAAGTCTGCTTGGGAAATGTCGCCGGCCGTGAAGATTAATCCACCGAGGGCGATCGGGATGACGAACAGGTTGATCAGGAAGGTGTAGGCTGGGAAACGCCACATTGCTTTTTTTATCTGTAGCTCATCCGCGTTTTCCGTGACCATGATATGAAACTGGCGAGGCAGGAACATGATCGCCATCATTGACAGGAAAATCAGCGAAAACCATTTCGTGTAAGGCGTTTGCTCCGTTCCCAGTCGGAACATGTTTTGACGTTCCGGAAACTGTTCGAAGAATCTTTGGAAGATGTCTTGGAAACCGTCGAACAATCCGTAGGTGACAAAAATACCGACCGCAATAAAGGAGATCACCTTGATCAGAGATTCTAAGGCAACGGCTACGACCAAACCTTCGTGTCGCTCGGATGAATCGAGGTGACGGGCTCCGAACAGGATTCCGAACAGGCCAAGCACTAGAGCAACAAGGAAGGCAGTATCGATGTAAGATGGTATTTTTGCGGCCAGTCCCCCTAGCTGGTCAGGCGCTAAAGCCATGGGGTTGGAGAGGATGTCGATGGTGTTGGCGACCGCTTTCAGTTGCAGGGCGATGTAGGGTGTGATGCCGAACACTGCAAAAAGGGTGACGATAGCACCAAGCAGGGCGGATCGATCATAGCGGCTGGAAATGAAGTCCGCGATACTTACAATGTTTTGTTCTTTGCTGACGCGGACCATCTTGCGCAGGATGAACCACCAAGTAAAAGCCATTAACGTCGGACCGATATAGATAGGCAAGAATTCCAGGCCGCTGGTTGCTGCCCGGCCGACGCTACCGTAAAAAGTCCAGCTGGTACAGTAAATGGCAATCGCCAGAGAGTAGATATAAGAATTGGTCAGCAGGCTTCTGCCCTGTCGTCGGCGCCGGTCAGCGTAGAAGGCGACTATAAAGAGCAGGGCAAAATATAGCAGGGATATGATCAGGACAATGTGACCGGGAATCATATCAGGAGTTATTCCATCCTTTCTTCATCATTGGCAGCGCTTTCTTTGTTTATCTGTTTGACGAACAGCCAGGTTACGCCGATCGACGCTGGCCAGCCGATAAAGAAATACAGGACCAGCGGCGGAATACCAAAAATCAATCGATCATTGTCGAAAATATGGACAAATGGAAAGTTGATAAATATGACGCCGAGAATCAGGCAGAGGATCCAAGCTTCCTTGGTCGAGTCACCTTGGTGATCTTTCATCGTAAACCTCAGCAGGTGGTTCAGGTAAAATCTGCACCGTTATCCCGTGTCTGTTGCGTTCTGTCAACATGTTTGCAATGCTAACAGAACCGATCGGAAAGACAGGGATTTTATAATTGCCTTATTTTGAAATTTATCAGAGATTTCACGCCTGTAAAGTCAGAAAGGGGGCGCGGGAAAGGGTTTGACGCATTTTGTTCGTGTATGTTAATTATCAGAAGAGGCGGTGGAAAATCCACCCAGCCATTTAGCCCAGCTTGCGGGCTGTCATGAAAGATTGGACTCTCGCACCAAATGATCAAGAAAATTTCTCCGTTTTTTACTCGTTTAATCCCTGTCGCGGTCTTTCTTCTACTGCCGATCGGTTGTGCCGTAAAACAATTGCCGGAAGCTTCTGTCGAATCTGCTCCAGCATACCGCTCCGAACTGGCCGATCCTGAAGCTAAAGCTCTTTACGCTTATACGCAATACCGTTTATTGGCGGTCGATAACCGTTGGGATGAGGCAATCAACGCCTTGCGCCGAGCAGTAGCCTTCGATCCTGCCAGCACTTACTTACACATGAGTTTGGCAAAGGCTCTGTTGCACAAGGATCTGCCCGAGGAGTCGAGCGAGATTTTGCGCGAGATATTACAGCAGGCTCCGGATAATTTTGAGGCACACGAACTGTTGGGTGACCTGCTCGGTTATCAGGGACAAAATGAGGAAGCGGTCGAGCATTTTCGACAGGCGTTGACACTTGATCCCGAAAACGAAATGGTGCGGATGCGGCTGGCAATGGCGCTTGGCCGAATGGGAGAGAATGACGAAGCGATCAGTTTGCTAGAGGCGATGGTCGCGAAACAGCCGGAGGCGAAGCTGGCGCATCTGTCGCTAGCGCGCTTTTATCTGGAAAACAGGCAACCGGAAAAAGCGAAACAGACCTACCAAAGGTTACTTGATCGTCACCCCGACCAACAGCAGGCGATTCTGGAGTATGGACGCCTTCTTGAGGAGCAGGAGCTTTTTCCCGAGGCATTTGCTCTCTACCGGGAAGGAATTCGGCAGAATCCCCGCACAGTTTCGGTGCGCCAGCAGCTTGCCTTGCTTTATCTGCATCAGGGGCGCAAAGCGGAGGCGCTCGAGCAGTTACAGGCTGTAAGGCAGCTTGCGCCGTTAAACACGCAGGCGCTCAGTCGGATAGGGCTGTTGCATCTGGATTTGGAAGACTGGGCGGAAGCGGAAGCCGATTTTCATCAATTACTTCAATTTGGGGAAGATGATGGGCGCAATCGGTATTACCTCGGATTGGCTCTATTGGGACAGCAGAAGTACCAAGATGCGATCAAGGTCATGGCGCCGATCGAAAAAACGTCGCCGGTCTTTGCAGAAGCGGTCTTGCAATTGGCTTATATTTACCGTCAGTCAGGTCAATTGGAACTGGCGATTGACGCATTGGAAAAACTGCGGGAGCTGAATTTTCAACGGCCAGAGGTTTATTACTATCTGGCCTCATTTTATGGCGATGGTAAGCAGCTTGAACAAGCGTCCGCGGTGGTTGCTGAAGGGCTTTCCCGTTACCCGGAGAATATCGAACTTCTCTACCAGTCGGCGATTCTCGAAGAACAGCAGGGCCGACGCAAGGAAGCTCTCATGCTGATGGAGCAGATTTTAAGCCTTGATCCTGAGCATGCCGATGCCCTCAATTTTATCGCTTACCATCATGCCGAGAAGGGAACCGAGCTTGATTCCGCTTTGAATCAGGTACAAAAAGCTCTGTCGACAAAACGGACAGGCTATATTATCGATACTCTTGGTTGGATCTATTTTAAAATGGGCCGTTATGCAGAGAGCCGTTCGCAGTTGGAAGAAGCGACCAGTTTGTTGCCGGAGGATCCAGTGATTTTGGAACATCTGGGGGATCTTTACCGTGCACTTAACCTGTGGGAACGAGCGGCCGAGGCCTACCGTAAAGCGCTGGAACTGGATTCGTTGGCTGTGGGCGTGCAGCAAAAACTGGATGAATTGCCGCTGGAGCACACAGAGTGAAGCTTTTTTTCCCCCTGTTTTTTTTGCTGTTGCTCACTGCCTGCGCGAAACCACCGAAACCGGTTTGGACCGAACTGCCGAGCAGTGAAGAATTAGTGCAACGACTTACCTCGACTACCGGGCAGGCTTTCTCCTTGGACGGCGCCGCCACTGTGGGGTTGACGGTCAATGGCAAACATTTTTCCAGTCAGCAGTTCCTGCTGGTGCAAAAACCGGATCGGTTGCGGGCAGATGTGCTGACCGGTTTCGGCCAGTTGATTTTGCAGCTCAGCAGCAATGGCAAAGAGCTTTCGGTGTTCACCAATACTACCGTACCTGGTCATTTTTATCGTGGCCCGGCGACGGCGGAAAATATAAGTCGTTTTACCCGTATCCCGCTGGCGACAAGGAGTATGGTTCACCTGTTGCTTTACGATCCGCCGTTGATCGACTATCAGCAATCGACAGTGAGTACGGATGAAAACGGGCTGTTACTGCGGTTGGAAAATCGACAGTTGCAACAAGAACTGTTGTTTGACAATCAGTTGCAGTTAGTCGGTTGCCGTTATTTCTCCGGTAACGAATTGATGCTCGAGGTTCTCTATCAGAAATTTGATCAAGAAGAACACTTTCCGCGCACGGTGCGCCTGAACCTTTTTACCGAAAAGACCCGTGCGACGTTGAAATTTTCTGAGTTACGGACCAATATCGAGATTGCGCCCGAACGTTTTCAGTTGAAGCAGCCGGCCCATATCCCGGTTGAAAACTTGCCCAGATGATCCAGAGGACTGCCATGCGTTTTCCACTGCTCGGAGCTTTACTTCTTCTTCTTTTGGTTGCATGCGATAACCCGGAAACGACCAGTTTGCCCGGAGTGGAGCAAGCGCTTACCCCGGAGTATGGAGATACCTTTATTGAAGCATCAATCGGCGACGCCAGCACCTTGTTGCCGGTGTTAGCCTCCGATTCCGCTTCGAGTGATATTAATGGTTTGCTCTATAACGGTCTAGTTCGCTATGACAAGAACCTGGTCATCGAGGGAGAACTGGCTGAATCGTGGCAGATATCCGAAGACAACCTGACGATCACCTTCAAACTGCGCAAAAACGTTAAGTGGCATGATGGGGTTCCTTTTACTTCGGCTGACGTGAAGTTCAACTACGAGCTGTACATTGATCCCCATACACCAACAGCTTATGCCGAGTCTTTCAAGCAGGTGACTAGTGTTGAAGCGCCTGATCCCTACACCTTTATCGTCCATTACGACAAGCCGTACGCCCCGGCACTGATCAGTTGGGGAATGTCAGTACATCCGAAGCACCTTTTAGAGGGACAGGATGTGACGAAGAGCCCGTTGGCCCGCAAACCGGTCGGCACAGGACCCTATAAACTGGTTGAGTGGCAATCGGGGGAGAAGATCGTTCTGGAGTCGAACCCAGATTATTTCGAGGGACAACCGTACATCAAGCGGGTCGTCTACCGCATTATCCCCGATACGGCCACCCAGTTTCTCGAGCTGCAGACTGGCAGTCTTGATTTTATGGGACTGTCTCCGTTGCAATATGATCGCCAGACAGATACCGCGGCGTTCCGGAGGCTCTACAACAAATACCGCTATCTGAATTTTGGCTACACTTACCTTGGCTACAATCTGCGTCGCCCGCTATTTCAGGATAAGCGGGTTCGGAAGGCGCTCTCTTTTGCCATCAATAAACAGGAAATCATCGATGGGGTGTTGCTCGGGTATGGGGTGGCGGCGACCGGCCCCTACAAACCGGATACCTGGGTTTATAACCCGAATGTTCCCAGGTATGATTACAATCCGGAGAAAGCCCGGGCATTACTGGCCGAGTCAGGTTGGTCTGATAGCGACAATGATGGCATTCTGGATAAGGATGGTCAGAAATTCTCATTTGTCATCGTCACCAACCAGGGCAATGATCTGCGTTCTAAGACCGGTGAGATTATCCAGCGTCGTTTCAAGGATATCGGGGTTGAGGTCAAACTGCGGGTGATCGAATGGGCGACGTTCCTCAAGGAATTTATCAACCCCGGTAATTTCGACGCGACGATTCTTGGCTGGTCAGGGGGACCGGAACCGGACCAGTACAATATCTGGCACTCAAGCAAAACAGGGCCGCGCCAGCTGAACTTCATCAAATTTGAAAATGCCGAGGTCGATAAACTTTTGGAGGAGGGACGGAGGGTATTTGATCAGCAGCAGCGAAAAGCTTATTATGATCGCTTCCAGGAGGTTCTTGCCGAGGAGCAACCCTATACGTTTCTGTATGTCGGGGAAGCTTTGCCGGCGATCTCTAAACGATTCCGAGGGGTTGACCCCGCACCGGCAGGAATTCGTTATAATTTCACCGAGTGGTTCGTTCCCAAGGCGGAACAGAAATATTCCAGGTAAAAGCGGACTAGAGCGATGTTGCAATACCTTGTTAAACGCCTGTTGCTGTTGATTCCGTTGTTGATCGGGATTACCCTGATTTCGTTTGTCGTCATCCATTTGGCTCCGGGGGAGCCGACCGATTTGCAGACCCAGATGAATCCGCAGGCCAGCGCCGAATTGCAGGAAAGATTGCGGGTACAGTACGGTCTGGATCAGCCGCTCTATGTGCAATACGGCAAGTGGCTGTCGCGGTTGCTACAACTCGATTTCGGCGAATCGTTCGCGACCGATCGGCGCCCGGTGTTCGACAAGGTTACCGAGCGTCTGCCGGTGACCATCCTGTTGAATATCCTGTCAATTGTTCTGATCCTCGCTGTCTCTGTGCCTCTCGGGATCATTTCTGCGGTAAAGAGAAATTCCGGCTTCGATCGCACCACTACGGTGTTTGTTTTTGCCGGTTTTGCCATGCCCTCCTTCTGGCTGGCACTGCTGCTGATGGACTGGTTCGGGGTACGCCTCGGGTTGCTGCCGATTTCCGGGCTCAAGTCGCTCGGCTACGAATATCTGGGTTGGGGCGGGCAACTTCTCGATCGCCTGTCGCACCTGATTCTACCGATATTCGTCTCCGCTATCGGCGGATTGGCTGGATTTTCGCGCTATATGCGGTCCAATATGCTCGAAGTCGTGCGTCAGGATTACATTTTGACTGCACGGGCAAAAGGGCTGTCGGAGCGGGTGGTGATTTATAAACATGCCTTGCGTAACGCCCTGCTGCCGGTGATTACCATTCTCGGCCTGTCGGTACCCGGACTGATCGGTGGCAGTGTTATCTTTGAGACCATTTTCGCTATTCCGGGGATGGGGAAGCTTTTTTACGATGGCGTCATGATGCGCGATTACCCACTGATCATGGGGATACTGGTGATGGGGGCGGTGTTGACCTTGCTGGGCAACCTGCTGGCGGATATCTCTTACGCTCTGGCCGACCCGCGCATTCGTCACAGTCAGCAGGGAGAGGGATAAATAATGAACCAAAGATTGATGTGGATAGAGGGGGGAGAAAATTGAAAGCGAATCGTCTTGGGGAAATGTTATTTGAGGCAGGGTTGATCGATCAGTTTCAACTCGATTCGGCGCTTTCGATGCAGCGCAATCTGGGGGGGCGGCTCGGAAGCGCGCTGGTGAAGCTTGGCTATCTGCCGGAGGAAACCATTATGGAATTCCTCGAATCACAGTCCAAATTTTCGCGGGTTTCGCTGCATGATCTGGAAATCCCCCTGGCGGTGATGAGCATACTGCCGGCGCAAAAGCTGAAACATCTTCTTGTGGTTCCGATCGAAATGCGGCAAAGCGGGCCGGAGAAGACCTTGCGGGTAGCGATGACCGATCCGACCAACCAGCAGCTGATATCTGATTTGCAGTTCGCAACCGGTTGTCGGGTGTTGCCGGTGTTGGCCTCGGAGGATGAAATTCGCCAGGCGCTAGAGAACAACCTGCCCGCCGAAGTGCCACAACTTCCTAAAAGCAATGGGCCGACCGGCTACGGCGATTCGCATATGGTAGATTTCGGTGATGCGGGGCAAGTCGATTTTGAGGGCGCGGGTCCGGTTGCGTTTGATGAGTCGCTGCTAGGTGGTTTGTCGGGGAGAGATCCGCGCCTCGATAAGCTGCTTGATATCCTGCAAAAGAAGGGAATATTAAGTGCTCTCGATGTTGAAAGGGTAAAGTTCGATTGACCATGCTCAGGACACGAAGTGCATTTATCCGAGACGTTGTCTGGCAGCGGTTACGCCACAATCGGATGGCTTTGTCAGGTGGGGTGATTGTCCTCTGTATGTTCCTGATGGCTTCTATTGCCTCCTTTGTCAGCGACGATCCTTCGGTGATTAATGTCGGTGAAAGTTTATTGCCGCCAAGCTGGGCGCATCTTCTCGGGACTGATGACTTGGGCCGTGACGTACTGGTGAGGATGCTTTACGGGGCGCGTATCTCCCTACTGGTCGGATTTGTCGCCGTTGGGATCTCCTGCCTGATCGGCATTTTTTTCGGAGCATTGGCCGGTTATTATGGTGGCTGGGTTGATGCTCTGATTATGCGCTTTGTCGACATTATGCTTTGCTTCCCGACTTTTTTTCTGATTCTGGCGGTGATCGCGTTCCTCGATCCTTCCATCTGGAACATAATGATCGTCATCGGCCTGACCAGCTGGATGGGGGTGGCCCGATTGATCCGGGCAGAATTCCTCACCCTACGGCAGCGCGATTTCGTGCTCGCGGCGCAGGCGCTCGGTTCGTCCGATTTCCGTCTGATTTTCCGTCACATTCTACCGAATGCCATGTCGCCGGTTCTGGTTTCCGCCACTCTCGGCGTAGCCGGAGCAATTCTGACTGAAAGCGCCCTTTCTTTTCTCGGCATCGGGGTTCAGCCTCCGACGCCTTCCTGGGGGAATATGCTGATTGCCGGCAAGCAGACCCTCGGTAGCGCCTGGTGGCTGTCGGTGTTCCCCGGTCTGGCTATTCTGATCACTGTGCTTGGCTACAACCTGCTCGGTGAGGGGATTCGTGATGCCCTCGATCCAAGGTTGAAAGAATGACCGCAGAAAGATTATTGGCAAAGCGTTTTGCTGCTTTAGAGGCTGGAGATTTCGCTACAGTATATGCCACGTATCACAAGGACTCCCCTTTTACTCAGCAGTTTTCCAGTCGTGGGACCTATGTCCGCTATGCCGAACAGAACCTAAGTGCGATCCGGGTGAAAAACTGGTGTCCGTTGCGGCAACGGCAACTAGATGATAAACAGCTGGAGTACCTGTTGGTTATGGAATTGGAGGTTGCCGGCGAGACGAAACACTTTTACGAACTGGCCTTGCTGATTAATACCTCAGACGGCTGGCGCTACCATTCGGCCCAGAAACTGACTGTCGAGGATTACCCCGGTCCCCCCGAGCAGATTCAGTTTTCCCATTTCGATCAGGTCGAACAGAAAATTCGCTACTGAAGCTCTGGAGCCCCTTTCCTTGCCTGAACTTCCCGAAGTCGAAACCACTCGTCGCGGAATTGCTTCGCTCATTACGGGTTGTCAGATCGCAGAACTGGTCTTGCGGACGGACAAGCTGCGCTGGCCGCTTGAGCAGAGCCTCTGTGATACCCTTCCTGGACAGTCGATCCAGTCCGTTGACCGACGTGCCAAGTACCTGCTTTTGAAATGCAGCCAGGGAACGCTGATCATCCATTTGGGAATGTCGGGCAACCTGCGGGTGGTTGACGCCGAAACAACCGAAAACAAGCACGATCATGTTGATCTGCTGTTCACCAATGGCAGTTGCCTGCGCTTTAACGACCCCCGCAGGTTCGGCACATTCATCTGGTGCGCAGGCGATCCGAACCTGCATCCGTTGTTGGTGGATTTGGGGCCAGAGCCGCTGTCGGAACGGTTTTCCGGCGATTACCTGTGGACTTTATCCCGTAAGCGGAAGATTGCTGTCAAACCGTTTATCATGGACCAAAAACTGGTGGTCGGGGTTGGTAATATTTATGCCAGCGAGGCGCTGTTCCGTGCCGGGATCCGTCCCGATGCGAAGGCGGGCAAAGTCAGTCGGGAGCGTTACCGAAAGTTGGCGGCGGCGATCAGGGAGATTCTTGTGCAGTCGATAGCCGCTGGCGGAACCACTATCGCAGACTTTCGCCAAACTGATGGCAAACCGGGATATTTCAAACAGGAGTTGCAGGTTTATGGGCGGGAAGGGGAACCCTGCCCAGTATGCGCCCAGCCGATTGAAATTGTCCGCCTGGGGCAGCGTTCCACTTTTTTTTTGTCGAAACTGCCAGCGGTGTTGATTTTCCCATGACGGTCGGAGCGTATTTCTGGATTTTTGAGTGGGATTTCCGCTAATGTCAGATCTTTTCTCGCTCAGCCTTTACTTCTGATAAAACAGGGCTTTCTCCTTGACGAAACGAGTCCGCAAGGGGTATGGTGCGCAGCAAAAAAATAGACCGTTTAAGGAAAGCTAAATATGGAAGAACTTAACGAATTATTGCAGCAGCGCCGTGCTAAAATAGATAACTTCCGGGATGTCGGAGTAAACCCGTTCGCTAACGACTTCAAGGTGACCCATACCACCGCTCAGGTTGTTGAGGCACACGCTGCGGACGATAAGGATAAACTGGAGGATTGTGAGCTGGAATACCGTATCGGTGGCCGGATTATGGCGCGACGCGATTTCGGTAAAGCAGCTTTTTTGCAGCTGCAGGATGGCGGCGGCCGGCTGCAGGTTTATGTTGCCAAAAATCAGGTTGGTGACGAGGCGTTCGAGCAGTTCAAAAAATACGATATCGGTGATATTGTCGGTGTCTTAGGGGCACCATTTCGCACCAAGACCGATGAGCTTTCCTTACGCGCCGGCGAGATTCGCCTGCTGACCAAGTCGCTGTTGCCGCTGCCGGAAAAATGGCACGGTCTGACCGATGTCGAAACCCGCTATCGTCAGCGTTACCTCGATCTAATCGTCAACCCCGATGTACGCGATACTTTCCGCAAACGCAGCCAGATTGTCAGCATGATTCGAGAGTTTATGATCGACAACGAGTATCTCGAAGTCGAAACTCCGATGATGCATCCAGTTGCCGGCGGTGCCACCGCTAAACCGTTTGTCACCCATCATAACACCCTGAAAATGGACCTCTTCCTGCGCATCGCGCCAGAGTTGTACCTGAAGCGCTTGGTGGTTGGCGGCTTTGACCGGGTTTTCGAGATCAACCGTAACTTTCGCAACGAGGGGATCTCGATTCAGCACAACCCGGAATTCACCATGATGGAATTCTACCGGGCTTACGCCTCCTATCATGACCTGATGGATTTTACTGAAGAGTTGGTCTGTCATGTCGCTGATAAGATCTGTGGCGGACTGGTGATCCCGTATGGCGATAAGGAGGTTAACCTGACCCCGCCATGGGATCGCTTGACCTTGAAGGAATCGATCGTCAAGTATGGTGAGGTCGAGATGGCAGTGCTCGATGATCACCAGCAGGCGCTCAATTACGCGAAGTCGGTCGGGATTGAGATTGAAGGCGAGATCGGTCATGGCAAACTGCTGACCGAAATCTTCGATGAAGTGGTCGAGCCGAAGCTGTGGCAGCCGACCTTTATCACAGAGTACCCGACTGAGGTCTCACCGCTGTCGCGCAAGAACGACGAGCGTCCTGAAGTGGTCGATCGCTTCGAGTTGTTTATCGTCGGTCGCGAACTGGCCAATGCTTTCTCCGAGTTGAACGACCCGATTGATCAGAAGGAACGCTTCGTTAAACAACTAGAAGAGAAGGCGGCCGGCGATGAAGAGGCGCACGATATGGACGAGGATTATATTCGTGCTCTTGAATATGGTTTGCCGCCGACTGCCGGTGAAGGGATCGGCATCGACCGGCTGGTGATGTTATTGACCAATTCTTCGTCGATTCGTGACGTGATTCTTTTCCCGCAACTGCGCCCCGAAGTCGGCTGAAATCAAGCCGGAACGGACGAAAATGTCTTATGAGTGGTTTGTCAGCCTCCGCTACTTAAGGGCGAAGCGGAAGCAGACCTTTATCTCTGTCATTTCATTTATCTCCATCGCCGGGGTTACTCTTGGCGTTGCCGCACTGATTCTGGTGTTGGCGGTGATGACTGGGTTTACCGATGGCGTGCGGCAGCAGATCCTCGGTAATGTCCCACATGTGCTGGTGCAGAAATTTGGCGAAGGGCTCAACGACCCGGATAAGGTTGTCGCCGCAGCGGGAAAAATAGATCATGTGGTTTCCGCGACACCCTTTGTCTCGAAAGAGGCAATGCTGCTTTCGCACGGTAACGTTGCCGCAGTCACGGTGAAAGGCGTCGGGAAAGGGCATAAAATTTTCGGCCAGCCGTTGTTGACAATTGATGGTCAGCCGATTGCTGACAGCTTTTTCGATGAAAATACCGATCGGCCGGGGATCATTATCGGTGTTGATACGGCGACCAGCGTCGGCGTTACGGTCGGCGATTCGCTCAATGTTATCCCGCCGATGTTTAATATCACCCCGTTCGGCATGGTCCCTAAGATGAAACCATTTCGGGTGGTTGGTATTTTCGAGAAACAGAGCAGCATAGTCGATAGCTTCTTCGCCTACATCCCGCTATCGGTAGCACAGAAATTTCTCGACTCCGTAGGGATTGTTAGCGGGGTAGAACTAGAGGTTGAACGTTTCGATCTGGCTCCTCAAGTCGCAGAAAAGCTAAGCGCCGAGCTGCCTTTCCCATACGTGGTGAGACCTTGGCAGACGATCTATGGCTCCTTCCTGTCCGCTCTCAAACTGGAAAAACTTGGTTTATTTATTGTGCTAGGGATTATCGTCCTTGTCGCAGCCTTCAATATTGCCACGACATTGATTATGGTGGTGATGGAGAAAAGTCGGGATATTGCCATTCTGAGGGCTATGGGGGCGAATTCAAGCAGCATCATGAAAATTTTTGTCCTTGAGGGTTTCATCATCGGCTCAGTAGGGACGGGCCTCGGGGCATTGCTGGGGGTGGCGCTTGCTCATTATGCTGATGCCGTTATCAAGTTCCTGGAGCGTACTTTCCATATCCGGATCTTCGATCAGGCGGTTTATGGGATGGAGCATTTTCCCTCCGATATCATTGTCAGCGACGTCATAACAGTGATGGTCATGGCGATGAGTATTTCGTTGCTGGCGACCATCTACCCTGCATGGCGTGCCTCCAAGATGGATCCCGCTGAGGCGCTGCGTTATGAGTGAGCGGGCGATGATCGAAATCCGCGACCTTGACAAGAGCTTTGCGACTCCCGGGGGGGAAGTTAGCGTGCTGCGGCAGGTCAACTTGAAAATCGTCGCCGGTGAGCGGATCGCTGTGGTTGGCACCTCTGGGGCGGGGAAGACAACTCTTATGCACATTCTTGGGGGCCTAGACCATCCAACTTTCGGAGAGGTCCTGTTTGAGGGGGAGAGCATTTTCGCTCTGCGTGGCGCTGCACTCGATCGATTCCGCAATCGTACGGTCGGTTTTGTTTTTCAGTTTCATCAGCTGTTACCTGAATTCACCGCTCTGGAAAATGTCATGATGCCGTTGCTGATTGGTGGCTTATCCAAATCCGAGGCTGCCGAGAAGGCCGAGACTCTGCTGGCGGAAGTTGGTTTGGCGCATCGCCTGACCCACAAGCCTGGAGCATTGTCAGGCGGTGAACAGCAGCGGGTCGCGATCGCCCGGGCGCTGGTGCGGGAACCGCGATTGTTGCTCGCCGATGAGCCTACTGGGAACCTGGATAGCAAGACTTCCGATGAAATCATTCACCTCCTCAATCAGATGCATGAAGCGCGTGGTTTGACCATGATTATTGTTACCCATAATCGTGAGTTGGCGTCCAGTCTCGACCGGGTTTTGCAGATAGAAGACGGACATTTGGCCGACGATATTTTAAATTGAACTCCCTTGGGTGATTTCCTATAATCCCCCTTTTGGTTTTCTAATTCAAAGCTGAGGGAAGCGAATGCTGAAAAAATTGTTGCTGACACTTTGTCTGTTGCTGATCGCGGCGGTAGCAGGAGCCGAAGGGTTCAAGGTGTCCGATGTCCAGATTGAGGGGAACGACCGAATCGAAACCTCTACCATTCTGGCCGTTACACCGATTAAGCCCGGCGATCAGGTGACACTTGAGGATGTCGATGCAGCGTTACATAATATTTTTTCCCTCGGTCGCTTCGAAGATATCTCCGCGGAGTTGACGGAAGTTCAAGGAGCCAAGGTCATCACTTTTGTTGTGGCTGAATTGCCGCTGGTGCGAAATGTCTTGTTCGAGGGGAATGAAGAGCTTTCGGATGAAAAGCTGCGGCCGCTGGTCAGCGTGAAAATTCCGGAGATTTATAACCACGCCAAGGTCAAGCAGAGTGTTTTAGAAATCGAGAATGCCTACGCTGAAGATGGCTACAATGCGGTGGTTGTGGAGCCGGATGTGGATGTGGATGAAAAGAACGAGGCGGTTCTGACCTTCAAAATCAAAGAAGGGGAAAAGGTTCTGATCGACGAAATCCGTTTTGTTGGCAACACCGCGATCGACGCGGATGACCTGAAAGATGTCATGGAGACCCAGGAGCGCTGGTGGCTTTCTTGGTTGACCGACCGTGGTGTTTACCAGGAAGAGGTCATGGAGCTAGATATCGAGCGGATCAAGGCTGCTTACAAAGATAAGGGCTACATGGATGTCAAGGTGAAACAGCCGGAACTGACCTTGATTAAGGAGAATAAATATCTCGATATCCTGATCGAAATTGATGAAGGTTCGCAATATACTGTCGGTACACTCAGGGTGAAAGGGGATTTGCTAAAGGAAAGCGATGAACTTTTGAAGCTGGTCAGCATGAAGACGGGGGACATCTTTAATCGTTCGGAATTGCACAAAAGTATCGAGCGGTTAACCGATCTTTATGCTGATGAAGGATATGCGAACGTTAATGTTGCGCCGTTGAGCAGTAAAAATGAAGAAGATTTGGCGATCGATTTGATGTTCGATATCGATCAGGGCACCAAGGTTTATATCGAGCGGATTCAGGTTCGTGGCAACACCCAGACCCGTGATAAGGTTGTGCGTCGGGAGGTGACGTTGGCCGAGGGTGATCAGTACAGTGCCAGCAAGATCAAGGAGAGTAATCGTCGGGTTCGTAACCTTGGCTTTTTTGAAGAGGTGAATGTAACCACTGAGCCCGGTTCAGATAAGGGTAAGTTGGTTCTCAATGTAGATGTCAAAGAACAACCGACTGGCACCTTTTCCGTTGGCGTCGGTTATTCTTCGGTCGATCAGTTTATCACCCAGGGATCCGTATCTCAGGACAACTTCCTGGGGCTCGGTCTGAAACTCAAACTTTCCGCCGCATTAAGCGGCTCCAGCCAGACCTTTTCCCTTGGCCTGACCGACCCTTACTTCCTCGATACCGATTGGACCATGGGTTTCGAGGTTTATAAAACTGAGCGGGAATACGACGATTACGACGAAGCTCGAACTGGTGGCGCGATCAAGGCGGGCCACCAGATAGGGGAGTTCACCAAGGGCTTTGCTACCTATCGTTATGAACAGAGCGAGATCCTGAATGTCGATCCGACGGTTACCAGTCAAATTATCAGGGATGCAGAAGGCAAGTCGACTCATTCGTCGATCATGGGGGAAATCGTTCGCAACAGTACCGATTTTCATCAGGACCCTTCACGGGGCGGGATTTCAAAATTCACCTTGCAGTATGCGGGATTGGGCGGTACAGAAAAATTCCTAAAAACAATCCTTGAGCATCGCCAATTCTGGTCTTTGTTTTGGGGGACGGTTTTCTCCATTCACGGTGAAACCGGGTATGTGTTGGAAACAGGCGATGATGGACTGCCGATCGGTGAAAAATTCTACCTGGGTGGCATCCGGACCATGCGTGGTTTTAAAACCCGTGAGGTCGGTCCTCAGGATGATGATGGTTCCTTCATCGGTGGTGAGGTGATGGGTTATTTCAATTTTGAGTTTCTGTTCCCGATTTCCAAGAGCATTGGTTTAAAAGGGTTGTTGTTCTACGATGTCGGTAATGCCTGGCTTGATAGTGGCGACTATTTTTCCGATCTGCGGCATAGTGTCGGTGCCGGAATCCGTTGGCGTAGTCCGCTTGGTCCTTTACGTTTCGAGTGGGGTTACAACCTTGATCCTAAGGAAGATGAAAAGCAATCGGTTTTCGAATTCTCAATTGGTACGGCTTTCTAAGACTGCTTAACAGGAGGAAGTAAGAATGAAAAAAATTGTTGTTGTATTGATCGCGCTGCTGATGCTGGCAGCTCCGGCGTTGGCTGAAGTTAAAGTTGGCTATGTCGATCTGCAGAAGGCACTGAACCTGTCGAAAGCGGGTGTCAAGGCGAAGGGCGAAATCTCAGCCCAGGTTAAGAAGTATGAAGAGGAATTCAAAACCAAGCAGGAAGATCTGCAAAAGCTGAAAACCGATCTGGAAAAGCAGGCTGTTTTGCTTTCCGACAGCGCCAAAGAGCAGAAAGAGCGTGACTTTCAGCAGAGTGTGAAAGAACTGCAGCGTTTCCAGAAGGATGTTAAGGAAGAACTGCAGCAGCGTGATGCAGATGCGACCAAGCGGATCTTGAATGAACTGTTTGATATCCTGCAGAAGTTGGGTAAAGATGGCGGTTACCAGATGATTATTGAGAAGAACGAAGGTGCTGTAATTTATGCTGATGAGAGCGTTGATCTGACCGACGATCTAATCAAGGCATTCGACGCTGCCCAGTAAATTATGTCAGCGAGTCTCCAACAACTGGCCGAAGTGGTCGGCGCGCAACTGAAAGGGAACCCCGAACAGACGATTAATAGGGTGTTTCCAATCGATCTGGCTGAGGAAGGCGACATCACCTTTGTCGCCAACCCGAAATATCTTTCCAAGCTGGAAGAGTGCCGGGCTTCAGCGGTGATCGTCGCTCCGGGGATCGACCTGCCGGGTGCCAACCTGCTGATCACGGCAAACCCCTATCTGGCGTTTGCGAAGATTCTGACTTTCCTGCAAGGGGAACCCGACGCCGCTAAAGGAGTGTTGCCAGGAGCGCATGTTGCCGATTCGGCTGAACTGGATGAGTTGGTGACCGTTCACCCAGGCGCTGTTGTCGGCGAGAATGTCAAAATTGGGGCTGGCAGTGTCATTCATCCGGGTGTGGTACTCTACGCAGATGTCGAGGTTGGTTGTGACTGCATCCTGCACGCGGGAGTAATTGTCCGTGAAAGGTGCCGGCTAGGCGACCGAGTCATTTTACAACCTTCGGCGATTATCGGTGCCGACGGTTTCGGTTTTGCTCCGGATGGCAGTCGGTATTACAAGATACCTCAGGTCGGTATTGTCGTTCTTGAGGATGATGTCGAAATCGGTGCCTGCAGTTGCATCGACCGGGCCGCCCTCGGTGAAACCCGGATCCGGCGTGGCACCAAGCTCGATAACTTGGTGCAGATCGGTCATAATGCAGAAGTGGGTGAAGATACCATTATCGTTTCGCAGGTGGCGGTGGCCGGTAGCAGCAAGATCGGCAATCATTGTACTTTTGGTGGACAGGCTGCAGTGGCCGGCCATGTCACCGTTGGGGATAATGTTACCATCGGTGCTCGTGGCGGAGCCTCGGGAAATGTTGAATCGAATCAGGTCCTTTCCGGAGTCCCGCTGATCCCCCATAAGGAATGGCTGAAGATGACCATGTCTTTGCCGAAGGTTCCTGAAATGCGCAAAGAATTGCAGCAATTGAAAAAACGGCTCGCTGAGTTGGAGTCGTTGTTGAAGGAGAAATGAACCTATGCTGAAGTTGAATACAACGGAGATTATGGGGGTTTTGCCACATCGTTATCCGTTTTTACTGGTCGACAGTCTAGAAGAAGTAGAGGAAGGGCAGAAGGTTATCGGTTATAAAAATGTGACCATCAACGAGCCCTTTTTCCAAGGACATTTTCCGGGCCACCCGATTATGCCGGGGGTATTGATCATCGAAGCGATGGCCCAGGTCGGTGGTGCCTACACCTCTGTCGTCGATGGAGTCGGCGAAGGTAAGGTGACCTACTTTGTAGGCATTGATAAAGCGCGTTTCCGCAAGCCGGTTTTGCCAGGTGATGTTCTGCGGATGGAGTTGGAAATCATGTCGAAGCGCCGTGGCATCTATCAGTTCGAGGGCAAGGCTTATGTCGGGGAAACCTTGGTCGCGCAAGCTGAACTGAAAGCTACTTTTGCCGACAAGTAACAGATCGGAGATGCAGATGATTCATCCGACAGCGATTATCGCTCCGGGCGCCAAACTGGACCCGACGGTCAAGGTCGGTCCCTATGCTGTGATTGGTGAGGATGTCAGTATCGGTGCCGGTACTACAGTTGGTTCCCACGCGGTCATCGAAGGACGTACCGAAATAGGTGCGGATAATCAGATCTTCCAGTTTGCTTCGATCGGAGCAATCCCTCAGGATCTTAAATTCCACGGTGAAGAATCGACGCTGAAAATCGGCGATCGGAATAAGATTCGTGAATTTGTGACCATACATCTTGGTACCGAGGATGGTGGCGGTATAACCACTGTTGGCAACGATAATCTGTTTATGGCCTATTCGCATGTGGCCCATGATTGTATCGTTAAAGACCACATCATTCTCGCCAACGGGGCTACTCTAGCGGGGCATGTCGAAGTTGATGATTTCTCCATTTTGGGCGGTTTATCAGCGGTTCACCAGTTTACCCGGATCGGTTGTCACGTGATGGCCAGCGGGGGCTCGATGATTGCCCAGGATGTTGCTCCCTATTCGATCGTGCAGGGGGATCGGGCTACGACGGTAGGCATCAATCTGACAGGTTTGAAACGACGAGGTTATTCGCAAGAAGCTCTGGGTAATATCAAGCAGATGTATAAAACGGTTTTCCGTTCCAACCTGAAACTGGAAGAAGCTATTGTGAAAATCGAGAGGAACCTGGATGTGGCTGCTGAAGAAGTTGCCACCTATCTAGATTTTTTGAGGAAGAGTACTCGCGGATTGGCCCGGTAAAGGATGCCTGTTCAGATTCGATGGAGAAGCGAGAGACCGATCGGCTCTCGCCTTTTCATTTTTAGGTCGGTCGTTCAATGTCGCAGGTTAGTACTGAATTGAACAAAAAAATCATGATCGTGGTGGGAGAATCCTCCGGCGACCTGCACGGCAGCAATCTGCTCCGGGCAGCAGGAGAAGCATACCCGCACCTGAAATTTTTCGGAGTCGGCGGTGAGCGGATGCGCTCGGCCGGTTGCCGGATTGTTTTCCCCTCCGATGAATTGTCGGTAATGGGTCTAGTCGAGGTTTTTGCTCAGCTACCTAGCTTGATTGCTCGCTTCAGGCAATTGAAGAAAATTTTACATGGGCCGGAACGGCCAGATTTACTGGTGCTGATCGATTTCCCCGACTTCAACCTGCGGCTAGCTAAAGTGGCCAAGCAGGTTGGGGTGCCAGTTCTCTACTATATCAGTCCCAAGGTCTGGGCTTGGCGCAGCGGTCGGGCGAAAGTCATTGCCGAGCGGGTTGATCGAATGGCGTTGATTTTCCCTTTTGAACCACAAATCTACCACTCCTTTGGTGTCTCGGCAGAATATGTCGGTAATCCACTATTGGATGAATTCGCAGCGAATCAGCCGAGCAAAACTTTGCGGTCGCGACTCTGCATCGGTGAAAAAGAGCAGGTCGTAGGGATATTTCCCGGCAGCCGGAATAGCGAACTGAAATATATTTTTGCTACCTTGCTGGAAACTGCTCGGCAGCTGCAACTGCGCAAACCCGATATCAAATTTTTGTTGCCAGTCGCTCCTTCGTTGTCGAAACAGTATTTTGTCGAGCAGTTGCGAGACAGAAATTTGCCGATCGAGATTGTTGAAGAGAATATTTATGAGACCGCCGCGGCTTGTGATGCTGTTCTGTCGGTTTCCGGAACGGTGACCTTGCAGATCACGCTTGTCAAGACTCCGTTGGCAATCGTGTATAAAATGGCGCCGTTGAGCTTTGCCATCGGACGGCGCTTGATCAAGGTCGCCTATGCTGGCCTGACCAATATTATCGCTGGTAAAGAAGTGGCGCGGGAATTTATCCAGGATGACGCCAGCCCAGAAGCCCTGTCTGATGAAATAATTCGTTTGCTGGATGATCAAGATTATCGCCAAAAAATGCAGCAAGAGCTTACGGCGGTGGGGGAACAGATGGGTGCGCCTGGTTGTTCGGTCAAAGTTGCACGGATCATTGCCGAAATGACAGCCGCTACCTCATAGATCGGACATATTACGTGTTGTTGGATGAAAACCAAAAAAACATCTATTTGCGCTTGGTCCGCTATGCGCTCCCCTATAAAGGACGGATTGCACTGTCGATGCTGGCATCTCTAGGGGTCGGCGGATCTGATGCCATTATTGCCTATCTGGTCAAACCGTTTGTCGATGAGTTGATCATTGCCGGAAATGTCACCATGGCGAAGATGATTCCTTTTCTGGTGATCGGTCTGGCCGCTTTCAAAGGAGCGTCCCGCTATATCCAGCAATACAATATCCGCACCGCCGGGCAGGCGGCGATTCAGGATATTCGTGATCAGCTTTACAGCCATTCGATAAAGTTATCGATGCGCTTTTTTGTCAGCAATTCTTCCGGCACCTTGATGTCGCGCATCCTGAACGATGTCAACGTGATGCAGGCCGCGCTCTCCGATGTGCTGGTAACGATCCTGCGCGAAGCGACCACTATGATCGCCCTGACCGGATATGCCTTTTATGCTGACTGGAGGATGGCCCTGATGGCGTTCGTGGTCATCCCCGCTTCGGTGTGGCCTGCGGCTGCCATCGGCAAAAAAATCAAAAAGTTTTCCCGCCGCGGGCAGGGGGCGATGGGGATTGTCACCGCAGCGCTGGAGCAGACCTTCTCCGGCATCAAGGTGATTAAAGCGTTCGGTACCGAAGAACTGGAAAATCGGAAATTCAAGGCTGAGAATGCCTGTTTTTTCCGATTTATCTGCAAAACTTTCAAATATGATGCCGTCTCCTCTCCGGTGATTGAGCTGTTGACTTCATTTGGCGTCGCGGCCGTCCTCTGGTATGGCCTTGACCGGGTGATGGCGGAAGAGATCACCAAGGGGGACCTCTTCTCGATTTTGGCGGCAATCTTGTTGATGTATACCCCGTTAAAGAGACTGACTCGGGTGAACAACATCGTTCAACAGGCACTTGGGGCTGGGGAACGGGTTTTTGAAGTGCTCGACCAGCGATCGGAGATTGTCGATGAGGTTGATGCGGTGGAACTGCCGCGTAGTCACGGGCGGGTCTGTTTTGAGCAGGTTGATTTTGCCTACGATGACGAACCGGTGTTGCGGAACTTTTCGGTTCAGACCGAAACTGGAGAAGTGGTTGCGCTGGTCGGTCCGAGCGGTGCCGGTAAGAGTACGATTATCAGTCTGTTGAACCGGTTTTACGACCCGCAGACCGGGCGTATTCTGATCGATGGATACGATATTTGCAATGTGACCCAGAAGAGCCTGCACAAAAACCTTGCTTTGGTCGATCAGGAAACCTTTCTGTTTAACGATACGATATTGAACAACATCAGGTACGGTCGTCAGGATGCCGATCCGCAAATGGTTGAAGCTGCAGCGCGAAAGGCCTATGCAGATGAGTTTATCCGTTTGTTGCCGGAAGGGTATCAGACAATGATCGGTGACCGCGGGGTGCGATTATCCGGTGGCCAGCGCCAGCGGATCTGCATCGCGCGGGCGATTCTGCGCGATGCGCCGATTTTAATGCTCGATGAGGCGACCAGTGCCCTTGACACCGAAAGTGAAGCGATGGTGCAGCAGGCGCTAGGCAACCTGATGCGTAATCGCACGACTTTTGTTATCGCTCACCGCTTATCGACGGTGATGCATGCCGACAGAATTCTGGTGTTGGAGGATGGCGAAATCAAGGAACAGGGCAGTCATCAGCAGCTGCTCGAAAAAGGCGGGCTCTATAAACGCCTTTACGATATCCAGTTTCAGGAGCAGGATTGATGCGTTTGGGGGATCGGCTCCTGGTAACGATTGGCCCGTTTCTGGCTTCCATAATCATTCGGCTGCTGTACCGACTGAACCGGATTGATTTCATCGGCGAGCAGCATCCAAAAGCGATCTGGCAGCGCGGAGAACATCTGATCCTCGCTTTCTGGCACGATCAGCTTTTGCTGATGGTGAAAGGTTATCGTGGCCCGGGGAGCAAGATCCTTATCAGCGCCTCCAAAGATGGCGAACTGATCGCCCGGGTGATGCAGTACTTCGGTCAGCAGGCGGTACGCGGTTCCTCCTCGCGAGGTGGTCGGGCTGCCTTTAAAGAGATGGTTGCGCTGGCGAATGAAGAGGTCGATCTGGTCATTACCCCGGATGGTCCCAAGGGGCCGCGCCACGAGCTGAAAGATGGTGTTGTGCAATTGGCTCGCATGGGGAACCGACCGGTGGTGCCGATGGCGTTTGCCTGCAGCAAAGGGCATCGTTTTGCCTCCTGGGATAAATTTCTTTTGCCCTATCCATTCGGTCGGGGGGTTTTTTCCTTCGGAGTACCGGTCTGTTTCAACAAGGACGAAGGCGTGGAACTGTTTCGCGAAAAACTGATTGCGGCAATTGCTGAAAATCAGCAGCAAGCCCTGGCTCATTTGGAGGGATACGGTGTATCTGCTGTATGATTTGCTGCTGCTGATCGCTGCTGTCCTGCTTATTCCCTATTATGTGCTGCGGGGCTACCGTTATGGGAAGAGCCGACGCGGCATCCGGGAGCGGCTCGGATATTTTTCCGAGGAGCAGTTGCAGCGCTTTCAGGGACGAAGGATTCTCTGGGTGCATGCGGTGTCGGTTGGTGAAACGCGGGCGGCGGGCCCATTGTTGCGGGAGCTGAAAAAACAGAATCCCGAACATCTGATTCTGTTGACCAATGTTACCGAAACCGGACATGCGATGGCTTTGGAAAATTCCGATATCGACTTCTGCCTGTTTTTCCCTTTCGATTTTTCGTGGGCGGTGAGGCGGGTGCTGCAAATAATCAATCCCGATCTGGTGGTCATTGTCGAAACCGAAATCTGGCCGAATTTCGTTCGCCAGGCGAAGCGACTGTCTATCCCGTTAGTACTGGTCAACGGGCGGATTTCTGATCGTTCATACCCACGTTACCGTTTTTTTCGCCCTTTACTGCGTCCGGTGCTGGAGTGTTTTTCTGCGTTCTGTATGCAATCTCAGTTGGATGCCGAGCGGATCAACCAATTGGGTGCGGAAAGTTCGCGCGTTGAAAATACTGGTAACCTGAAATTCGATCACCAGTTGAAAGACTTGTCTGAAGAGGATGTGGTAAAGGCAAAACATCGATTCGCACTGCCAGAGAATATGCCTGTTCTGGTGGCTGGCAGCACCCATGCCGGGGAAGAGGAACAGGTAGTTTCCGTATTTAAGCAACTGTTGGAGAGTGGTCGGGAACTGCTGCTGGTATTGATACCGAGACATCCGGAACGTTGCCGAGAAGTTCAGGGACAACTACAGGAAGCCGGTTTGGAAAGTCGCTTGCGGAGTCAAATAAAGGTTGGCGCTTCCGATTTAAAGTCGGGGCAGGTGCTGCTGGTTGATACATTGGGGGAAGTTCTTGATTTTTACGCTGTCGCTGATCTGGTATTTGTCGGCGGCAGTTTGGTACCAGTTGGTGGCCATAACTTGTTGGAGGCCGCTTTACTAGAAAAGCCGGTGCTGTTCGGTGCACACGTACACAATTTCCGGGAAATTTCCGCCAAGCTGATCCGTGCTGGTGCAGGGATAAAAGTTCATAACCAACGAGAACTTCTGCAGCAATGCTGTAAATTGCTGGATGATCCGATCCGTCGTCGGGCGATGGGGCAGGCGGGTCGCTCATTGATCGCAGAAAATGCCGGGGCGACTGAGCGGACCATGCGACGAATTGCGCGCTACGTGAAGGACTGATGAATCGCTTGTTGCAATATCACCGGCGTTTAGCTGTTGCCGGACCGAATGATCTGCTCGACAGCAGCCTTTTCTTGTTGCTGCTGCCTTTTTCTCTCCTTTATGGAGTGGCCGGCTTGGTTCGGGGTTGGTGTTACGATATCGGGGTCTTTTCGAGCTATCGTGCGCCGGTACCGGTCGTTTCGGTCGGCAACCTGGCTGCTGGAGGGACTGGCAAGACCCCGGTTGTCGACTGGTTGATCAAGGAATTTATCCAACAGGGGAAAAAGCCAGCTGTCGTCAGTCGTGGTTACGGCGGAAGCTTTGTCGGTTCGGTCGGTGTTGTTTCAGAAGGGTATGGTTTACTGCTTGATGCCACGGAGGCTGGCGATGAACCCTGCCTGTTAGCCCAAAGGAATCCTGGTGCTGTTGTTCTGATTGCGCGGAAACGGGCTGATGGAGTGCGTTTCGCAATCGAAAAATATGCAGCAGATGTTGTTATCCTTGATGATGGGTTTCAGCACAGGGCAGTTAGGCGTGATCTCGATCTGGTACTACTTGATGCGAAACGACCTGTTGCGAATGGCTGTCCACTCCCTGCGGGGTTGTTACGCGAGTTCCCTGCCGCACTGAAACGGGCGGACCTGTTGCTGTTGACGCGCGCCGAGCGGCAGAGTGATTTTGATTTTGGGCGCCCAGTTTATTGTAGCCGGCATCAATTGGCAGATACAGCTGTTGCATTGACCGGTGAGACAATTAAGTTCACACAGTTAAAAAACATGCGACTGTGCGCTTTTGCTGGCATCGCCAATCCCGAAGGGTTCTTTGCCGGGTTGCGGGCAAGTGGGTTAACAGTGGAGAGGCAACTTTCGCTTGGTGATCACTGCCAATTTGATTCCCAGATGTTGCAGCAAATTAGAGCTGCCAGCAGTGGTTGCGATGCCTTAATCACCACGGAAAAAGATGCCGTCAAACTGAGGGGTGACTTTTTTGACCTGCCATGCTATCAAGCGCCGATGGATATTCTGATAGAGAACGAGTCCGCATTTAGAACCGAAGTTCAGCGGAGATTATGGAGTAAATAATGGCTGTACGTGCAGAATTAATGGACATACTTGCCTGCCCGAAATGCAAGCAGAATGTCGAGCTGGCCGAAGACGGAAAGTCGATTACATGCTCTGCCTGCCGATTGCGCTTTCCGGTGCGGGACGATATTCCGGTGATGCTGATTGAAGAAGCGGAAGAATTTTAGGGGATAACGTGCAAGGTCGCTTATTGATCATCAGCGACGGCAAGCCTGGGCACTTGAATCAATCGATCGCTTTTGCCAAACATTTGGGTTTCGATTACGACATCACAGAGATTCGGTTTCGTAGCCGATTGGCGAAAGCCCTCTCGTATTTGGCAGATCGATTGTACCTGAGCATTCCCAGCCTGTTTCAAGCAGAAACAGTTTCCGGGGACTATCAGGCCGTCGTCTCGACCGGCTCGGAAACTTACTATGCAAACCGGGTGTTGGCCTCGCAGAGGAGGATAAAATCTATAGCGATCATGTTGCCGAAGGGCTATCGCTATGATTTTGACCTGATTGTTGCGCAGCAGCATGATGACCCGCCAACGCAGGAAAATATTATCAGCCTGCCCGTTAATTTAGCCTATGTCGAGCCGCAAGGATTAGTGAGTCCGGAAGAAGGTCACAAGTATATTTCGGTAATTATCGGCGGCGACAGTAAGCAGGGACGGATGGACCCGACTTTTTTGGCGGCCCAACTCGAGAAAATCTTCTCGTTGCTTCCCGGCTACGATTTCTGGCTGACTACCTCCCGCCGAACACCGGCGTCGGTCGAAACGGTTCTGCGGAAATTTACATGGAACCGGGCAATCTTTTATTCTCAGGAGCAGATTAATCCGATTCCCGATTTCTTGGCCCATAGCGAATATGTCTTTTTGACCGCCGACTCAACTTCCATGATCAGTGAGGCGGTCAGTTTTGGAACGGCGGGGGTGGAAGTGTTGCTGCCTCAAAATATGACGGTAACTAAGGGCAAGTTTGGCAGAATGTTGACAGAATTGCAGAAAATAAATGCTGTCCACTTATTTGATGGGCAAGTGGGGGGTGAAAAGCAAAAGATCGATCAATCGGCTGAACTAGGAGGGGGGAGGCTTTGAGGGTCGTGCAATTGCTGCCAGAATTGAATGAGGGAGGGGTTGAGCGGGGGGTGGTTGAGCTCAATCGCGAATTTGTTAGGCGAGGAATTGAGAGTGTTGTCATCAGTGCTGGTGGCAAGCAATCGGCCCAGATAATTGTCGATGGTGGCAGGCATATTCAGCTTGATGTTTGCAGTAAAAACCCTTTCACCGCTCCTGCCAGGGTGTTGCGTTTGCGGTCGATTCTGAGACGTCTCAAGCCCGACATAATTCACGCTCGCAGTCGGGTTCCTGCCTGGCTTGCCTATTTGGCGAACAAAAAGCTGCATCTACCTTTTGTCACGACGGTGCACGGATTCAACAGTGTTAATGCCTATAGTCGGGTTATGACCTATGGCGATAGAGTGATCTGTGTCAGCCACGCAATCAAGAATTATGTTCAGCATCATTATCAGGTTCCAGATGAAAAAATTGTGGTGATCCCTCGTGGTGTCGACTTGGACTTGTTTGACCCGGCGAATGTCGATCAACAATTTGTCGAAACATTTCGGGAACAGTATGGTCTGAACGGTCGCATTGTGGTGAGTGCCGTTGGGCGAATTACCCAATTGAAAGATTATGAAACTTTCATTCGGTCAATTGCTTTGGCAAAAGACAGCCTGCCAACGATCTGTGGCTTGATTGTTGGAGGCGTGCGATCAGACAAGCAGGATTACTACAAGACTTTACTGTCGATGGTCGAAGAACTGGGGCTGGAAGAGTGTATCCGTTTTGTCGGAAGCCAAAGTAAGATTGCTGAAATATATGCGTTGAGCAGCTTGCTGGTGTCCTGCTCCAAAAAGCCGGAAAGTTTCGGGCGTACAGCTGCTGAAGCGCTCGCAATGAACATACCGGTCATAGCGACCAATCATGGTGGCGTTGTCGATATTGTCAAGGTTCCACTGTGTGGGCAACTGGTTGAACCGGGGGATGAAAGTGGTCTTGCAGGCAGGATGCTGGAATTGCTCAATCGGGATTCGCAGGTTCTGCGCGGTTGGGTTGAGCAGGAATTTAGCTTGGAGTCTATGGTTGCCAGGAATTTGCAACTGTATCGTTCTTTCGGGGAAAACTGACTGGCATGTTTCGGGCTGTAGATGTGAATGCACCAACTGACATTTTTGAGGTTTCTTCATGAAGGTTTGTCATTACATAGCCTCCAAGGGGCTCGGCCGGGGAGAGGCATACATAGAACTGGTCAATGCTTTGTGCTCGCAGATTGATATTGTGTTGCTGGTGCCGAAGGAGGCCCTGTTTCTTCCTCGCGTTGATAGCAGGATAGAGGTCATTGAGTATGTGTCCCGTGATAGCAGAAGAAATCCTTTTCTGCTGGCAGAACTCTATTGGCTGCTGAAGAAGATGCAGCCGGATATCGTGCATACCCATTTTGCCAAAGCGACGGAAATATTTCACGGTATAAATAAAATGCTTAAGCTGAGGCATGTCGCAACAAAGCATAATCCGAGGAAAGGCAAGATCTTCAACCGTCTGGAGAATGTGATTGCAGTCTCGGAAGGGGTCAGGAAGAGTGTTCTCAGCGGCAAGGCAACGGTCATTTATAATGGGATTGCTGTCGAAGAAATAGAGGCCAAAGAAAAAAACTCAACCTTTAAAATGATTGCCGTCGGCAGGCTGGATAAGATTAAGGGCTTTGACATCCTTATTAACGAGGTCGCAAAACTTGATTTCGACTTTGAACTGAATATCGTTGGCGACGGCGAGGAGCGTGGACGCCTTGAAAGCTTAGTTGTTTCTCTGCAGCTTGGTGACAAGGTAAAGCTTCTTGGTTTTCGCAAGGATATCCCGGAACTGTTGTCGGAGGCGGACTTGCAGGTCATGAGTTCTCATTCCGAGGGGTTCAGCCTGGCGATGATAGAGGCTGCTTTTTACTCAAAAGTTTTTGTCAGTACCAATGTGGCGGGAAGTAATGAAATCTTGCCTGAAGAACTATTGATAGATGATTTCGATATCTCAGAAAAACTCAGTTCCGTTTATAATAATTATGTAAATTATTGTAACATATTTGATTTAGTCAAAAAGAAATATGCAGGAGTTCTTTCAATAGATGCTTGCTCGAGAAACTATATTGAATATTACGGAAAGATATATGGAATTAGTTAGTAGTGAAAGGTTTGGAAAATTTACTAAGGATGGATTTGCTTCTGGATTTGTTGCAATGATGCCACTTTTTATTTATTTAGGAAGGGCTCTTTTTTACATTCATTTTTTTTGTTTGATAATTTTAATGGTTGCATTTTTTAGAGCTGAAATCTTTAAAATAAAATATTCAAGGTTTGTGTTTTTTGTTGTTTTTTATTTTATATTGATGCTTGTTGTTAATACTTTACCATCAGATTTTTCTTCATTGAATAACAGTGTTAAAGCTTTTTCAGTTGCTCTGATGACTTTGTTTATATGTCTGGTTTCTGAATATTTGTTTTTACACTCTTTAAGGAGAAAAGAAAATCAAGAAATTGCAATTAGGATTATATTTATCTCGTCAATTTTAATTTCACTTGTTGTCGTGATTGGTTATTTTTTCGATTTTAATATTGTGCAGTCAGTTAAGCACTTGAAAAATGTTAAATATGAATATTGGATGTACCATTCTTTGCATAATTTTGTGGCTATTGGTTCTGGATTTGTTTTTTATTTTGCCTTGAAGAATAAAAATAATTTGAATTTTTTTCTTTTATTTCTCTTTTTTATAGCGGCTTTTTTTTCTCATGGCCGAACCGCAATTATTGTTACTGCATTTTCAGCTGCCGTTTACATTGGTCTCGTTTTTGGCGTTAAAAAAAAGAAATTTGTACTTTTGGTTGTTGCCTTGTTGTTTTTGGCTGCTCTTTTTTCAGTGAGCTATATCAGTTCAGGAAATATTTTAGCTTTCTCAAAAATCAACACATCAAGAAGAATAGATGGCGGATTTAAATATGTAAATTATGTGCTTGAACACAGTCCAGTTATAGGGCTCGGAATTGATGGCCCTGATTTTTTACGCGAACAGAAGGTTCTCCGTTATGGCAGTCCGCACAATATTTTTCTTGATGCATTTGTTGTCACGGGTTTTGTTGGGTTGGCGATTTTTGTAGCTTTTATCGGGGGGATATCCTTTATTGTATACTGCGTTGCTGCAACCAAGGGGGTTGATCGATATGCTCGTGCATTGGTTGTAACCGTTCCTATAGCTTGTTGGGTTGATGGGCAGGCTTTTATGTCGATCTGGTCAAAGCACAATATGATGTTGATTTTCTTTTACATCACTCTAGCGATAGCTATTGCAAAAACCTCGATTAAGGAAGCTGCCCCTGTTAAGGCATCTGAATGACTTTGGGCCAGTAAATTTTCGGTGAATAGGAATCAGATTTTGACGCAACAACAGACTTATAATGTCATTTGTATAAAATGGGGCACTGCTTATAATGCAGAATACGTGAATCGTTTATACCGAATGATCAAACGTAACACGACCAAACAATTTAATTTTTATTGTTTTACAGATGACGTAGAAGGTTTGAGTTCTGAGATTATTACTCAGCCGATGACCTCTCTGAATGTGAAACCTGAGGAGAACAAGTACGCTTACAGAAAAGAGGCGGGGCTCTGCGATAATAATTTGGGTGGGCTGAATGGTCAGCGGGTTCTCTATTTCGATTTGGATGTTGTCATTGTTGACAATATAGACTGTTTTTTTGAATTTCCTTCCGGAAATGAATTCGTGATTATAAACGATTGGAATACCAGGGGGGATCATGTCGGGCAGGCCTCTTGCTACTCTTGGGTCGTTGGCGAACTTGGGTTTGTAAAAAAGTACTTTGAGGAACATCCACGCGAGGTAGTGGAAAAGTATTTCACTGCCAGCCAGGAATTTCTGTCGGACCAGGTTGTTGAGCACTACGGGAAGTTGAACTTTTGGCCCGAGAGTTGGTGCCGAAGCTTTCGTTTCCACTGCCTTCCGAAAGGGGTTTTGCGACATTTTTTTACAGCCAAAATTCCTGTTGGTGCGAAAGTATTGGTTTTCCACGGTTCACCGAACCCGCATGAAGCAATTCAGGGGGTGTGGTCAACTGTTGTTAAAATCCCAGCATGGAAACGTCTTTACAAGGTTGTCAAACCGACTCGTTGGATTGAGGATTTTTGGAAATAAAGCGTTTACTGACTCAGTATAGAAGTTGGTTTGTTAGTTTGTAGTGCGCCGTTGGTTTATGGCTTGGCGTCGGGGATTAATCGTGATGTGCTTTGTTGACGGGATAAAAGTATGGCTGTGGGTACCAAAAAAATCAAAGTAAAACTGAGTACCTTCTTTCCGGAACTTTGGTTACGTCAGTTCCCCCATGGTGAGCCAGAATGGGGAGGTTGTCGGTTCATTTTCAATCCAGATGAGAGGGATTATGATTGGCTCGTCATCTATAATGATTTTCCCCAGACCTATATGGAGGAAAAGCTCCCCTGTCCGCAAAATCAGACGATTCTCGTGACAACAGAGCCCCCTTCGATCAAATCTTATGGGAACGACTTCACGAAACAGTTCGGCGCGGTTCTGACCAGCCAACCGGCCTGGGCACTGCCACACAATGATAGAATTTATTCTCAGGCCGCTCTACATTGGTTCTATGGCTGGGGGAAGGAGAGGGTGCTTTCTTACGAACGGATTAAGTTTTTGCACCCTTCAGATAAAAGTAAAGTGATTTCCACGGTCTGTTCGAGCAAGCGGCAACGTCATACATTGCACAATCATCGCTACCGCTTTACTCAAGGGTTGAAACAGCATCTCCCTGAATTGGATATCTATGGGCACGGGGTCAAGCTGATGGACGACAAGGCCGAGTCCTTGGATGATTATC
>NZ_QKAP01000097.1 GCF_003247215.1 Malonomonas rubra | reverse complement strand
GAACCATCTGGCGCTTTCTGCTCCGCGCGCGGTGGGCAGTATGCTCGGCTACCGCTGGGGGGAAAACGAACTGCTGCTGACCGACCACCAGCAGCCGGCCGGGGGGGTGTTTGAACTGTCGAGCAAGGATGTGTTGCTGTTCAAAAACCATCCACATGCGCTTTCGGCGCGGAATCTGCTGACGGCAAAAATCCTTGAACTGATTCCTCAGGGCGGTTCGGTCGGCGTGAGGCTTGATTGCAACGGTGAGGAATTGATAGCCCAGGTGGTGCGGGAAGCCGCCCTGGAGTTGAATATGGAGGTTGGCATGACGGTATATGCAGCAATCAAGGCATCCGCCTTCAGGAGGCTGGTCTGATGAAAGAGAAGTTGATTTTTACCTTGTGCCTGATCCTGTGGCTAGTTGTCTGCAGTGTTACTGCTGGCGCCTCAGAAATTCACATTTCGGCTGCCGCTAGTTTGACCGACGCGATGAAAGAAATCATCAACAACTACCAAAAGAGTTATCCGCAGGCAGCGTTGTTGCCGAATTTCGCCTCCTCCGGAGCCTTGGCGAAACAGATCTCAGCAGGTGCCCCGACCGATATCTACATATCCGCCAACCCGAAGTGGATGCAGTACTTGCAAGATCAGGGGCAGATCGTCGCCGATTCGAAGCGGACACTGGTGGACAACAGTCTGGTCTTTGTCGGTATGGAGAAAAGCGTAACGCAGCTGGCCGAATTGGTGAACCTGCAACGAATTGCGATCGGCAGCCCCAAATCGACGCCGGTTGGGCGTTACGCCGAGCAGGCACTGAGCAACGCCGGCCTGTATGAGCAACTACAAGCGGGACGGAGATTGATTCTGGCCAAGGATGTTCGTCAGGCGCTGCTTTATGCCGATCGCGGTGAAGTCGACGGAGCTTTCGTCTATCGGACCGATGCCTTGCTGGCGCAGCAGGCGCAGATCCTTTTTGCCGTGCCACAGGATTTGTACCCGCAGGTGGTTTATCCGGCTGCGTTGACTAATTCTGGTGCTGAGAAACCGATGGCTGCTGATTTTTTCAACTACCTGTTCAGTCAGACGGCCCAGGATGTTTTTCGCAAGTACGGGTTTGTGATCGATTTATAGCAGGCGGTCCGCAGGACCTCTTGACGGGAATATTATGTTAAGTCTCTCCCCGACAGATTATCAGGCTCTCTGGCTTTCTGCCAGAGTCGCTTCAGTAGCAACCCTGCTTGCCCTGCCGGTCGGTTTCGCCTTGGCCTGGTTGCTGGTGTTCAGCAAGATACGTTGCAAGCCAGTGCTCGACGGTTTGATCAATCTGCCGCTGGTGCTGCCGCCGGTGGTGGTCGGTTATCTACTGTTGCTGCTGCTCGGGCGGCAAGGTCCTCTTGGCTCCATACTCAACAGCCTCGGGATTCAGATGATATTTTCCTGGAAGGGGGCGGTGATCGCCTGTACCGTGATCGGTTTGCCGTTGATGGTGCGCTCAATCCGGCTCGGCATGGAGCAGATCGATCCACATTTGCTGAATGCCTCACGCACCCTCGGCGCCGGTTGGTTTGACTGCCTGCGTTCGGTTGTGGTCCCGCTATCGGTTCCGGCTCTGATCACCGGCAGCACCCTCTGCTTTGCCCGATCACTTGGTGAGTTCGGAGCGACCATCATTCTGGCGGGTAACATTCCCGGCGTTACCCAGACCATCCCGCTGGCGATCTACGATTACACTAACACCCCTGGCGGTGAAGCCGGGGCGATGTCACTCTGCATCCTTTCCATCGGCCTTTCGTATCTGGTATTGATGCTGAACGAACTGCTGTTGCGCAGATTCCGCCGCAACAGCAGTTGACATCATTTGATGCGTGTATTGGTCAGTGTACCTGTCAACCGGAGCTGGTAATTACCGTCTGCTTGCGGCTTGTGCAGCAGGCTGAGCATATCTTTCAGAGTTGGGTCGAGCGCCGCCTGCGGGGTCAGGGTCAGCTCGAGATTGACAAGGCTGCGCGCCGCTGTTGGGCCGAGACGGAGGGTTCCGCTGCCTAACAGGGTCAGGGCTGAGCCGCTTATTTCCAGGGCGATTATATTGAGCGTCTGCCCGGTCGCTTCGATACTGCAGTGCAGTCGACCAAGCGGCAGGATGTCATCGCTAACGCCAAATTTTTGCAGTCCGGTCAGCAGCAACCTACTCATAGAAACCTGCATCCGACTTTTGTTCCTCCCCTGCAATGGCAGGGTACCGTCAAATTCACCCTTATCCAGCTGGCCACTGATGGTTAATGGTAGCTGGGGACCGAGTGTCTCGTTGATTTGCAGCCCGGAAAACTCTGCGGTGACCTTGCCACTACGAAAGGCGATCCCATCGATCTGTCCCTGCAGAGCTTTGAGGCTGAAGCTGACGCCGGGATCGTTGCTGGCCAAGGTCGTCCACAAGGGGTAGAGAGCAAGCTCGGTCAGCAGTAGAGGCGGGTGCGGGATTTGCGCAGAACCGATTTCCAGCTTTTCCACTCCAAGTCCGAGGGGAAAAATCACCTCCGGGTCGTCCATTTGTAGTTCCAGTTGTTGCTGCCTGGCCAGCTGTTCAATCCATATGCTGAGCGGGGTCAGTGGTAGGTTCAGTAGCAGTGCCAGGAAAAAGAAGCAGAGGAAACTGCAGATGCAAAGCGCGACCGGATGGCGAAGCTGATTTGCCAGGCGCGTCAACATCAACGCTTCTCCTTTAAGCGGCTGAGGGTCATCACCGTGTCGAGCTGTTCCGGATTGTCGAAGCGGGTTCTGACCCGTAACTGCGAAATATTCAGCCGCTGCTTGGCTGTCTCAAACTGGTAAAGCAGTTCCACCAGCTGGTTCAGTAGCAGCCTTTCCAGCCTGATTTCGACCCCCTCTTCGACCAAATCCTCACGGACTTTGTCTGGCTGCGGCCTGACATAAAGCAGCTGGCTGCGGGCACCGATCTGCTGGGTGGCGTTTTCAACCGAGGCAATCAGATTGACGTTTCCAGCCGGATCGTTGTCGACCTGCTGTAGGCTGCTTGCCAGTTTGCGGTATTCGTTCAGCGACTCGCGCAACTGGTCCAGTTCCCGCTGGGCGGCAGCCGTTTTGTGCTCTAGCCGCTGCAGCGCCTGTTGATGGCTGGTGTAGATCCAGAAACCGCAAAGCAGCAAAATTGCTACTACCCCGATCAGCAGTGGTTTCAAATGTTTTTCCCGGTCGAATCCGCTCATCTGGTCAATCCTCCTGGCTCAGTAGAATCTGCAGTTGAAAATCGACCTGACTGCCGTCAATTGCCTGCTTGCTGTCGAGAATCCGGACTTCCGAGAAGCCTGGGTTGCGTTGCAGGCTGGCCAGCAGTTTGCTGACAGCATCGAAGGTGCTGGTTGTACCGCTCAGCCGCAGTCCGTCTTCGTTCTGCAGGTACTCTTTGATGTCGACGGACAGGTTCGGTTCGATACTTTTGGACACGGCCAAGAGTAGGTCGAGAGCTTGTGGCTTGGCGGCACCGAACTGACTGGCTTTTTGCTGCAGCACTTTAAGCTTCGATTGTAGCTGGAGGGTGGCTGGGACCAGCAGTTTTTCACCAGGAAATTCCTGAAGGTAGAGGATGTTCATCTGCTGCTCCAAAGCGGCAAACTGCTCCACTTTTTGCTGATATTGCAAGTAGCCATTGCCGAGCAGGGCCGTCAGGGTGCAGAAAAACAACCCCGCGGCAAGCCACATGCGATGCTTGAGCGACTGCCAGTCATTTTTCAGCTTATAGCTCCCCGAGCGCAGGTTCAACTCATCAGCCCCCGATTTCGCCGCAGTCAACGCTAGGCAGGCAGCGCTAGTCAGTTCGGGCGCAACCAGCCCGGTTTCGCTGCGGTGTTGAAGCTGCTCGATCTCGAAGCCTGCTGACTGTAGTTCCGAGGCCAACTCGGAATCTGAGGAACTGCACAACATGCGCAGCCGCATAAGGGGAACGCTGGTGCTGTGCGCTAGCAGCAGAGCCTGCTGGACGATCTCAGCAGTCCCACTTTCATCTGTCTGTGGCAGCAACCGAAGGTCGACCGGTCGACCTTCTTGATAGCGGACCAGGGCTGTTTCATTAGGCTCCTGACAGAGCAGCAGGGCGTCGTCGATCCATTGGCAACCCGCGCCGTAACAGAACGGCGCCAAGCCGATGAAACCAAGCGGCTCGCGGTTGTCATCGTATCCGTCGATCAGTTGTTCCAGTCGCTGTTTATCTACCGCTACCGCCAAAATATTCTTTTCGCCCAGAGCTTGTTGGAAGAGGGCTCGCTCCTCAAGCGTTTGTGGCAGCCGTCGAGCCATCTCCGGTACGGCTGCCGCGGCGACCTTGCGTCTGTCGTTGAAAGGAAATTCCAGCCAGCGAAATAGCGCACTTTGGGCCGGCAGGGCACAGGCTAGTCGATCGGTCATCTGCAACGGTCCCAGCAACTGCGCTAACTGGTCAGCCAGAGTTATTTCGGAGTTCCGCTCGAAAAAACCGACTTTAAGTAGTTTTGGTTCCTGTGCGTCGCCGGTGGCGACTGCGAATCGCCACTGTTCGAGGCCAGGTTGAAGAGCAATAATTCTACGCCGCATGTGTTAATTCACCTTCTGCCAGAGAAGTTTGCCTTTCCCTTTATCGACGATCGCCTGCAGCCTTCGGCTGCCGTTGTTGAACCGCCCCTGACTGTTGATCAGATAGTACGAACTGGTTACGCCCAAATCAAGTTGCCGGTTTAGGGCGGTAAAGTTCTCGAGGCCGATCGTGTCCCGCAGATCATCGAGGTTTTGGTATGGTTTTTCCGCGCGTCGATTGAGCAGGCTATCGACGCCGGCCACCGCTTCAGCATCCCAGCTGCGCAACACCTCCGGGGTTGCCGTGTTGATGTTCAGTCTGCCGATGCCGAAGCTGCTGACATGTGGTCGAAGCAACTCTACGGTGGCAGGAGTAAAGCCCTGCACCAAAACCAGCTCATCGAGACTTTGCAAAGGACCGTCGCTTGCTTCGTAGGGCGGATTTTGTCTCAGGTAATCGGCATCTTCGGCCCCTTCAGGTTCCGGTTCATGATCTGGATCGAGCCAATCGATCAGCGCATCTGCCAAGGCTTCGGGATTGTCCAAGGGCAATTCCAAGCAGAGTCTGACGAAGCGTTCTCGGAAAACTGGGTTGGGATTCCCTGCGGCATCGACCAGCTTGTTCAGTGGAAGTCGGCCATCCAGATCTTCGATGCTGACGCTCAGGCTCCCTTCAGCGACCGGGTAGTTCTGCACTCCGACCGACCAGAATTCTGTAGGCACTTTGGCGTCATAGCTGTTTTTGTCGGTTTGCAGAAGCATCCGTCCGGCCTTAATTCCCCCGCGTGCCAGATATTCGGCCCGCGTTGAATCGCGAAAGGTTTCTGTCAGACGTAGGTCAACCAAGGTCGAAAAAGCGAATTCGCTGAGGAGGGCGCTGAGCAGTGCGATCACCACCAGTACCAACAGCAGCACCATTCCCCGTTCGTTATTGACCGCCATCGCGCTCCTCCGGTTGCGGTAGCTCGAACAGGCTGATCAGGGGAGGGCGGTCGCCAAGATCCTCCAGTTCAATTTCTGCCCGCACCAGCAATGGCCTGCCGTCACTCGTGCTGTTCCACTCGTTTCGCCAGCGGGTCCCGTCATAAAAGCCGAAGGCCAACCGGGAAATTCCTTGCGCGAGGTGTTCCTCAGTCGGCTTGCCCGGGGAATTCTCCCCCTTTTCGCTGCGCCATAAGGTCATGCGGTTATCCTGATCGGGAGCCAGGCGGTAACCGATCCGGCGCATTCCAGGATAAGGCCCGCCGCTCGAACTGGTCAGCAACTCGATAAAGGTTTCGTTCTGACTGTTGAGTCCTCCCGACAGGATTGTCTCACCGGGTTGTTCGGTCAGGGTCAGTCCGAGCAGTTCCCGATTCAGCCGGGCACTCAAAACGCGGCCGAGGTGCAAGGCGTTTGCCTGTTTTTCGACCTGTTCCTTGGCGCTGCTGCTGGTAGCGAAAACGCCATAG
>NZ_QKAP01000148.1 GCF_003247215.1 Malonomonas rubra | reverse complement strand
CAGCTCACTTCCTATCGCTTCCTTCAGACCCTGCCGTTGCCAGCAACGCCCTTGCGATTCGGATTGTCTTCCCCCTGATCGGGGCGACGCTTGCTTCTTTCAGCAAGCCGGGTTTGCCAGCTCCGCTGGGCAAACAACAAAAGCCGCTGTCTCTAGGAACAGCGGCTTTTGCACTTCTCAACTTCTGTGAGCAGATCAGAAGCTGATAGTCAGATTGAGACCACCTACGCACTCATCCTCAATCCCCGCGATATCTTCTGCATCATCACTGAGGGCATCCGAAAAAATAACGTACGGGCTGACACTGATCTGCTCGGTCACCGCATAATCTGCGCTGGCGCTCAGCTCGTAATTATGCCAGTCGTCATAGTTGCCGATCGCGTAGTCGCTCTCTTGGTTGTAGCTGATCAGCCCGCCTAGGCTCAGAGACAGGCCTTCGGCCAGTTCCAAGTCGTGCCCGATCGAAAGAGTGTAGAACATCCCGGCCTCATCGGCCTCGTCATAATCGTAGTAAACCGTCAACGTCGGAGCCAAGATTGTGTTCAGGCTGACCCCCAAGTAGAATTCGTTGGTGTCCTTTGCTCCATCGAGCGCATAAAAAATATTGCCGACGCTAAGCGAAACCATCTCGCTCGGATCGAAGCTGTAATCGATGGTGTAGTCAGTCTCGTTCAGCTCACCGCTATCCAGATCAAGATTGCTCCAGTAGCTCAAGGTAAAACCTTTGAAGCTTACATCCATCCCGCCTTGAACAACAGGGTCGCTGTCGCTCAGATCAAATCCACGCCAAAGATACATACTGCTGATACCAACATAGGCATCACCTTCGATTTCGATGGCGGCCATGGCCGGGGAGACCAGAACAAACAACAGCAGAGCAATAATTCCATGTGCCAAAAATTTCATGTTTTCATTCCTTCCTTTTTCATTCTTTTGCAATGGGGATCGAATAGAGCTGGCAGCCCCCGATGGGTGCCAGCCAATAAACACAAAATTAACTTTCAAAATCAGCTCTATTTGGCCGGTTTTGTAGCAGTGCTGGCTGCCACCTGCGCTGCCATCTGGGTACCGAGGACCCCACTGCCGCCGCCAATGCTGACCGATTGAAAATCCGGATAGGCTTCCATCCCGATCTCGCTCATGTCGCAACCGATCAGTTCTTCTTCAGCGCTGACGCGGATACCGATGGTGTACTTGAGAACCAACCAGACAACCGAAGTGGCTATGACCACAAAAGCACCGATGGCCACAACTCCGATCAACTGGGTAACGAAGCTGGCTTCGCTGTCAGTGATAGGCACAGCCAAGGTACCCCAGACACCGCAAACCAAGTGAACCGAAAGAGCACCGACAACATCATCAATCTTCAGCTTATCGAAGAACGGAACCGCAAGAACAACCAAGACACCACCGACTGCACCGATCAGGGTTGCAGCACCAAGGCTCGGGGTCGCCGGACCAGCAGTGATCGAAACCAGACCAGCCAGGGCACCGTTGAGGCCCATGGTAACATCAACTTTCTTGTAAAGCATCTGAACCATGATCATCGCAGCGATCATACCGCCACAGGCGGCCAGGTTAGTGTTCGCAATAACATTACCCATCTCGATAACCGAAGCTGCGTCGCCGAGAGCCAGCACCGAACCGCCGTTAAAACCGTACCAACCCATCCAGAGAATGAAGGTACCAAGGGTAGCCAGAGGAATATTGGAGCCAGGCATCGGGTTGACGCGGCCGTCTTTACCGTACTTGCCTTTACGTGCGCCAAGGATGATGGCACCGGTCAGAGCGGCCCAGCCGCCGACCGAGTGAACCAGTGTCGAACCAGCATAGTCAGCAAAACCCATTTCCGACAGCCAACCGCCACCCCAAGCCCAGGAACCCTGGATCGGGTAGATGATACCGCAAAGGACAACGCAGAAAGCAAGAAACGACCAGAGTTTGATCCGCTCGGCGACACAACCGGAAACGACCGAACAGGCGGCACCGCAGAAGACCATCTGGAAGAACCAGTCGGATGCAGCAGAATAGCCAGCGGCGTAATCACCGGCCAGAGCAGCAGCATCGTCAGCAGCCCAGGGACCGAAAGAACCGATAAAACCACCGTCAACACCAGCGTACATCAGATTGTAGCCAGTAATATAGAAGAGGATACCAGCAATACCGAACAGCGAGATGTTCTTCAGACAGATAATGGCAACGTTTTTGGAGCGGACCAGACCGGACTCAAGCATACCGAAGCCGGCGGCCATCCACATAACCAGAATCCCCATCACCAGGAAAGAGAAGGAGTTCAGGATGTAAGTCATTTCCGAAACTGGTGCGTCTTCAGCGAGGACCAGAGTGGGCAGGCCTAACAAGAGACCGGCAACCAAAATAGAATTGAATTTCTTCATCTTCTTTTTATCTCCTTTGATAATTTTTCATCCCCTCAATCAACCTCTGATCTTAGGGATCCACTATAACTCGCCGGACCAGCAAATAATTTGTGCAATTTTTCGAGTGAACGAATCCAGCCAGTTCAGGCTTACGCCATGTGATTTTGAATCTTATTGTTGTTCAGAACCGAAATATGAATCTGCGATTATCTACAGAGAAGCCACTGCCCGTTTTACGGGCAGTGGCACTCTAATGTTTTAATTCGTACTAAATTCAGCTTTGCTTGGCCGGTTGAGCCGATGCCACCGGAGCAGTCTTTGAGCTCTCGCCACCGTTATCGGAGGGAGTGAAAACAGAACCGAGGTGCACAGTGTGGAAGTCCGGATAAGCACTTGCCCCATGCTCGCTGAAATCGAGTCCTGCCAGTTCCTCTTCTTTGGTGACACGCATCCCGATCACCAGATCGATGGCCTTGAACAGAATCAGGCCGGCAACGAATGCCCAGGCGAAGCAGGCAGCGATACCGATCAACTGCACGCCGATCGTGTGCAGCGAGAAACCAGCCGTATCAAAGATACCGGCAGCCAGGGTTCCCCAAGCGCCACAGACACCGTGGACCGAAACAGCACCAACCGGATCGTCAACCTTAATCTTATCGAAGAAGAGAACCGAGAAAACAACTAGCACGCCAGCAACCAACCCGATGATCACTGCAGAAGCAGCCGAAACATTGGCGCAGCCTGCGGTAATGCCGACCAATCCTGCCAAGGCACCGTTGAGGGTCATACCGATGTCGCTCTTGCCGTACTTGATCCAAGTGAGGGCCATAGCAGCAACGGCGCCAGCAGCGGCAGCCATGGTGGTGGTTACGGCGATCAGTGCGATCGAGGTATCGCCAGTGGTGGTGGAGCCGGGGTTAAAACCGTACCAGCCGAACCAGAGGAGGAAAACACCGAGGGCGGCTATCGGAATATTGTGACCAGGGATAGGCTTGACATTGCCATTCTTGTCATACTTACCGAGGCGCGGCCCAACAACGATGGCGCCAGCCAGAGCCAACCAACCACCAACCGAGTGAACAACCGAAGAACCGGCGAAGTCGATGAAGCCCAAACCTTCCAGCCAGCCTTGCCCATTGAACAGGCTGCCCCAGGCCCAAGAGCCAAAAATAGGGTAGATCAGTGCCGAAACAAAGACCGAGTAGACGATGTAGGCGCTGAACTTGGTGCGCTCAGCGACTGCGCCAGAAATGATTGTGGCGGCCGTAGCGGCAAAGACTACCTGGAACATCCAGAAGGCATAGTTCCAAGCTTCGCCGTCGCCGCTAGCACCACTGAAGAAGAAATCGGTGGTCCCGAAAAAGCCATTGGTGGTCCCGAACATCAGGCCGAACCCAACAGCCCAGAAGGCCAGAGCACCAACCGAAAAGTCCATCATATTCTTCATCATGATGTTACAAGCGTTCTTAGCGCGGGTGAAACCCGCCTCAACCATGGCAAAACCAGCCTGCATCAAAAAAACCAGAAATGCGGCAATCAAGGTCCAGACGAAGTTCAAGTTGTTCTGTACCGCATCAGCGGTTAATGGGGCATCTTCTGCCAGGACTAGAGCGGGCAGGCCCAGCAACAGGCCGACGATCAGAATAGGGAAAAATTTCTTCATGACGTTTAGTCTCCTTTATTTAAATACAGCCTAACTTCCAGCATTAAACGCTTTTAGAGTGAATCGACGCCGGTTTCGCCGGTACGAATCCGGATTGCCTGTTCAACCGAACGGACAAAGATCTTGCCATCGCCGATCCGACCGGTGCAGGCTTCGCGCTGTACAGCCGCAACCACTTCGTCAACCTGATCGGCGGTAACCACCAACTCCAATTTGACCTTGGGGATGAAATCGATCTGGTACTCTGCGCCACGATACAATTCCGTGTGCCCTTTCTGACGTCCGAAACCGCGAACCTCGCTGACGGTCATGCCGGTGATACCCAGATCACAGAGAGCCGACTTGACGTCGTCCAGTTTGAAAGGCTTGATGATGCATTCGATTTTTTTCATTGCTGTTGTTCTCCTTTCCAGAGGTACACAATAAAAAAGGCGCTCTTAACTCCAAGATTTCTCCTCCAGAGTTAAGAGCGCCGTTGCCCTTTTGCAGTCGTAAAAGCGGAACACCATTGTCCCGACGACTGGTCACTTAAAACCATCGGCCCGCTCAATCGCGTGGCACGTCAATCCGTACAAGCAGAGCATGTGCCAACTTTATAAGTTGCTTATTTTACAGGGACAAATTTTGAAAAATTGACTTATTGATAGTTTTTTGTGCACGAAAAAAAGCCTTCACACAGTGGCAGTGCACAAAAAAGTGGCGATCCCAAAAACGAGAAAGCATCTTGCAGGTGTTTCAAGCACCTGTTTTAATCATCCCTCCCGTTAACTCACGAATAACAGATGCCTCAAACCGATACCAAGACCCACACCAGGAAACCCGTCGAACGCCTCTTTGCCCGCGAGGGGTTCCTATAACTTCGTTACGCCCCTTGAACGAAAAGATGCAGGTTAAGAGGTTGCGGCAGACCCACCAGATGGGTGCAGAGCTGCTGGACTTCCTCACCGACGGGATGGCAACTTCATGAAGCTCCGTCTGTTTGCGGTCAATTTCCTGCTACTGATTTCCATTCAGCAGCAGATCTCAGAAAACTTCCGCGAACAATCCTTCCTCAAAAACAATTTTTCCGAGCCAGAACTGATGAATAAAAAAGCGAAAAAAGTCCTCCTTTTTCCGGCAGCCCTCTCTAAACTAGCGATGCAAAAGAACTTTATTGCGTCGTTCCCGTTCCGGTTTCAGTTCCCGTTCCGGTTTCAGTTCCCGTTCCGGTTTCAGTTCCCGTTCCGGTTTCAGTTCCCTTTTCGGTCGTCTTTATGGACTCGGCCTTCTTCTTCTTAAAATCGAAGACAAACTCCCACTCATTGTACGCCGTCTTCCCGGAAAATTTCTCATTCTCCTGACTGAAGCCTTCCTGCTTGAACGGCTCAAGGGTGCTGCTGCTGCGCACCCCGGTGATCCCACCTGCCGGATCTTTCACTAAAACCCAATCCTCTCCTGTAATCGGATCGGTGTAGAGTTTCCGCAGATGGCGCACCGTTGCCGCAAAGCGGGGATCTTTAACAAGACTATCGAGATTTTGCGGTAACGCCGCCACCCCACCAGACTGAACATTTTTATAATAGGACTCAATCGCATTACGGTACTGTCCACCCCGCCAGAGCAACTCCTGCTCTTTGGCACGTTGAACAATCGTCTGCCACGTTGACCCAGCAATTCCCGACATCAAACCGAGAATAACAACGGCCACCAATACCCCGATCAATGCTACGCCACGTTGGTTGCTAACGAACCTCATCAACCCTTCCCGAAAGAATCAAAATGAATTTGATCAGTTTGCGACCGAGGAATTACGTAGTCACAACCCTTTTAACCATGATCGCTCGCTGGTAAAATGGCAACTTGGATGTTGTTTCTATATCGTAAATACCCAACGCAGCCCGTCAACAAGCTTTACTTGAAGCCGATAACCTGTTAATAAATATATCAATTGAAATTATTTAGCATTATCATTTCCGAGACAGAAAACTTATGGGGGAACACTATGATCACCAAAAAAAACCATCCCAAAATCGAACTCAAAGGCTGGATCAATGTTGAAGGTTCAGACTGCTTGATCACACAAGTTTACCGAGGATATTCCTTTTCTGGGGCATGCGAAGTAGTTACCAATCCCAAACAACCGATCAATAAAGATGTTTGCTGGGATGGCAGTAACTGGGTCTTTTCCGACAAACCGACCTTTGTCAATGCCGCTGAGACCCCTCGTCTGAAAGAATTTGTCGAGATCCTGAGACAAAAATAGCAGCTGAGCCAATTATTTCAATTTCACACTTGGGGCGCGGTAATAAATATCGCGCCCTCGCCTCA
>NZ_QKAP01000084.1 GCF_003247215.1 Malonomonas rubra | reverse complement strand
AGACTGTATACCGAATGCGCACCCTTGTCTGTTCTGTATCTCATGTTTATATAATCAGATAGAACTGAACATTTTACAACAAAAAACATTTTCGCCTTTCATCCCCCACCTTTCGGAAGGAGACTTCCCGGCGAAGTGTTAAAGGTTCCTACACCACCCCCCGGTCCGCAAAACTGACATAATTCCCGTTGTCAATGATGATGTGGTTAAGCACGCGCCATCAGCTCTTCGACCTGTTTCAAGCGTTCGGTGATCTCTATATTCTAGCGGCTGGGAGTCGGATCTCCGGAAGGATGATTGTGAACAAACAGAACCACCGATGCCGACTCGCGAAGTACTTGAGCGAACACCTCGCGCGGATGGACGATGCCGGCATTCAGGCTACCTTCAGAGATCTGACTTCACGAATCAAAGATTCTTGCTGTCGAGCAGCAGGGCAAGAAACAGCTCTTTACGATAATCGCAGAGCCGCTCGTAGAAATGGGTAAACAAGTCCTGCAAAGAGCGATAGGTCTGTCCGGCTGGAGACAATTGCCGCTGAAACGGCGGAAGATCTGAAACAGCGCTTCACCCTCGGCGGCTTTGTCTTGGCCGATCACCGACTGTTGGCATAGGTCAATAATGCTAGCGGTGGATAACTGGCGTATCGAACCGAAGCAGGGCAACAGGGCACAGGCCAGATCGACTGCACTCTTTTTGATGGAGGAACCTCCAGTTCTGGTAATCAGTGCCAGAAGTTCGACATCGGTAAGCAGCTCCAACCCTTGGGCAAGCTATTTACAGCGTGGCCGGCCAACAAGCGGCCGCGGTTTGACCGGTCGCATATCCCCCTCCAGAATTGCGATGGCATAAAAAACGGGCCGCCCCTTCCGACGGCCCGACAGGATAAATTTATTCAGGATTTTCCTTCAGCGGGTTACCCCAGAAAGTCCCCAGGACTTTTTGATCCGCTTCGGTGATGATAGCGCCCCGCTGCCGCATCATATCGATCAGAGCATTAATCGAACGCCCTTCCGCCATCGCCTTTTCAACAATTTCCAGCGAATGACAACCTGTACAGCGGCTTTGGACCACGGCCCGGTACTCACGCAACGGATCGGTTTCATCTGGAGCAGCTTCTGCCATAGCCGATTTCTCTTCTTTTTCGCGACCCCAGAAAACACCCATCACTTTGCGGTCCTGTTCATCCAGCTTGGCTCCCATCCTGATCATCTTATCGATGATCGCATCCAGATCCGCGCCCTGCTTGCTGGCCTCTTCAATCCGCAAACGGGTGTGACATTGACTGCATTTCTCATCTAGAATCTGTTGGTATTTAACAAAGCTTCCCTCTTCGGCCGCAGCAGTCCCCAAAAGACAAAGGGAGAGCAGCCCGAACAATACAAGTTTTTTCATCCTTTAACTCTATTCCCTAACGTAAGTGTCGATATCTGTTTCATGCGGCATTCCCATCATGCGCGCATATTCCGATTCGACGATTTGATAATGATACGAGCTTGCCTTGGCGAGCTGTTCGAAAATTTCCCGAACCCCTGGATCGACGATCTGCTTTGCCTTGCCACGCAGAGTATTCTCCAAGTTCTGCTCTTTCTCCATGGCAATCTCACGTGCCCGGCGCTCTTTGATACCGATGTCGCTTAAACTGTTAAGCTCTTTCATCGCCTCCGTGTTGAAAGTGCACGTACTGTTGAGATATTCTTCAAGCGAGCTATACTCACCCCCCTGATAAAAACGGAACAGCTTGCCGGCCTGTTCCTCTTTCTCTTTTGCCAAGCGATTGAAGAATGTTTTGGCGGCATCGTCAGTGACTATTTCAGCAGCACGGCGATAAAAACAGATCATTCCCTTGCCGGTTTCAACAGCAACTTTGATCGCTTCTTTATGCTTCATCTCCTGCGGCATCGGCTCCTCCTCTTGTCTGGGGTTGACATCCGTATACTTACATTAAAGATAGCCGAGTGGTTTACTTTGTCAACTTGTCGACAGTACGCAGGAAATCCTAAATAACCCCAAGCTCGATCAGCTTGTCGGCCACTGCTTCAGCCAGCTTGCCGTAGCCGAGGTCATTCAGGTGAACCCGGTCGCTTTTGAATTGCTGGTCGCTCAACAACTCACCAAGCACATCATCAACCAGCGGGATATTCAGCTCTTTAGCCAGATCTTCATAAACATCGGCGTCGCTAAGCAAAAGGCCGGGACGGGGTACAGCGATCATCACCATCGGAAGTCCGCGCTGATTAACCGCTTCGAACATACGTCGTAGATTATCTTTCAACTGCTGCTTGTCCAGTTTCTGCAGCATGTCATTGCCGCCGTGGCAGAGAATAACCAGATCGGGCTCAATTTCATCCAAGACAGCCGGCAACCGCCGTGCTCCTTCCGCACTGACCTCCCCCGGCACTCCAGCGTTATGGACATTGCGAGCGATCAGCCGCTGCAGCTGCGCCGGGTAGTCGAAGCCCTTTTCGGCACCGGTGCCATAGGTCAGACTGTCACCGAAGGTCAGTATGACCGAGTTGGGACGCAATTGATGAAAAATCTGCCCACGGTCACACGCCATCAGCAGCAGTAAAAGCAAAGTGGCCAAAACAAACTTCAGCATTCTGTTCATAACACCCATCCTTTAGATTCAAGAGAAAAACCGAACGATTTCAGTAAAAACCTGCTCGCTTGTACCGGTGACCGTGTGCGCCGGTGGCAAGGAGCGCAAAAACATCCGCCCGTAACCGCGCCGCACCACGCGGGTATCGAGAATCAGCACGACACCGCGATCGCTGCGATGCCTGATCAATCGCCCGAAGCCCTGCTTGAAACGGATTACCGCCTGCGGCACCGTGTATTCCATAAAGGAATCTCCGCCACGCGCTTCGATCGCCTGGGCGCGCGCTTCCAGTACTGGTTCGGTCGGAACCCTAAACGGTAACCGGGCAATAATCACCTGCTCCAGCGAACGTCCCGGCACATCGACCCCTTCCCAAAAGGAATCGGTGCCGAACAGGATGCTGGTCTCGTCCTCAGCGAACCGCTTCAGCAAGCGGTGTCGATTTTCCTGCCCCTGCCGCAAACATCTCAGCCGCTGCGCTTCGAGAATCGGCGAGAGTTCATCATGCACCTGCCGCAGTAAGGCATAGGAGGTAAACAGGACAAAACTCCTCCCACCGCTAGCTAGTACCGCTTTTTCCACCCAATCCCGCACCGCTTCTGCAAAGCCCTGTTTGCCCGGCTCCGGCAAATCGCTCGGCACGGCGACCAATGCCTGCTGCTGATAATCAAACGGTGATTCAAGAGAAAGCTCCAGCAAGCGACCCTGCTCAACCCGGTCGAGTCCGACCCGCGACTGATAGTAGCCGAAGGTCCCGGCCACGGTCAAAGTGGCGCTGGTCATCACCAGAGTGCGGAAACGCTCGTAGAGCGCCTTGTTGAGGCTGTCAGCAACCTCCAAAGGCGCCTGCCAGAGGCTGGTTATCAGCCCCTTTCCGCGACCGATCCGTCCCTCGCGTATTTCCAGCCAGACACAGGAGGTTTCCGTCACTGCCTGGAACGAAGCCAGGTCGGCGGCGATTCCTTCCAGCCGTCCGGCAATGCCACGCAGATCGACCAACGACGAGTTCAGCTTGTCCGCCACATCTTCGGGCAAAGCATCCGCCGCCCGCAACAGGTTGAGCAATTGTTCAGACAGCTCATGGGTTCCGGTGCGCAGGGTTTCCACCCGTTGATAAATCTGTTTCCAGATCGGTGTCGCGAGGAAATCAGGCAGCACCCGGTGCTTCAGCTCAAATTTGCTGGTGACCTTTTTACCGAGCGCCTCCGGCAACTCCTCGCCGATCGACTGTAGTTCGCACAGCGCAGTTTCCAGCAGCAGATGCCGTTTACTGAACAGCGCTTCTATTTTCCCGTGCAGACTGCGGTACAGCTCATCCTCACTTTCCGGCAACTGTTGCGAAAGCTGATCAAGAAAGCGGGGCAACAAACCTTGGTTCGGCTTGCGCGGATGACGCAACCGATTTAATATCCGGGAATAAGTAAAGCGGGTGATTTGGGAAGAAAAATAGCTGGTGGCGACATCCTCCAGATGATGTGCCTCGTCTAGAATCACATGTTCAAAGGGGGGCAACACTGCTGTCGCCGAATAGTTGCTGGTCTGCACCCGCACTGCCAGATCGGACAGCAGCAGCGCATGGTTGACCACCAAGATATCTGCCCGCGCCGCCTGACGCCGAGCTTTATGAAAAAAACAGCGACTGTAGTGCTGACAGCGCACCCGCGCGCACTGGTCTGCCTCGCAGCAGACCTCCTCCCAGGCCTGGTAGCTAGGGATAAAGGAAAGATCCTCTTTTGAACCATCGCTGGTGGTTTCCGCCCACCTGAGGATCTGCTGAATCTCGTCGACCTGCTCCTGATCGAACAGGCCGAGATCGCGCCCGGCGCTCTCGCTACGCCGCCAGCAGAGGTAGTTGCTTCGCCCTTTGACCAGAACGGCATGAAATTCGATATTTGTTGAACGCTGCAGAAACGGCAAATCTTTACGAATCAGCTGTTCCTGCAGGTTGATGGTCCGGGTTGAGACAACTACCCGCTCGTTGTTGGCGCGCGCCCAGAGCAGTGCCGGCACCAGATAAGCGAGGCTTTTCCCGGTGCCGGTACCCGCCTCAATCATTGCCAGTTTGTCGTTGTTGAACGCTTCGGCGACGGCAAAGGCCATCCGCAACTGTTCCGGTCGCTCCTCAAAATCGGGCAGCTTCTCGGCGATCACCCCATCCGGTCCGAGCAATTCGCCAATCCGCTCCGGAACAATTTTCTGCTCGTCCTTGGCAGCAAAAGCTTCCACAACCCGATACAGCTTATCCACATTGTTATTCACAATGTAAAAGCCGACCCCCAAGGCTCCAAATTGCGAGGCTACTTCAACATCGGCGCCGGAAGGGTGCAGGACCCCGGAGGGATGATTGTGAATAACGACATCGCCGTATCCACAGGTCTGCAGGATCGCTGGCACCGACGCGTCGGAACCGCGCGCCAGCACCTCGATTTGCACAATGCGCCGCTCAGCATCGGTCTGCGCCAAAACGAAGATCTCATTACCACCGGCCTCGTGAATAGCATAGCGAAGTTGGTCAATACTGTCGGGGGAAAAGTAATCGAGCATGGGGAGGGATTATAGAGGAATGAAAAAGAGAAAGGGAAAGTAAATACAGCTGACAATTTCCAAATGACCTTCCGCCAAAATTGTGGGCAGTCCGAAAAGCTGCTACAACAACACTAGGAGAACTGGCATGGTTTCGAGGAGAAAAAGTTATTCCCGCGAATTTAAGATCGAGACGGTTCGTTTAGTGACCGGCAGCGATCATTCCGTGGCTGAGGTGGCCAGAGATCTGGAGATTCACCCCAACAAACTTTACAAGTGGATTCACCAGTACGGCGAGAATCCCAAAGAGGCCTTCCCCGGCGAAGGGAAGCGAACCTCTGAAGCAGAAGAACTTAGTCGGCTCAGGCGTGAAAATCAGCGCCTTAATATGGAGCGCGACATTTTAAAAAAGGCGATTCCATCTTCTCCACCGGCCTGAAGTGATTTTCCGTTTCATGCAGCAGCATCAGACGGAATTCCCCATCTCGGCCATGTGCGAAGTGCTGTCGGTCTCACGCAGCGGCTACTATACTTGGCGGAAGAATCCCGAATCCAAGCGAAAGCAGTCAATCAACAAACCGCAAAAGCAGATTCGCACCGTGCATCACGACAGCGGGGAATCTTACGGCAGCCCCCGCGTCTATCAGGCGCTCAAGCAGCAGGGCGAAGCCTGCAGCGAAAATATCGCAGCCCGCCTGATACGAAAAGTTGGCTTGCTATCAACCGAAGCAACCTACTGGCGAGAAATCTTCCAATTCCGCTAAAAGAATGATTACCCTGGGGGGCTGCCAAACAAGTAGCCCCGGGTGTTTTTTTACAAAAAGAGATTTATGCAGCTTCGCGCAACGATTATCATACGAGAATCAGACAATGAAACTGTATGAAATGGATTGATTCATGCCGCAACTGATGACGATCTACCAGCGCTTGTTCGACCACTACGGACCGCGCCACTGGTGGCCTGCAGAGACCCCTTTTGAGGTAGCTGTCGGGGCGATGCTGACCCAGAACACCAATTGGAGCAACGTGGAAAAGGCGATCAACAACCTGCGCGCCGCCAATGCCTTGAGTTGCCAGGCAATCAGCCATCTGCCCCGAAAAGAACTGGAAACCCTGATCCGTCCGTCCGGCTTTTTCCGTCAGAAAGCGGAACGCCTGCAGCTGTTCTGCAACTATCTGCGGGTCCACTACCACAGCAGCCTGGAAACCCTGTTGCAACAACCGTTGAAACCGCTGCGCAAGGAGTTGCTGGAGTTAAAAGGGATCGGCCCGGAAACCGCAGATTCAATTATGCTTTATGCCGGTGAGCACCCCACCTTCGTCGTCGATGCCTATACCGGTCGGCTGTTCAGCCGCCTCGGCTTTTTGGACGGTACAGAAAAATATCAGCAGATACGTAGCTTTTTCATGTCACAGCTGGACAGCCACAGCAAACTCTACAATGAATTTCACGCCTTGATCGTCATTCAATGCAAGGAACACTGCCGCAAAAAACCGCTCTGCGACAATTGTCCCCTCGAAATGATCTGCAGCTATCGACAACAGAATCCTTGATCGAAGTCGGCAGCTGCGGTACTTTCGGCAAAACACCTATCTTAATGAAATGAAAGACTGTCATGAATGAGTACCCTGAAAATAAAAAACAAGCAAAGAACGAAACGGAACAGCCCTCAGCTATTGGCCCGACTTCAAAGGACGTTGTAGAAGCCGAATATCTCGATGAGCAGAAACCGGTGCCCCCAACAGCAACGTCTGAAAAAAATCCTGAACCAGTGGAGCCAACTCCGAATAAAGAAAGTGACGCGGACTTTGACGATGATCTGGACGAGGAGTTCGAGGACGACATCGACGAAGACGAGGACGTTGAAGAAGACGGGGAAGAAGCCGATTCCATCCTGATCGACGCAGAAGATGCTGAAGATGAACCCGCTCCTGCGCAACCGGTCATCAAACCGAAGAACATTCGCTGGGATACCATGTTCCTGCTACTGCTGACCTGCATCACCCTGATCCGGCTCAGCTACCTCTATATCGTGCCCCTCGACCTCGGTCCAGACGAGAGTTACTACTGGGATTGGTCGCGCCATCTCGATCTCGGCTATTACAGTAAACCGCCCATGATCGCCTGGATCAACGCCGCCTCGACGGCGCTGCTCGGCATCAGCGCGCAGGCAGTCCGTATGCCCGCTGTTTTGTTCGGCGCCATCGGTCTGTTCGGCTTCTACCTGTGCGGCCGGCGGATGTTCAACGGCGAAATCGCCTTTTGGGCGGTTGCAGCCTGGCTGGCGACTCCCGGAACCGCCGCACTAGGACTGATCATGGCAACCGATGTGCTGTTGATCTGCTGCTGGTGCCTGGCACTCTATACCCTCTGGCGAGCAGTCGACAGCCAGCGTTCCGGTGCTTTCTGGTGGCTATCGACCATGCTGCTGATCGGCCTCGGTTCACTCAGCAAGCAGATGATGATGGTCTTCCCACTGCTGATGCTGATCTACCTGCTCTTCTCCGCAGACCGCAAGCAGCTGAAAACCAAGTGGCCCTGGTTGACCTGGGTCGGGTCACTGCTGTTCCTGATCCCGCCGCTCTGGTGGAACTTCCAGCACGACTGGATCACCTTCAAGCACACCGCCCATCACGTCGAGCCGATCGGCACCAACCTGCTCGATCATTTCAAGACCTTCGCCGAGTTTGTCGGCGGGCAGCTCGGCCTAATGACCCCGATCACCTGGCTGCTGCTGGTGCTGCTCTGCTTCACCCTGCTGCTGAAGCTGTTGAAATGGTCGCGACAGACCAAGTTCCTGTTTATCTTCGGCGGCCTCGGCCTGCTCGCCTTCGCCGGATTCAGCTTCAAGCAGAGCATCAACCCGAACTGGCCGGCCACCTTTTACCCAGCGGCTTTGCTGTTGCTCGCCGCTTGGGCGAAAGAGCAAATTTCGGCAGGATTTCTCGACGGCATGCGACGCTGGTTCGTGCCCGGCGTTAAGCTCGGCATCGCCCTGACGTTTATCGCCTACCTGCTGCCATTCATTATGCAGCTCAGCTTCCTGCCACTCGGCAAGAAGGATCCGACCTACCGGATCAAGGGTTGGCAGGAATTGGGCGTGCAGGTCGGTGAAATTCTGCAGCAGCAGCCGCGCCCGGCGCAAACCTTTATCCTCTCGCCGCTGCGCAAGTATCCAGCGGAGATCGCCTTCTACGCTCCCGGCCATCCGACCACCTACAAATGGCCCGGCAATCCACCAAAAGTCAGCAGCCAGTACGATCTCTGGCCCGGACCGGTCGACAAACTCGGCTGGGATGCGCTGATTGTGTACAATGCGGACAGCGAGCTGCCGAGTGATCTGACGGCCGCGTTCCAAAATGTGGTGGAGATCGGCGAACGCAGCATCCCGATCGGGGCCGCCGGCGAACGTAAATTCAAGCTGTGGCGTGGTGAAAAACTGCTCTCCTGGCCGGAGTGAATTGATGGAAAATATCGACAGCTACCTGTTCCTGCTGAAAAAGTTCATCAGTGGGCTGCTGATGCCAGTGCCAATGACTCTGCTGCTGCTGGTCTGGGCGGTGCTGTTCCTGCTGCGCGGCAAAACCCGCTGGTTAGGAGCGGTCTTTACGTTACTGGCGACAGCCCTGCTGTTCGTCGGCAGTTACACACCATTGAGTTCTAAAATCGCCGCCCCGCTGGAGCAGCGTTACGCCACTTATCAGCCAGCTGGACAACCGGCAGAATATGTTGCCGTACTCGGTAATAGTCATGTTGCTACGGAACAGCTGCCGATCACCAGTGAGCTGAGCCCCACCGGCATCGTCCGCATCACGGAAGGGATTCGTGTCTATCGGCTGAATCCGGGCAGCAAGCTGATCTTTACCGGCTATACTGCCGGGCAGCCGGAATCCTACGCGGAAAAAGCCAAGCAGCTGGCGTTGGCACTGGGCGTGCCGGAAGCGGATATTCTAGCCTTTAACGGCCCGAAAGACACTGCTGAGGAAGCAGCGCTGATCGCGGCAAATTTTGCGGGAAATCGGTTGGTGCTGGTCACCTCGGCGATGCACATGCCTCGCGCGATGGAGCTGTTTCAGCAGGTCGGCCTCAACCCGATACCGGCACCAACTGACCATCTGGCCAAACCGGTCCGCACCAAGTGGATGTTCCCCGACGCAAAAAGTTTGTTTCGCACGCGATACTGGATTCACGAACAGTTGGGACTACTGTGGAGCAAACTGACCAGTCACGTTAAAAAACAGCAGTCTGCAGAACAGCACTAAAAAGCCCTCTATTTCTGCAACAGAGGGCTCGTAGGCGTCAGTCACTGGGCGGCAATCGTTCCGGTTTAAGCAAAAAACATAAAAAGATCCCGGTCAGATAGACTATCCCCCAGGCCCAGAGGACATCGCTGGGGAAATGCCCTCCCTGTGCCAACCGGCCGGCCCCCATCAATATTCCATACAAGGTCCCACCGAACAAAAATCCCTTGGCAATCTTCTTGCGCCGTTTGCGCAACACAAAATAGGGTGCCATAACATAGAAACCGATTGAAGCATGGCCGGAGGGAAATGATTTGCTCGCTCCCGGTTCGCCACGCTCCCAGACCTTGAGAAACGGCAGGTGGCCGCCGAACTCGATAACATGCTTCGGTCGAGTCCGCCCCCAGTGGTCCTTGAATATCGCATTGACCAGCAGACCGGGACCGATCGCCAGCAGCAAAAGCAGCAGCAGATAACTACGCCACTGTCGACGGACCTGCGGCAGCTTCCAGCCGATTAGCAAACCGCCCAGACCGATCACCCCGATAATCGTGCCAGGGATCATCCCCCGCCGGTAAAGCAACTGCCACAGCCAGAAATCCTTAAACCGCCAACCTTCCACTGGAGTATAGAAATAGCGGGCAAGCTGCATGTCGATGTCGCTGAAGTAAAACAACAGGGTCAGCAGTAGCAAGGCCAGCAGTGGCAGACCCAACTCAACCAGCAGTCGGTTTTGTTTTATTTTGTCCAAAAGGTTCTCCACGTTCGTTCCAATGTCCGCGCACTTTAGTGGCAAGCGGCGCAACTTGTCAAGATTGGGCTTTTTTTTGCTGACTTGGTGTTCGGATACATGTTAAGTATTGCGGCTTGTCAAAATAACACTTACCCCACACAGGAACGATCCTATCATGAATAAAATCAGCTTCGTTGTTCCGATCTACAACGAGGAAGAAAATATCCGTAAGCTGGTCGAGGAGATCCAGGCAGTCGCCCCCGATCTGTCGAACGATTACGAAATCCTGCTGGTCGATGATTGCAGCAACGATGGCAGCTTGCCGGTCATCCGTGAACTGAAGACACAAATTCCGCAGCTGCGTTACCTTTCCTTCGCCCGCAACTGTGGCCAGTCGGCAGCGCTTTACGCCGGATTTCAGGCGGCCAGTGGCGATGTCATCATCACCATGGACGCCGACCTGCAGAACGATCCGACGGACCTGCGCCAGATGTACCAGCATTACGGTGAGTTCGACATGATCAACGGCTGGCGTTTCAACCGTCAGGATACATTGTCAAAAAAGATTGCCAGCAAAATAGGTAATTTCGTCCGCAACTGGATGACCAAGGAAACTATTCATGACACCGGCTGTTCATTGAAGATCATGAATGCCGAGATGCTGAAAAACGTCCGCATCTACAAAGGTCTGCACCGCTTCCTGCCGACACTGATGCGGATGGAGGGGGCAAAGGTGATCGAGGTCAAGGTCAACCATCGGCAACGGCTGTTTGGTGAGTCGAAATACACCAACCTGCAACGCGGCATCGAAGGCTTTTACGACCTGATAGCCGTCCGCTGGATGCAGAGTCGGCACCTAACGATTGAGGTCAAGGAAGAGAAATGATGAATTTAACCCCCACCGAAATCCTCATTCTGGTCATCGGCTTTGCCGGACAGGCGATGTTTTTCATGCGCTTTTTTGTCCAATGGCTCTATTCGGAAAAGCATAAACGTAGCCTGATTCCGACCGCCTTCTGGTATTTCAGTCTCGGCGGCGCTGCTTTACTGCTGACCTACGCGATCATCAAAAAGGACCCGGTATTCATTGTCGGCCAATCAACCGGTTTCATCATCTACACCCGCAACCTAATCCTGATCAAGCGCGAACAGACAGACCAGAAACAAGTAGAGCAGCAGAAAAAAACCAAAAAGTACTGACAGGGAAAACCTGTGCTCTTTTGTCCATGTATACAGAAAAATGCGTCAAATTGTCCAGATAGAGCCTATTTCCTTTTGGACCCCTAGGGCGAAAACAAAAGCTAACCCACTGATTTAACTGTAAACAACAATCTATACCAGTATACGCCACAAAACTGGCACCTCCTTTGCTCATATTAGAAAACATATCGCGGACAAAATGTCCCTTAACCGTTTTCAAATGAGTAAAGGAGCCAAAACAATGGGTCGTAGAGCAGTCAACGCAAAGAAATTTATCGTATCCTGTCGTGTCAATAATGAAGAGATGGACCTGCTGCAGCGCATGGCGAAAGAAACTGATAGCAGCATCTCCGACTTGCTGCGCAAATCGCTGGTCTCTCTGCACAATGAAAAGCAGCAACTCAGTGCCTAAGTGAGGCACTTTTCCCCCTGGCAGTATCCGGTTTTTTGATGGCCTGAGTGTGAACGTCCGGAAGGGACGTTCACAGCTGCCCACATTCCCCGTATAGACTCGCAAAAAGTACCATAAACACTGCCTTTCCCCTTGAACTTGTCAGCTGGTTTTGTTAGCCTGCCTGACTAATCTTTTCAGCACGCTCAAGCTTGCGAAACCGCTGAAACAGGTGGTTTCCGCTCTCAATAGAAAGAGGAACAGGCATGGACTACAAAGAAACCCTGAATCTTCCGCAAACCGACTTCCCGATGCGCGCCAACCTGCCGAATCGCGAACCACAGATCCTCAAACACTGGAAAGAAATCGACCTGAACACTAAGTTGGAGAACGCGAATAAGAAAACCGGCAAAAGCTTCATCCTGCATGACGGCCCCCCTTACGCCAACGGTCACCTGCACATGGGACATGCGCTCAACAAGACGCTCAAGGATATTATCATTAAAAGCAAGCGGATGCAGGGGTTCTACGCCCCCTACGTTCCGGGCTGGGACTGCCATGGATTGCCGATCGAGCTGATGGTCGACAAAAAGCTCGGCAAGAAGAAACGTGAGATGAGCAAGGCGGATGTGCGCCGCGAGTGCCGCGAGTATGCGAGGGAGTGGGTCCAGATTCAGAGCGAGGAATTCCAGCGTCTCGGCATCTTCGGCAACTGGAAAGATCCCTATCTGACCATGAGCGCCCACTACGAGGCACAGACCGCCCGTGAGCTGGCCAAGCTTGCGGAGCGCGGCTCCCTATTTAAGGGGAAGAAACCGATTCATTGGTGCTCTTCCTGCGTCACAGCGCTGGCCGAGGCAGAGGTTGAGTATGCAGACCACAGCTCACCGTCGATCTTCGTCAAGTTTCCTTACGCCGACGAGCTACCGGAAGCACTGAAGCAGTTCGAAGGCAAACAACTGAACTTTGTCATCTGGACCACGACCCCCTGGACCATCCCTGCCAACCTCGGAGTCTGCCTAAACCCGGAGCTGCCCTACGCAGTAATCGAGGTGAACGACGAGCTGCTGGTATTGGCCGAAGGGCTGGCCGAGTCAGTGATGAAGACCCTCGGGTTTGAGGAATTTTCGATCGCCGCCACATTTGAGGCCGCTGCGTTTGAGAACAGGAACTGCAAGCACCCGCTCTACGAGCGCAACTCGCTGATCATTCTCGGTGACCACGTCACCCTTGATGCTGGTACCGGCTGCGTCCACACCGCTCCCGGCCACGGTCAGGACGACTACGTCGTTGGCCTCAAGTACGGCCTGGAGATCTACAACCCGGTTGACGATTTCGGCCGCTACCGTGACGACTTGGAGCTGTTCGGCGGCATGAAGCTAAAAGACGCCAACCCGGCGGTTTGCGAAAAGTTGGCAGAAGTTGGTGCACTGCTGCAACAAAGTGAAATCAGCCACAGCTATCCGCACTGCTGGCGTTGCAAGAAGCCGATCATTTTCCGCGCCACCGAGCAATGGTTCGTCGGCATGGAACAGAACGACCTGCGCAAGAAAGCGCTGGTCGAGATCGACAAGGTCGAGTGGATTCCGGCCTGGGGGCGTGACCGCATCTACAACATGGTTGAAGGACGCCCTGACTGGTGCATCAGCCGCCAGCGAAGCTGGGGCGTACCGATCACTGTCGCCTACTGTGAGAAATGCGGCGAAGATCTGTGCGATGGCGTGGTGATGCACTACATCGCCGATAAGTTCGAGGCCACCGGCAGCGACGTCTGGTTCGAGAAGGATGCTAGCGAGCTGCTGCCACCGGGCACCAAGTGCCCGAAGTGCGGCCATGACCAGTTCACCAAGGAAACCGACATCCTTGATGTCTGGTTCGACTCCGGCGTCTCCCACGCCGCGGTCTGTGAGCACCGCGACTACCTACACAGCCCGGTCGACCTCTACCTGGAAGGCTCCGACCAGCACCGTGGCTGGTTTCATTCCAGCCTGCTGGAGTCGGTAGGCAGCCGCGACCGTGCTCCCTACAAGTCTGTACTGACCCACGGCTTTGTCCTCGATAAGGACGGCCGACCAATGTCGAAATCGCTCGGCAATATCATCAAGCCGGAAGAGATCATCCAGAAGTTCGGTGCCGAGATCCTGCGCATGTGGGTGGCGGCAACCGACTACCGTGACGACATCCGCATTGGCAACGAGACATTGCAACGCCTGTCGGACGCCTACCGAAGGATCCGCAACACCGCCCGCTACCTGCTCGGCAACCTGGCCGGCTTCGACCCTGCAATGGACATGGTCGCCGACAGCGAGCTGCTGGAGCTGGATCGCTGGGCGTTGTCAAAGCTCTCCGGGCTGGTTAAGAAGGTCGAAAAGGCCTACGAGAAATACGAGTTCCACGTTATCTATCATGCGGTGCATAACTTCTGCAGCATCGAGCTGTCAGCCTTCTACCTCGACATTCTCAAGGACCGACTCTACACCAGCCCGAAGTCGAGTGTTGAATACCGCAGCGCCCGCACTAGCATGTACCTCCTTCTAGACACCATCACCCGGCTGATTGCTCCGGTACTGACCTTTACTGCGGACGAGATCTGGCAGGAAATGCCGGGCGAACGGGAAGAGAGTGTCCATTTGGCCACTTTCCCGCAGCTGATGGACCAGCGCTTCGATGCCGAACTGGAGCAACGTTACGAGCAGCTACAGAAGATCCGCACCGAGGTCTCCAAAGTTCTGGAGAAGGCCCGTGCCGAAAAGAAGATTGGCCAGTCGCTGGAAGCCAAGCTAACCCTGCAGGTACCGGAAAGCGTCAAAGGCTTGCTGGAAGAATACCGCGAACAGCTGGCCAGTTTGTTCATCGTCTCTCAGGTCGAGTTGGTCGTAGAACTGAGCGACGGAACCAACGCTGAGCAACTGGCAGGACTGAAACTGAAGGTACTACCGGCAGACGGTGAAAAATGTGAACGCTGCTGGAACTTCGCAGTAAGTGTTGGTGAAAACAGTGAACACCCTAGCATCTGCGCCCGCTGCGTAGAGGCATTAAGCGGAGAGTAATGGGAAAATATCGAGTTTTCATAATCACTGCGGCTCTTAGTCTGGTCATTGATCAGCTGTCCAAGCTCTACATCGACAGTACTTTTGCGCTTTACGAATCGATCGCGGTGATTGAAAATTTTTTTCACATTACCTACGTGCGTAATCCGGGGGCGGCGTTCGGCATCCTTTCTAACAGCGCAGTGCGGATTCCGTTTTTCATCAGCGTTTCAGTGCTCGCCAGCATCGGAATCCTCTGGTACCTGCGCAAAGTAGATGCGGCTGATCTCTTGCAGCACTTTGCCCTCGGGCTGATCTTCAGCGGTGCGGTTGGCAATCTGATCGATCGGGCTCGGCTTGGCGAAGTGATCGACTTTCTCGATGCCCATTGGTACCAACACCACTGGCCAGCCTTCAACATCGCCGACAGTGCCATCTGCATCGGCGTGGCGGTGATGTTCCTCTGCACGTGGCAGGAAGAACGTAAAAAAAAGCGGTCACGCAAAAACTAACCCAATCCCCTTCTGCTTGCAGAAGGGGATTTTTCGTTCGGATCCCCTATGTCCCAATCCCGCTATCTCATTCCAGCAGGTTTTCAGCGCAGTGAAATCGAGGTACAACGAAGCCGCTTTATCACCAGCATCAAGGCAACTGACTCCCCCGAGACGGCCTTGGCGTTTGTTGCCCGATTGAAACAGGAATTCCCTGACGCCAACCATAACTGCTGGGCCTATTTGGTCGGACCGCCCGGCAGCAGCGACCGAATCGGAATGAGCGACGACGGCGAACCGCACGGTGCAGCCGGAAAACCGATGCTAACCGTTCTGAAGCACAGTAATCTCGGCGATATCGTGGTCGTGGTCACCCGCTATTTTGGCGGCATCAAACTGGGCAAGGGAGGAATGGTCAAAGCCTACACTCTGTCGGTACAGAGTGCGCTGGAGCAACTGGGAAAAACAGAGAAAGTCGACTGGCAGTTCTGCTCCATCGATTTCGATTATCCCTTGCTCAACAGCGTTGAAAGATTACTGTCCGACTTCGAAGCAGAAATTATAGCCCGTCGGTTCAGGGAACGGATTTGCCTCCAGCTAAAGTACCCCGTGGAACTAGAACCACAGTTGCACCAGCATTTGACCGATCTTTGCGCAGGGAAAATCACCTTCCTGCAGGAGGGCTGAAAAGGCTGGAAGGGAACAAAAGATCGACATCCCTTTCCCGCATTGCTAAAATGCCAAATTATCGATTGAGTGAATCTGATCAAGGAGGAAAACCATGATCCGCATACTTCTGGTCCTGATCCTGCTTTCGACCCTGTTTCTTTCCGGCTGCGAATGTGTCAGTGGCTTTGGGAGGGATTTGCAAAAATTTGGCAGTTGGATCGAACGCAACAGCAGTTGAAAGAACGATTAACACTTTGATTATAAAGCCCCATCGGTAATTGCCGGCGGGGCTTTCTTGTGCCTGCTACCCGATCTCATCCCACGCCCTTCAGGCATTCCAGCCAGGCGGCAATCTTACGGTAATGTGCCCCCTTCCAGTAGAGTTGCTCACAATCTCCACAGATGTGGAATTTCTGGTAATAACTAGCCGTTTTCGGCGGCAACCGGTTAACGATCAGATCCTTGTCGATAGCCTCCAGCAAGCCGTTACAATGCGGACAACGTCGCAGGGGGCGAATTTTCCGCAGCAGGTTATACCGCTGCAGCACCTCCTCAACCTGTTCGATGACGTTTTGCGAGCCAACCAGATACCCTTGGGTCACGCAGGCATGCTTAAGGATGCCCCGGTCACGAGTCAAAATGATCAAGTCTTCCCGAAGAGCCATTTCGATAATCTGCGAGTCACTATAATCATTGCGATAGCGGCAATCAAAACCGAGCATCCGCAATCGCCTGGCCAATTTTCCCAGATGGACATCGAGAATAAAAGCGATCAATTCCGGGGTTGGTGGAGACAGGTAGATTGCCTCCATTAGCCCAGGAGTACAGCCGAACGGATAAACAGCGACACGATCACCATCCTGCAATTGATAGGCAAAAGTGACCGAGCGCTGTGCGATCAGCAACAGATCGACCTCGGTGTGCGGCACCCCGAGAGCTTCGATCGCATCCTTTACCGCCGGTCGCCCATTAAACCTGTATTCAAGGTCAGTCGCAGCAACCATCTGCTGCAGCCGACCGAAAAACTTAAACCGCGCGCAGTTCTGCACCCGTTATGACTCCTTTCCTTTTGCCAAAAACCGCCAATCGCCGTTAATTCATTATCAACCGCAAAGACTGGATTGGCAAACCGTTAACAACCGCTAAACTATAAATAGTTAGCTCAAGGAGCACGGATGGATGAATTAAGAGCATTTCTCGCCGCCATTGTTGAATCCTCGGATGACGCGATCATCGGTCTCAATCAACAAGGGCGGATTTTCAGCTGGAATCGTGGCGCAAAACAGATTTATGGCTACACCAATGAAGAAGTGGTCGGCCAATCGATCTCGCGCCTGACCCTCCCTGAGCGCAGTGACGAGATTCATAACATGTTACGCAACTTGCAAAGCGGCCAACCAGTTCAGCATCTCAGCAGTATCCACCTGCACAAAAAAGGACTAAGCCTCTATGTTTCGCTCTCCGCTTCCCCGGTTATCGACCGCAATGGACAGCTGTTAGGCGCTTCTCTGATCGTCCGCGACATCACCCGGCAGCTAAAAGCGGAGGAGGCGTTGCGCGAAGCGGAGGAAAAATACCGCCAACTGTTTCATGCCGAACAGGACGCGATTATCCTGTTTGAGCAGGAAAGCGGCAAGATCCATGAAGCCAACGCCGCGGCCCTGAAACTTTACGGATATTCGCGCAACGAACTTCTGCAGATGCGTGTTAGCGAGTTGAACGTTTCCGGTGATGACAAATGGCTCAATCTGCAGCGCAGCAGCGCCTACCACCGCAACAGCAACGGCCAGCACTTCATCGCTGAGATCTCCCTCGGCAACCTGCACCTGAAAGGGCGAAGCATGCAGGTCATGATTGCTCGTGACATCAGCGAAAAACATCAGAATGTGCTGCTTCGGCAAGGGCTGGAATTAGCTAAAGATTTCCAGCAGCGCCTGTTGCCGGACACCACTCCGCAACTGCCCGGCTACGACATCTATGTGCAATCGAGCTACTGCCAGGATGCCGGGGGGGACTATTTCGATTTTTTCCCCCTTCCGAAAGAAACAGAACCGGGGCTGGCTTTTGCCGTTGGTGACGTTTCCGGTCATAACGTCGGCGCCGCCCTGCTGATGGCACTGACCAAAGGAATCTTGCAGAATGAAGCAAGGCATAGCCTGCTGGAGTCGGACCGACTGCTCCGAACCCTCAACCAGCACCTGCTTCGTAGCGCTACCGATAGCAGCTTCCTGACCCTGTTTTTCGGCCGTATCGAGGCGCAACGACACTTGCTGCACTGGAACAGTGCCGGACATGGACCGGTTTTCTGCTACAACAGAGACCAGGATAAGATTATCGAGCTGCCCCCTAACGATATCCCGCTCGGCATCGCCGCCAAAGCTCGCTACACCCCCCCATCTCCATTTCAACTAAAAACCGGCGACATCCTGCTGGTTGGCACCGACGGACTATGGGAGACACGCAATCCACAAGGAGAAATGTTCCGCAGCGACCGCCTGCGGCAGATCATCGCATCTCACCGGGAAAAGGATGCCCAGAGCATTTACCAGATTATCATGCAAAAAATAACCGATTTCAGGCGCAATCTGGCCGCCGAGGACGACATGACGCTGATGGTAATCAAGGTCACCGGATAAGCATATGCCGATTTTCCGAGAGAACAAATAACTGCTTGCTTTTCGATTTGAACGGTGCTAAAAGTATCGGCCGTACTTCGGGAAAGACGTGTCGGGGCGTAGCGCAGTCTGGTAGCGCACATGCTTCGGGAGCATGGGGTCGGAGGTTCAAATCCTCTCGCCCCGACCATTTTCCCCGATGTAGTTACGCACACTTAGGCTGAGACTAGATGTCTCGGCTTTTTGTGTTTCTGGGGTCATTGCCACATTTCAGGAAATCCGTGCCCGTTCTGTGCCCGTTTGTTGAAAAAAAGCATACCCCTCGATTCAGATTTTTGTCAGAATCTCTCACTATCTTTCCTGGATAGAAGAATACCAACACACTACCTGCACTATAAAATCTTATCTATACATAGAGGGGAAAATGAGCCTGAGTAGAGAATCCATACAATGGGCAATTGATTTTGTATCTGCCCATTCTGACGGAGATCTGTTTCAAAGCCAACTTTAACTTCTGGCGAATCTGCGCTTTTAATGAGTCAGCCAAACAGGGGGTATTTAACCCGTGCCCTCTGTGATATAGTTTAACTACCTCACGATGAAAATGAGGGTTCTCGAATGCAAAGGAGGAAGACGTTATGCCAGTCTTAGAGCCACCGGGCCATTTAGGGGAAATCTCAACAATCTGACATGTGGGAATATTTGGATCGTTGAGATTTGGTGATCCAAGGAAGGCTCTCACGATGGGAGCACCCACAAAAAGAAAAATCAACAAAAAGCACCCCAGGAATCTCTGGGGTGCTTTTCTATTTGTCACTATTTTTGAAACATCCGCCTTACCCCATCTTTTGCCTAATCCCAGTCCCGCCCTGCGGAGGTCAAGGTGCTATTTAAATGGCCATTCTTGACATACCCATATTGCAAGGCTTTAATATTTAATGAGGGGTCTGGTGTGGCAACCCTTCTGAAACCCGGTGTAGTTTCCTCCAATACTACATCGGGTTTCTTTTAGTAAATGACGAGTCTTGGGAACGGGGGGCAATGAGGGCACTTGTCAATAGACTGCAGATGGTAGAATCTAATTGTGGTCAATTAAGCAAAAGGAAAGTTAGAAAGAAAGGAAGCGCAAATGCGATTTTTCTTTGTAGCCACATTGATGTTTGCGGGAGTCATTCTATTGCAAATTTCTACAGTTAAGGCCCGGGAAGTTTACATAAATGACTGGGGAATAGTCGAGGTCGATGCAGAACACTTCATCAGCCTTCAGGGGAAGATGAAACCGTCCAGCCAAATCAATCGAATGTATTACGACGTTGACAACCAGTATCTATTGGTCAGCCTCAACGGAACTTTCTACCATTACTGCAAAATACCTCAAGACGTTATCGACTCCTGGCTGACTTCGGATTCTTTAAGTGAATACTATCAAAAAGACATTAAAGGAAATTTTGATTGCAAAACCAATCCGCCCCCCGACTACCGGAGATAAATTTTTACTATCTGTAAATTCTTCCCTGCACTTGATTCATAAAGAATTTAACTATACGAGTTTTGAGATTTACTGCTCAGACAAATAAGCCCCGATTCAGGAGATGTTTTCAACATCAGTGAAGAACCTCAAAAGGTAAATCGTCTTCATCGTCTAAAATGGGATCATCACTCACTGTATCCACAATCATGGTATGGCATTCCACGTCAAACCATTCATAGAACAGCATCAAGGTCAGATTTTGAGGCCACATGCTTTCATCAGTTATCCAGCTGTCTAATTCATTCTGAAACATATTAAGATAATTAAGTTCTACCCATTGAGAGACTGATTCATCCGTTTCGGCATCCTCATCGCTGATTAAATAAACCGTCCTTTCATTATTAATTTCCTCCTCAGTGATTTCCGTATTGTCAATGACATCTGTTAAATCCGAATCGTTGACCCATCGGATGGCAGGTTCTTTATATTTCAGAATTATTGCAGCTCTGTTGATCATGATAACCCTAGTCTTCAGAAATTGTTCAATCAGATCACGATCCGTCAAAAACGGAAAGGCCATTAGCCAATTAATGCCGATATTTAGGAAGCGTCAAATCCCCGCAACGAACTGTACCAGAGTCATTTCAAAAAATCTCTCTCTACTCCTCCAACTTCATCGATTTGTTCTGAATCTCAGCTTAAAGATGACTTGTGATTTATAGGAAATGCTTAGTCCATTAGCTCGGACCGGAACTTACGAGTTTTAAGACGGAAATCGGCTTAGCTGTCCATTTTGCTTAAAATCCCTGGATATCGTTTAGAAGGATGCAAAGATCCGCGCCGTTGATCGCCCCGGTGCCTGCAGATCGAGGTCAAGAAAGTAGCCGAAAGGGGTTTGCCAAACATCGTAACCAGCATTGACCAAGCGTTGACTGGCCCGGCCCAGTAGCTCGCGGGTGAATTCGGCATCGGCTTTAGTTTCTGCTAGATGCGAAAAGGAGTGCAGAACGATGCGCTTGCTGTCGTTTTTGCGTGCACCCCACTTCAGGTTCTTGATCAATTTTTTTTCTGCCCGCCCCGGATCTTTTTCATCGAAGGTTTCGGCATGAATCAAGCCAATTACGGCATCCTTGATCTCACCACCATCTGTAATGTCTGGTTCGTTCTCTAGGGTTTTTTGGGAAGGGACGAAGGTAAAACGGTCGCAATAGATCATTAGCAGTTTCATCTTTTGAGTATAGCTCAGGTCTGAACCTTATCGGCACAAAATTGCTCTGGGTGCCCGCTCCAAAATTTCATATCAACCAATACGTCCACAAGATCAAATAATTCAAATTCCTCCCTGGCTGTAATCAAACAGCTATTTCCACTAGAATCATCTCGAAAGTCCTTATCAAAAAGCCCCTTCCGCTAAGTTGCTGATGTTACAGCAATGCGAAAGGGCCGATTTTGTGTTCCATATGTCGGGGGCCGTGAGATTAAATCACAAATTTTGACACAGCAAAATCCCCTCACGTATGGTTTATTGTTGGTCTATTTACCGCTATCCTCAAAGAGCCAGTCTTGTGACGATGTCTGCCCGGTGGATGTGATTAACTGGGAAACGACCGCGCCTTTTAGCTTAACAGCTTGTCTTCCTCGAGGACGTGTTCTGCGTCGGTAGCAAACTTGAAACCAAGATAGGTGCTAAGGATTTGCTCGGCCTCGAGGAGTACCCGCCACAAATCAGCACTCTTGCCTTTGCCCACCTTGACCAAAAAAGCTGCGATACTCAGGTTGGTTCGTGCCCGAAACAGCTCCACCTGTCGCTGGAATTCATCTGTGGGGAGACAGACCGCTTCCAGATAGGTTGTCAGAAAGAGTTCTGCTGGATAGGCCTTAAGAATTTTCGGGTGCTCAAAAAACTGGTTGCGAAACTGGGCAAGAAAACAACCAACGTCGAAGGCTGGCGGTAATTGCAAAGAACTCTCAAAATCTATCGCGGCAACAAACTGGGTACTGCTGTTGTCCCCTTGATCCTGGCCGATGATAATATTTTTCGGGTGGAAATCCCCATGTCCCTGAATGAAGAAGTTCGTCCCGCCAGCAATCAGCGTCCCTTCTTGTTCAAGAAGAACGTCCATAATAGCTTGGGCGCGACCGGTATGGGGATGGTCTATATTCCTGAACCGTTCTACGTAACGACTAAGGCGCTGTTCCTCACGTTCCCAGAATTCTGTCAGCGGGGTAATTGCCAGGCGGCAGTTATGCAACCGGGCCAGCCAACGGGCCGCAAGCTGCAAATAGTAGCGTCCGTCTGCAGGAGTTGCAAACAACAGCTTGTCAAAAAGTGACTTGCCGCGCAGCCCCTGCTGAATCAGAGTCCTGTTGCCCACATCCTGGTCGATCGGCTGTGGTACCCGGAACCGGCCACCAGCAAACCCATGTCGCGCCAGCTCTCCCAGCAGGAAGTGGGCTCGCTGGGCAGATTTCCAATTGATAGGCGACTCCGGCTGCCGGATAATAATCCGTTCCCGTACTTCGTCAGTGCCCTTGGTTCCAAAAGTCACTTCAGTCACCCCGTTCGCGGCACCTGTCTTGGGAATCTCTTTGAAAAATGGCCGGCAGCGCCCATGACGGATTTCGCAGGCCAGCTCTTCCACCGTGGCGATCGGATGATCGAAGAGGGTCGGGTAAAGGCCGGCATAGCTCTCTCCGTGAGTGTCAGTGCCGGCGATGGCGGTAAAACGCTCACGGTGCCAGTCCTGCAAGCCCCTACTGTTCTCCCGCACACTGTGATTCGAGTTGAAAATTTCGATGGCATCGAGTAACGGAGAGTCGAGCTGCTCGATCTCAGGTAACCGTTCCTTGCGATAGGGGTGAGCCCAGACCAAGGCTGCCGCAGGGAACAATTCACGAATCTGCGATAACGAGGTGCCTGCTTGCAGGCTCTGGTCAGCACCGTAGACAAGTACATCTCCCAGTTCGGGGGTCTTGACTTCCTGGCCGGAAAAGATCAGGAAGTGCTTCGGAACCTTCGTCGCACATCGCAATCTTTTGAGTTCATCCGCTGACCAGAGATAATGGTGATCGGTAAGAACCACGCCCTGCAGCCCCTTGGCCAATAGTCTCTGAACCAGCTCCACTGCCCCGACCTGACTGCAACTTGAATGCTCCTTGGTATGACAGTGCATTTCCAGCAGCATAGACCACACCCTTTCCCAGTATAAACAGCGCGCTACTTTCTTTTATTTTACTCCGAACCGGCTGAGAAGTTCAGATGGGTCAGGGGGCCTTTGCCACTCAAGCAGAGACCATCAGTACAGTAAACCTCCTTTCTTTTGATCAGATTTTAGAGATACCACCAGCAACTCTTCAATCAGGTTCCGTTTCCACCAGGCACCGTTAGCCCGACGGGTCACACGGTCGGTAAACTGGTAACGATAGAGCAGTAAGCGGATCAAGGTCGGTGGAGTTTCTTTGAAGGGGTTTTCCTGTAGCAGGGCGGAGACCTCTGTGCTCCCCTCCAACAACCGCTGCAACAGAGTTGCCAGCCAGGGATCGAGGCGTTGAGGATTGAGGGCGGCAAACCACATCTGCCAGTCGAGGCGTGGCATGTGCGGAGCCACCTGCCGTGGTGGGCGAGCCGGGTCGCCCGGTTTCCAACGGAACCGATAGCGCTGCCACTGCTGACCGTCACAGCTCCCCTCGATTTCGAATTCCAGGCGCTGGGTAGTCATCACCGCGAACAGACCATAGGGATTGGAGATCATCCAGCTAGACAGGAACTGCATTAGCCGGCCTCTGGGAAGCGGAGGGATGAACAGGTTGAACAGCTGCATGCTGTTGAGCAGGATAAAGCTGAGAAAAACCGGCGCCAACAGGACTATCAGCAGCGACCTGTCCGGCAACAGGGTCAGCGGTGCCAGCAGCTCCTGCAGCGGCCAGAGGTAGCTGGCATCCAACAGGGGGACCAACAGGGTGATGGTCAGCAGATTGAAGAAACCGAAATTACCGCTGGCCGTCAACATCAGCTGAAAAGCGATGCTGAGCAGAAAGCCAAGCAGCCGTAACGGGGCCGGGGCCAGAAAAAGCAGTGGCACCAGCAGTTCGAAGAAGAAAGTCCCAAGGGTGGAAAGTCGCTGGCACCAACGGGGCAGCTGATGGGCGTACCAGGCGAGCCGGTTGGGCAGCGGCTGGGTCCAGTAATGATAATCGAGAGCTCGCAGTCGACGCCAATTGGGATCGCCACTGCTCAGCTTGACAATCCCGGCGGAGAGCAGAAAGCGGCAGCAAAAGACCCAGAAGCTGACGATCATCAGCAGCGACGGCGGCGTCACCAAGGCGAAAAAGATGCTCATAAAACCGGTTTCCAGCAGCAGCGCATCCCACTGGAAAGAGAGGAAATCCCGACCGACCGACACAAAAGAGAGATACAACAGCCATAGCAGCAGCAACAGCAGCGGTGGCCAGAGTCCGAGTAACAACAGCAATGAGCAGAGCAGGCCGGCATTGGCGGTCTGAGAAAGAAAACGATCGTCGCTTTTAAACCAGAACAGGCTCGGGATTCGCAGCAGACCTTTTCGCCCCAGGGACTGCTGTATCCGAGTCAAGTAGACACCGATCGGCAGCAATCCCTGGCGACCGTAAAGTCCTAGAAGTTGGCTCTTTAAAGACCAGAAGGCGATCAAGTAAACAATCGCCAATAGTTTAAGGAACAACCACTGAACTGCCAGGTAGGAAGGATCGGGCTGCAGCAGCAGATCAAAAATGATTCGATTCCCCTCGCCCATAGCTCTCCTCATTCGAGAAATCGGTGGCGGTCCTCCTCACTCGGCAACCGGCAGCTCTGTCGGCGGCCGAACCAGCGATAGCGGTTGTTGGCGAGCAGCCGGTAGCCGCTCTCACGCCAGGAGCGTGGCAGCAGTATAAACCCGTACAGCAGCGCCCAGGCACCATTCAGTCGCCGGGCCACCTGCAACGCTGCGTCACTGCGCAGGTAGATGTTCCGGCCAACGATCAGCACCATCGTCTCACCACTCACATCGGTCAGTCGGTGTTCTGCCAGCAGCCGTTCGCCAGCCGGAGACTGCATGGCGGCAAAGCGGAAAGCACCGGCATCCCGTTTGATGATGAACTGAACCGCTGCCGAGCAAAGGTTGCAGACCCCGTCGAACAGCAGCACTGGATGCTCATTCATAGTCATCCTTCTTCCACAGGCGCCGGACTGCGACACTATTTCCTGGTGTTAAATGCGCTTGATCTCAAAGACCTCGTTAACCATAGCGTCCTATGCGACGATCAATCGGTACTACTTCTTCCACTGAATCAATAACCCGCCTGACTCTGCGACAGCAGCTTTTCAGCTCGGGGAATATCCTCTTCGGCGACGTTGATCTGATAAGAACCCATTCCGGGTTCTGGCTCTGCACCCAGGGAGTACTCTATACCGCCGGATCGGAGGATCTTTTCCACCCGTTCCAAGTCGGTTTGATCTTTGGGGTCATAGAAGTGTGTCATGCTCATTACACCTCCTCTCAATATCGTCTGTTACCTTAATTTTAGCACCATTCCCAACCTCGCTATTGATCAGCCAGAAAGCTGTGGTCTTTCGTCACATGTTGGAGACAAACAGAGCCGAGCTGATGTTGAACTCCTTTTCTTAGCTGTTGAGTGCCAGGACATCGCTAACGAATTTTAGTGCCACAACATCGCACACACTCAACACGGTTTATCTGAGTTTGTAATCAAATTCCTCTACCTGGGTTTTGTCCAGATAGAGCTTTAACCTTTGCTCTTTGACATCGATAGTAGCCACCACGTATTCAAGCTTCAGTTCCGGCGGGACAGCAAACAGTTCGCCGAGAATGTTCAGCTTAAGA
>NZ_QKAP01000081.1 GCF_003247215.1 Malonomonas rubra | reverse complement strand
CGCAGTCGTTCTGCCAATTCTTCCGTTGTCATGTACGTTTGTTTTTCCATTTTTAGCTCCTTTCTTGTAATTTATGGGCAATATACCACCATCGTCTGTGCTCGTCAAGCACAAATGTGCTCACAAAAAACACCTGTGCGCCTTGATGACAACTCTCGTTCTTTTTGGTACATTCCTGCTACCTGGGAGGCTCGGCAAAAAAGATGATTCGTTTTCACCTGAAAAAATTAATATCTGACTGGGAATATGACAAAGGAAGGCATTTATCTATTACAGAACTGTCAAAGGAGACAGGAGTTAATAGATCGTCATTATCGCGAATAGCATCTCAGAAGGGATACAACACAACAACCGACAACCTAAATCGAATATGTTTGTTTTTCGGTTGTAAGATTGAAGATCTAGTTGAAGTTATCCCTGAGGATGAAGAGGGGTCGTGAAAGAAGGCAGAAGTCAAAAACGGCTATTTTGAGCCAAGAAAAAGAAATGAAAAATCTTGGCACAAAAATTAATACGCGCAATGCTTCAACTTGGTTGGTGTTATTTTCTTATTTTAGGCAAAGGTCATTTTTAGACTGACCTTTGCCCCAAGAAAATCCCGACTTTTCTGTAGGCAGAAGTCAAAAACGTCACATGACTGTCACAGGATCGTCACAAAAACGTCACAAACGAAAAAAAGGCCAGCGAAAAACTCGCTAACCGCCTGATATTATTGGCACGCCCGAGAGGATTCGAACCTCTGACCTCTGCCTCCGGAGGGCAGCGCTCTATCCAGCTGAGCTACGGGCGCATAGGGCTGTACTATATACTCTAATAACGGGTACAATGCAACTTTAAATAAAGAGGATTTTTACGTACCGGTTTTTTGTTCTGCTGCTGTTTTTAACCTTGGCCAAACCTATCTTCGCTCAGGAATCTCACCACGTCATCAAGGTTGCCGAGGGGGGTTACGCTGCAATCGCCGAACCCAGGGGTGCAGCGACGTCCAACACAATGATCGTCGACCTCGGTACGCAGATCGTACTTTGCGGCGCTCATTTCACCCACAAATCGATCAAGACCTGATTGCAGTTGCAGCGAGATCAGTCCCAGACCGATCAGGGCCTTTGAGCTGCCCACCTTCATCCGGGCTATACTCCCGTCGACTTCGACTATCCTAAAAATACTAATGTCGCAATTGAATATTGAAACCCGATTGATTCTGAAGCAGGAAGCGCGGGAGTTGAAAGACCCGTTACTTCTTTCAAGTCGGAGATGACATTCGAGGGAACCGAGCGGACATTTGTTCTAAGCGATATCGGTCTGGCTCACAGCCAGAGCGACCTGATCGCCTTCATTCCACAAAGCAATATCCTCTTTCCCAGCGACCTGCTCTACTTCAACAGTGCCAGCTTTCTGGGAGCAGGTTCACTGTGTGATTGGGCCAGTATCGTTGGCGGCTTTACGGCATTGAACGCGGAGAAAATCATTCCCGGCATCGGGCCGATCGGTACGCAAAAAGATCTCGAAGTTTGAATTTTATCTCAAGGATTTTTTAACCGAGGTGCTTAGACACATCGAAAAAGGTGACAGCCTTGATCAAACGGTTGAATCCTTCAGCTTACCCAAACATCAAGACCTCATCGGCTATAAGAGCTTCACTCCCGGCAACGTTGAAAGAGTATATTTACAGCTAAAAGAGTAAAGCCAAAAGAAAAACCTCCCCCTAAAATTAGTTTTTTTTTAGCTATGTGGTTTTATAATTATCTGCTAATCTTTAACATAAACCAATGGAACGGAGGCATAGCATGAAACGCGTTCTGGTCGTGGACGACAGCATCGCTGTTGCCCGTCAGCTGGAGAAAATTGTAAATAGCGACGAGGAGTTTGAGGTCGTAGCCCAAGGGCGAAACGGTGCGGAAGCGATCAAACTCTGCCAACAGCACAAACCTGATATTCTCTGCATGGACATGAATATGCCTGTCATGGATGGCTTGACTGCATTGCGCAACCTGATGCAGATAATACCTGATCTTAAAGTGATCATGGTCACTTCGCTGGGTGGTGTCGGTGACAAATATACCGAAGCAATCCGCCTTGGCGCCAAGGACGTTATCTCCAAACCGTTTGAGAAAGACAATGTCCTTGAAATGTTGAAACGCCTATAAGGCCTAATCCAAGGGCTAAAGGGAAAACTTATTGCTATGGCAGTTAAATTCTTTGGGCATTTTCTGGTTGAAAAAGGCCTTGTTTCCCGGAAAGACATATTGCAGGCAATCGACCTGCAGGAAAAAACTAACCTGAAATTCGGCGAAATGGTTGTTGAGATGGGCTTGATGACCGCGGTTGATGTCGACCGCGTCCACCTAGCTCAGCGTAACGAGAATCTGCATTTCGGTGACATGGCGGTCAAGTTGAGAATCATCACCGAAGAGCAGGTCCAGCAGGTGCTGATCCGCCAACGCAACAACCACCTCTATATCGGTGAAGCGCTGATCATGGTCGGAGCCCTCACTGAAAAACAGCTAAAAACCTACCTGAATGCTTTTAAAAAGGATCAGCAATCGTACATTTCCGAAAAAGTGGAAATCAAGGACGAAATTCCTCACAAACCGATCTGGGAGATGGTTGCAGATTTGACTTACAAAATGCTGACGCGGGTTGCCGGGATCTCGTTCTGCCCTGGCCCCTGTAGCATGGTTGAAAAACTTCCGGCCCGCCCGGTCGTTGCTGAGATGCGTTTCTCTGGTGCGGTTAAAGCAAGCTATCTACTTTCGGTTTCCGAAACAACCCGCAACCTGATCGCCAAAGCGATCTTGGATGAAGATTCTGTCGAGGAAGAACCGATCGAAATACTGGACGACTCGGTCAAGGAGTTTGTCAATATCGTTTGTGGCAATATCGCCGCAAAAGCTGCCCAATTGGGACATAATATCGACATCATTCCGCCTGAGATACGCGAAGGGGGTGCCGCAGGGGTTAACATTCCTCCAAACCATTTCGGCCTGATGTTCCCGATTCACCAGTCGGACAGCGAGGGTTTTGAGCTGACAATTTTTATTCCTAAAGGTTAACTGATGCTTAAGCTGCTGGTACTCTACGTTACCACAATCGTTGGAGCTGCGATCGGCTGGAAATGCGGCACCCCGGGCGGGTTGATGGGATCCTATCTGGCCGCGGTGTTTGGCGCTTCAGTCGGGCTCTACATCGGCCGGCGGATTCAACGAAACATGAGTAACGATTGAAAATAAAAAAAGCAGCCTCCAACAAGATGCTGCTTTTTTTATTTTCATATTCTGGATCATGCCACATCCAACCAATCGCAGTCCGACCGTAATGGCCGAGTTCTCCGCAGCAGATAGGCCAAAAATATTCCTCAAGAATCGAAATCCTCCGAGCAACAGATTCGGCTCTGTTTAGCATCGATCACCATTACCGAAACCGATGCGTGACAGACTGATAAACTCTCCACAAAATATGGACTACATTTTTCAGCTTCCATGCAAGCCATTGATTTTTCGGAACCCGTGACTTGTGAGCCGTGAACTGTACGCATGCAATAGCCTTTCGCTTCCATCTTTCTCTCCTCTTACGATCCCTTGGAGCGATCTTGTCTTTATTTCACAACCTATTGTCAGCAACATACTTCCCAATGTTGGTTAGAGAAATGTCAGGACTTGATGAATACTTCTTCGGCTAATCGGATGTGCTCCCATCGATTTGACAGCCATCGGTTGTTTGTTATCCTCAAAACATCCTGTTTTTATTAAAATGCCTTTTGAGATAATTTTCGATGGGATAGAGATGAACCGACTTATTTTCCGGCTCGTACTGTTCGGTGCCTTGATCTTACTCATAGGTGGGATGGGTCTCCTTTATCATTTACCACTGGACACCTTGAATCCCTCCCCTCAGCAACCGATACCATTCAGTCACCAACTGCATGCCGGCAATTATCAAATCGATTGTCGTTACTGTCATCGCCATGTAGAAAGGAGCACTGCTGCAGGCGTTCCGGATGTGGCCCTCTGCCGCTCCTGTCATGAGCACATCGCCACCGAGAGCCCAACCATTAAACAACTGGCAAAATACTGGCAGACCGGCGAAACGATCCCCTGGATTCGTATTCACCAGCTTCCTGATCATGTCTATTTCCCGCACATGATGCATATTCGGGCCAAGGTTGCCTGCAGTTATTGCCATGGCGAAGTCAGCACCATGACGCAAGTGCAGCGGGTCGCCTCGCTTAATATGGGCTGGTGCTTAAACTGTCACCGAGAAAACCAGGCCGGCATCGATTGCTGGACCTGTCATATTTAAAAGGAAGAAGGATGAAACGACGAAGCTTCCTGCAACTCAGCGGAATGTCGTTAGCGTCTAGCATGCTAGCCGGCTGCCGTAAAGGGAATGAAAAGCTGATTCCTTTTTTAGTTCCGCCAGAAGACGGCGCCATCCCCGGCATCGCCAACTATTATGCCAGCACATGTCGCCAATGTCCGGCCGGCTGCGGTGTCTTGGTGCGGGTCCATGAAGGGCGGGCCCAAAAAGTGGAAGGGAATCCCCACCACCCGGTTAATCAGGGAAAACTCTGCGCCCGTGGCCAAGCCATGCTCCAAGAACTGTATCATCCAGATCGAATCAAACAACCACTTAAGAGAACCGGCATCCGCGGCAGCGGCCAGTTCATTCCGATCAGTTGGGACGAGGCTCTCAAGCAGCTGGCTGGCGCGCTTGCTCCTTATCAGCAGAAAGAACAAGAAGGATTGTTGCTGTTCAGTGCCCCGCTTCGAGGGTCCCTGGCAAGGCTGACTGGAGATTTTCTGCAGCATTTCCCAAAGGCACAACATCTTGCCTGGGAACCATTATCCCCGGAATGGTTACAACAGGGACTGTTCGGCAATCCCGGCATCCCTGATTACGATCTGGGAAATACTCAGTATCTGCTAAGCTTCGGCGCCGATTTTCTTGAAAGTCACCTTTCACCGGTGCGTTACGGACATGGCTTTGGCCATATGCGCCAGGAGCGACAAACAGTGCGGGGGCGTTACAGCTATATCGGCCCGCGCCTTTCGCTGACCGCCGCGTCGGCAGACCGCTGGTTGCCGGCCCGGCCCGGGACGGAATGGGCTCTGGCATTTGGGATAATCCGACGTCTACTGCAGGAAAAGAGCTTCGACGCTTCCGCTCTCCAGGCCGCCGGGTTGTCGGTAACTAACGTCACCGAGTTGGTGGCCAATTTCAACGTACAAAGGGTGGCAGAAATAGCCGATATCAGCCCAACTGAGATCCGCGCCACCATCAATGAGGCGGTCAGCATCTCACCAGCTTTGGCTTTAGTCGGCGAAATGACTGCCTGGCAAAGCAACGGCTCGGCCGCCGTCGCAGCGGTCGAGCTACTGAATCTCATGCTCGGAAACATAAATCGACCAGGAGGTCTTTACTTTACACCGGCGACCGACGCTCACATCTCCAGCAACTATGCAGAATTGACCGGGTTGATTGAGCGGATGCAACAAAAGAAGGTGCAGCTGGCTCTGATTTACGGCTGCAATCCGGTCTTCAGCATACCCAGCGACAGCAATTTCTCTGCAGCGCTTGCCAATATCCCGCAAATTATCAGTTTTGCCTCCTTCCTCGACGAAACCAGCCTCCAAGCGGATTTGATTCTCCCCGATCACAGCAATCTGGAAAGCTGGGGCGACATTGTTCCTCCCGCCGGAACCCGTCAGCAGGTTATCGGTCTGATCCAACCAGTGGTCAAGCCGCTACACAATACCCGCGCCTTCCCGGATGTACTGCTGGCGCTGGCAAAAGGGATGGGTGGAAATCTAGCCATGCAGCTGCCGCATGAGTCATATTTGCAATGGCTTGAAGAAGACCTAATCAAGCGAATACCTGACCTTTTCATAGGCGACCGGCGACAACAGATGGACCACTTACTACAACAGGGAGGCTGGTTCGGCCCGGAGCTTGAGCCGATTTCTCCAAAGGCTCTTAAACGGCCCGAGAGGGTTGTTTCCCCAGAGTTTTCCGGTGCACAGGAGCAGTACCCTCTGCAATTACAGGTCTATGCCTCGGTAAATTTCTACGACGGACGCAGCAGCCATCTCCCCTGGTTACAGCAGTTGCCAGATCCGATGACCACCGTGGTTTGGGGGAATTGGCTGGAAATTAATCCGCAGACCGCCCGCAAACTAGGGGTTAATCAAGGAGATCTAGTCGAAGTGAGTTCTCCCGCTGGAAAACTCACGTTGCCAGCCGTTCTTTATCCCGGCCTGCGCCCGGAAGTGGTTGCCTGCCCGATAGGCCAAGGGCATCAGGGTTTGGGGCGTTATGCTGACAGACGAGGGGAAAACCCCTTGAAGTTGATCAAGGAAACCGAGGCTTCGAAACAACGATTGACCTGGGGAGGAACTCGGGTACAGGTCCGCCGTTTAGCTGCCAGCAGCGGCTTGGTGACAGCCGGTCATGCAGAAGGTAGTTACCATCGTGACCTGCTCGGGCTCTAAAGGAAGCTTAAGCATGAATATTGAAACAAGTGAATTTCACTGGGGAATGGTTATCGATCTGGATCGCTGTACCGGTTGTGGTGCCTGTGTCACAGCCTGCCAAGCGGAAAACAACATCCCTATCTCCGAACAGGACGGTATCGCCAACGGGCGCAACCTGCACTGGATTCGCATCGAGCGTTACTGGGAGGGAGAATTTCCCCATGTTCGAGCAAGATTCCTGCCGATGCTCTGCCAGCATTGCGATGACGCACCCTGCGAGCCAGTCTGCCCAGTGTACGCCAGCTATCACAATCCGGAAGGCCTCAACGGCCAAGTTTACAACCGTTGTGTCGGCACCCGCTATTGCGCCAACAACTGTCCCTATGCAGTGCGGGTCTTCAATTTTTTTAATCCTAAATGGCCGAAACCACTTGAGCAGCAGCTCAGCCCTGATGTAACGGTTCGTAGTCGCGGGGTGATGGAGAAATGTTCTTTCTGTATCCAACGGATCCGTCGGGGTAAAGAGCAGGCCAGTCTGGAAAATCGAAAGCTGCTTGACGGCGAAGTGATGCCGGCCTGTGCCCAAACCTGTCCGCCCCAAGCGATCATTTTCGGTGATCTAAACGATCCAGACAGTCGCGTTTCCAAACTGGCCCGCAGTCCAAGACGCTTCCGACTGTTCGAAGACTTGGGCACAGAACCATCGGTAATCTATTTAAAAGGAGGAGGCCATGACCACCCGGGCTAACCGATATGATGCCGTTCGGATGAACCGGGAGATGCTCTCCTCGATGTCGCCACCGACTTGGCGTTGGTACCTGCTTGCCGCGGTCCTGGGTGCCGTCGTGGCCTTTGGTTTATATGCTTTCACCGTGCAGGTCACCACTGGGATGGGAGTCACCGGGATCAATCGTCCGGTAATGTGGGGAATTTACATTATCAGTTTTGTTTTCTGGGTCGGGCTGTCCCATTCCGGCACCATGGTTTCAGCGATTCTTCGTCTTTCCAAGGCAAGCTGGAGGCGGCCTATCCTGCGTGGAGCGGAAGCGATGACAGTCTTTTCCATCTCCGTTGCCGGGCTGTTTCCACTTATTCATTTGGGACGAAATTGGATTTTCTACTACCTGCTCCCCTACCCCAACCAGCGCGGTCTTTGGCCAAACTTCCGTTCGCCTTTGTTATTCGACATGGTGGCAATCAACACCTATATAATTGGAAGTACCATTTTCCTCTACATCGGCCTGCTCCCAGACCTAGCGGTAGTAAGGGATTGTAGCAGCGGCTGGAAAAAAAAGATTTATGCGATCCTGGCCATGGGCTGGCGTGGTAGTGCCGAACAATGGCAGGTTTTCTCCCGCGGCTCTACACTGCTCGCTTGTCTGATCATCCCGGTCGCGGTTTCGGTGCATTCGATCGTCGCCTGGGATTTTGCCGTGACCTTGGTACCGGGCTGGCATAGCACAATCTTCGCACCCTATTTCGTCATCGGCGCTATCACTTCGGGAGTGGCGGCGGTAATCACTTTGATGATTGTTATCCGTAAATTATTTAAACTGGAAGAATTCCTGCAGCCGGTGCATTTTGACAATATGGCCAAGCTGCTCTTGGCTGTGTGCCTACTCTGGAGCTATTTCTATTTTTCCGAAGTTTTCACCACTTGGTATGCCCATAAACCGATCGAGTGGGAGATATTCAGCTTCATGTCCAGTCGCTACGGCATCATGCTGCTGATCATGATGCTCGGCAACACCATCGTACCCATTATTGGTTTATGTTTCCGTCAGGTTCGTCGTTCATTACCCGCGTTGTTGGTTATCACTTTGTTGGTCAATCTAGCAATGTTTATCGAACGCTTCCTGATTGTAGTTCCTTCCCTCTCACACAAGAACATCCCTTTTATCTGGGGCAGCTACACTCCGTCCTGGGTCGAACTGGCGATCATGGTGGCCTCATTTGCTTTGTTTTTCCTGCTCTACACCCTATTCGCCAAGTTCTTCCCTATTTTAGCGATTACCGATGTTCGCGAGCAGGAAGAGGTACTGCTCGGCTCCCAGCAAAATGGTCGCACCCGGCTCGAAACCCTGGTCAAGGAGGAGTGAGACAGATGGAAATTCTTGGGGTCTTCAAGACACTGGATTCCGCCGCCGCGGCCATCGACAAGCTGATAGCCGCCGGGGTGACTGAGGAGCGGATCACTTCGCTGAGCTCAGTCCCCTACCCGGCAGGCGTGCTGATCAAGAAAAAAAGGTTGCCTCGTTTCTATCTCTGGACCCTGGTTTTCGGCGGCGGCGGGGCGGTCCTAGGCTTTTCTCTAGCAGCCGGCACCGCTTGGCTCTACCCACTGCAGACCGGCGACAAGCCAATCATCTCGATCTTTCCGGTGGGGCTCATCACCTACGAACTGATGATGTTGTTTGCTATTATCGGTACTCTGGTCGGCATGTTCTGGGCGATGCGTCTGCCGAAATTCAACCGACAGGCCTACGCTGATGAAATCGGGGACGGCGCCATCGGCGTGCTCGTGACTGCTGAAGATGGCCCCAAAGCAGAGGAGGTTAGGGAGAGCTTGCGGGATTCCGGCGCCGGAAGGATCTGTAACGGGGAGGAAGGCGCATGAGGGTTCACTGGTTTTTGTTGCTTTTGCTGCTGGTTCCCGGCTGCGATGACATGCACGATCAGGTTTCGCTGCAACCACAGGAAGCGCCGCGACTTTCTTCCCCCGCCCAGGCGGTACCCATCTCCGGCAAAGAACGGCTGGCCTTCGGCCAACAGCTGGCCAACCCACAACCGAACAGCAGGGAGTCCCGGCAACGCGGTGCCAGCCTCTACGCCATCAACTGCGAGCTGTGCCACGGCAACAAAGATGCTCATCCCGGCCCCGTCGGCAAGGAACTCAATCCCCCGCCGCCGCAACTGCGCGACAGTCATTTGGCCGCCTACGACGTAGCGACCCTCTACCAACTAATGTCGCTCGGAGTGGGGCGTATGCCACCCTTCCAACAACGCTTAACGCAAACCGAACGCTGGCACCTGGTCAACTATTTACGTAGCAACGATTGACCGAAAAACTACCGATCCGCGAGAAAGCGTTGCGACCGACGAGCGCCAGAAGATATCTTGTTATCGAAAGGAAAAAGCCCTGGCCGACGAGACCAGGGCTGCTAAAGATCAGAAAGATCCATCCAACGCCAACCATCACCTTTTGGCGTCCTCTTCCTTCTGGTAGGTGTTACGAATCAGAAAAGCTATGATGCTGGCCAGAAAAAGTAACCCGGCAACTACTCCGCCGATTAGTTTACGTTGACTTAGCTCGTCGTGTACAGCATCGATCTGCTGCTGAATTTCACTGCCACGCTGCTGGAAATTGCTTGTTTCGCTGCGCACCTTATCGACATCAACAGTATGGAAGACGCGGTGGAAATCATTCCGCAGGGAAAAGGTTGCGCCTTCCATCTTTTTTACTGCGATTCCCTGTTTGGCAAGAATTCCCAGGTCAATTTCCAATCCAGCCAACATCCGGTCGGTATCGGAAACTGCAGCCTTTATCTCGTCTGCGCGACCGTATTCATGACAGCGGCTGCAATCCTGATGATTGATGAGATCCGGACTGGCTTTTTTCACTTTGTGATTGTCATGACAAACGACGCATTGAGCCCCCCCCTGATTAATTGCCTGTCCGTGAGCACTGAGCAGATAATCCTCTTTCACACCGATATGACAACGGCCGCAAAATTCCGGTACCGCTTCATATTCCGGCACACCGAGAAAGCCTCGCTCCGGACTCATTGCCATGGCGAAATCAGTCGGATCGCCTCCATGGCAATCATGACAACTAATACCATTCTCGGCATGTATGCTCGTCCGCCATTCCGCCACCGGTGCCCCGAGTCGCCCTTCAAGTCCGCCATGACATTGGAGACAAACCGATTCCTCGGCCGCCGCCTGGGAGGTCAAGAGCAGCAGGACAGTCATAAACACCAGTAGATGTCTAAAACCTCTAACGACCATCATGAGTAATGCCCCCAGATAGAAATAGCCACAAACAACATGATCCCCAGCAGATAACAGGTGACAAAGATCGGTCTACGAACCGGCCTTCGTTCACTGCCGCGATCGAGGAAAGGAAGCAAAGCCAACACTGTCATTATCGCCCCTTGCGCCATCAGGCCAAGAAACTCACTTGGGAAAATTTTCAAGGTCTGATAGGCCCAGAGGAAATACCATTCTGGCTTGATATGTTCGGGCGTTGTAAAGGGATCGGCCGGTTCGAAAGCAGACGGTGGGATAAACAGACCCGGAGCAAAAAAGACCAACAGCACCAGCGCACCAAGGAAAAAAGAGATTACGGCGACATCCTTGATCGCATAGTTCGGAAAGAAAGGAATGCCGCCAGGATGCGCTTCGTGCTCGAAGTATCCCTTGACCTCTGCCGGCCGATAACCGTCTCCAAAGGGTGGCCGCGAAATGCCGATCCGCCTCACACAAAAAAGATGAAATCCGATTAACGCCGCCAACCCGGCTGGCAGCACCATAACATGCAAAGCGAAAAAACGGCCCAGAGTGGCATCACCAACCATTGCCCCACCGCGTAAGAAACGGACCAGCGCGTCTCCAATTACCGGTACGGCGCCAGCAGCCTCGGTCGCCACAGTGGTTGCCCAAAAGGACAGCTGGCTCCAAGGCAGCAAATAGCCTGTCAGGCAGAGGGCGAAAGCCAGATTAAACAGGATAAAACCGGAAACCCAGGTCAACTCACGTGGTTTTTTATAACTACCCATAAACAAAACCGAAAGCATATGCAACAGCAAAGCGATGACGATGACATTGGAACCGACAGCGTGCAGATAACGGATCAACCAGCCGTAAGGAATCTCGTTCATAATCCGCTCGACGCTTTGATAGGCTTCAACAGGATCGGTGACATAATAAACCAGAAGCAAAATGCCGGTGACGAATTGCAGGACAAACAGAGTGAGCAGAACCGCGCCCAATGTGTACCAGATATTGACATTTCGGGGCAGGAGATATTTAGTAAGATTCTGCTCCAGAATATCATTGATGCCGAGCCGCACTTCAAAAAACGCGTAGAGACGCTTTAACATGGCATCCCCCTATCCGACCAAAACCTGATCATCGACTAATGATACCAGCAGAGTCTCTAATGGCTTCGGGGGCGGGCCGCCCAACACCTTTCCTTCTGCGGAAAAACGGCCACCATGGCAAGGGCAAAGAAACTGTTGAGCGTCGGCAACCCATTTAACAATACAACCTAGATGAGTGCAAACAGCACTGAGCGCCGTAAACTCCCCTGCCTTAGGCTGCAGCAGTACCGCAGGGCGTCCCTGATAAGAGAAAAAGTGCGCGCCGCCAACGCTAACCTTAGCCCGGGGGATTCGCACGACCTGCTCACCTTCTCCTTTTGCGATTGGCGAAAGATACCGGAACATCGGCCAAGCCAAAACACTGGCGACAACTGCCCCGATCCCTCCCAAGATAATTCCGAGAAACGTTCTACGCTCATTGGTGTTGTCCACTGGTTCACTCATTGCCACTCCTCAGAAAGAATAAAATTGCGCGTCCTATTTCCCCAGACGTGCTGAAACCGGAATCCTGATTTGCGGAGCCTTCGGATAATCGGTAGCAATAATCACATAACCGCTAAGCCTTTTTTTCCCCTCCGGGAAACTCCCTTCGATTTTTAACTCAACCTCTTTCCCCGGCATAAGTACGCTACCACTCAGGGTACCACTCAAAGAGGTTGTAGTTGCCGAGGTTCCAAGCAGATTGATCGAATTCTTCCCTAAATTCTTCAGGATAACTTTCGCTATCAGTGGTTCGTCCGCTTTAACTTGGCCCCAGGAAATCCGATCCGGCTCAGACAATAATTCAACTTTGACGTTTCCAGTGAGACCGAAGGAGACCCGTGGATGTAGAGGGTCGTTGGTTTCCATGGTTATGGTTTTATGAATCGTCCCTTTGAAACGACCGGAATCGAAAGTGGTTCGCAACTCCCCCATATCCCCCGGAGCAATCCGGGTTGCTGACAGCAAGGCTGCGGTACAGCCACAGGAAGTCCGGACATTACTGACCTGCAGGACCTCATCTCCAGCGTTTCTGAAACGAAATACGTATTCGACCTTCTCGCCTTGCATCAAGTCACCAAAATTGTAATCACTCTTTTCAATCACCAACTGCGGAGCGGCCCAAGCAAGAGAGGAATAACCAAACAACAAAAGCAAAATCAACAACCGAAACATAACGCAATCCTTTCCAATAAAGTCATCATCCTAACAGCTTTGAATCATAGCACAAACCATTTAGCAAAACATTAGAAGTCCTTCTAGTTGCAATTGACAGGTTTGCATTCTTCCTGCTATAGAGTACATTTAACTTATCTAATCCTTGGAGTATAAGCCTTATGGAGGAACCAAACCGCAAAATTCTTTTTCCCCGCGAAAAAATTGCTACCGAAGTCAAACGCCTTGGCCATGAAATCAGTCTTGATTACGCTGGCAAAGAAGTGATGCTGGTCGGTGTGTTGAAAGGTTCTTTCCTGTTCATCGCTGATCTGATTCGTGAGATAGAACTCCCGACTCTTGTCGACTTTGTACGCCTAGCCAGCTACGGTTCAGGCACCCAGACCTCTGGAGTTATCGAATTCCGCAAAGAGTTGGAGATGTCGATTCGCGGTCGTGAAGTCATTATCATAGAAGACATAATTGACAGTGGCTATACTCTCGAATGTCTTTACAATAAATTGCTGCTGCAAGAGCCACGGTCACTGAAAATCTGTACCCTGATAGATAAACGTGCCCGTCGCGAAGTTGAAATCGAAGCAGATTACGTAGGTATCAGCATGGATGACGGTTTTATTATCGGTTACGGACTTGATCATGATGAGTACTACCGTAACCTGCCTGATATATACTTGGTCGAAGAGGTCTGATTGTCCGTGAAAATGCCTGCCCCGGCACCGGACTCCGACAAAGGAGAAAACTGATGGTCATCATTTGCCCAGAATGTTCAACCAAGTTCCGTGTCAACCCGGAGCGCATCCCTGCTTCAGGGGCCAAGGTCCGTTGCGCCCGTTGCAAGCATATCTTCCTGGCGACCAAACCAGTCCACGAAGAGGAACTGAAACCGATTATCAGCATGCCGGAGACCTCCCCAGAAGAGCCAGAGGAAGAAACTCAACCAGTCAGGTCGGAACCACCAGTCGAAGAAGCGGATGAATCGACAGAAAAACCTTTTTCAATCTTAGAATCGGCACCTGAGAAAGAAGAGGAAGTCTTCAGTTATGATCAGTTCCGTGAACTCGACAACAAAAGCCCTGAAAGAGAAGACTTCACCTTTGGTGGGGAAGAAGAGACAGAGCAAGAAGCGGATTTCGAAACGAAAGACGTAGAGCCGGAAGAAGAGGAAGCCTCCTTCAGTTTCGGCACTGCGGAAGAGGTGGAACATGCGCAGCAAGAGATTGAATCCGAGGGAACGGAGCACGCGGTTAAAAAGCCGCAGCTAACCGCGGAAGAAAAAATCGCCAGCATCTTCGCTGAAGAGGAACCGAAACAGGAGGCAAAACCTGAACGGTCAGCAGCAGTAGCCAAAAGCAGCCCGTCGTCAAGCATCATCCGGGTCCTGTTGCTGCTAATTCTCGGGCTGGTCATCATCGGTGCCGCCCTCTACTTCATCAATGGCCCGGAACAGATTGAGCAAGCAATTGAGCAGATCCTCGGTCAATATGTGCGACCAGCAGAATCGGGACAAATTGCCTTGGACAATCTAGAAGGGAAATTTATCAACAACCAGGACGCAGGTGAGTTGTTCGTTATTCGTGGCGAGGCCACCAACAAATACAAAGAGCCTAGAGCAGCGATTCAGGTCAAGGGAGTGATTTTTGATCAGAACGGCAAACCATTGCTGCAAAAAACAATCTTCTGCGGCAACCCGATCAACGATCAGGAATTGCAGACCTTGCCTTTCAGCAAGTTGGAAGAAATGATGCGCAACCAGTTCGGCAAGTCATTGGAGAACATGAAGGTTAACAGCAAAGAGTCAATTCCGTTTGTCATAGCCTTTCGTGACCTGCCGCAGAATCTTTCAGAATTCACCGTTGACGTCACCTCTTCAGAGCCAGCAACAAAATAGAATGCTTCTATAACACTGACGGATCCAAGCAAAAAAGCGGCGGCTATCTAATAATAGCCGCCGCTTTTTTGTTGTGTGATTGCTTTAAATTAAGCTTCAGCGATTGCGCTTACCGGGCAGGTATCAACGCAAGCGCCACAATCAGTACACTCATCGCTGATTACGTAGATCGGATCGCCTTCAGAGATGGCACCAACCGGACAGGAATCAGCGCAAGCGCCGCAAGCAATACATTCATCAGAAATCTTGTGCATTTTTCTCTCCTCCTCGAATAGTGAGATAAGTCAACGCCCATTTTGGGGGTTGTTTTTTAGGTTGGCGTCAACTTTAACCGATCTTGCTGCGCCTGTCCAGCCCAGAAAAAACCTTGCCAAGATATGTTTTTATAAGCTAGATTGTACGCTCTTTTTATTCGACAACCCCCTTATAGCACAGGGTTTTTGTCGTTTTATCAAATATCTCAATATTTTATTTAAGCAAAAATAAAACGATTTTTTATCTTAGCTAAAATACCAATTTGGCAAAAAATGCGTTAAAGGAGAGATAAGCAATGGATATTCTTGCATTAAATTGCGGCAGTTCCTCTGTTAAGTACCAGCTCTTCGATTGGAAGAGAAAAGAGGTCATCGCCAAGGGGATGGTTGAGCGGGTCACCATCGGCGATTCCTACATCATCCATGAAGTCCCGGGGCGAGAAACCTATCGCGAAGAGTACGAGTGCCCAGACCACAAGACCGCCGTGCATTTGATCGTCAAAATTCTCACCGATGCCGAGCATGGTGTTATCAAAGAGATGGCAGAAATTTCTGCAGTTGGCCACCGTGTGGTTCATGGTGGCGAAAAATTCACCCGATCGGTGATGATCAACGACGAGGTTCTCGATGCGATCAAGGAAGTCCAGCATCTTGCACCGTTGCACAATCCGCCGAACATCTCCGGAATTGAAGCAGCTCAAGCCAACCTGCCGTATGTTCCGCATGTTGCCATCTTCGACACCGCTTTTCATCAGACCATGCCGGAGCATGCATATACTTACCCGATTCCCTACGAGTGGTACGAAAAACATGGTATCCGTCGCTACGGCTTCCACGGCACCAGCCACCTGTACGTTTCCAAGCGGGCCTCGGTACTGCTCGGCAAGGATCCAAAGGATTGCAATATCATCACTATGCACATCGGTAACGGCGTCTCTCACAGTGCTATCAAAAATGGCATCTCGGTTGACACCTCTATGGGGCTGACCCCGCTAGAAGGGGCGATGATGGGAACCCGCTGTGGCGATATCGACCCGGCGATCCCGGCCTTCATCATGCAGTGGGAAAACCTCTCGCCGAAAGAAGTCGACAACGTCCTCAACAAAAAGGCCGGTGTTCTCGGTGTTACTGGTGAATTCACAGACCGCCGTGACGTCATCGAAGCGGCCGAAGCCGGCAACGAGCGCTGCCAGCTGGCTCTTGATATCGAAGGTTACCGCCTGAAGAAATACATCGGCTCCTACTGCGCCGCCTTAGGAGCTCTTGATGCGGTCGTCTTCACCGCCGGGGTTGGTGAGATGGGCTGGCTGCTCCGCGAGAAAGCCCTGACCGACCTGGAGCACATCGGCATCAAACTGGACAAGGAAAAAAACCGCAACACCATGACCCGCAAGAAGGAAACCATGATCAGCACCCCCGACTCGCCGGTCAAGGTGTTTGTCATCCCGACCGATGAAGAACTGGTGTTCACAGAAGATGTGGTGGCGATCCTCGAAGAAACCTACACCGATCACATGAACTTCAAGTATTCGTTTGCGGAAAGCACTTTCCAGCGCACCTGATATAAACTCGCGCAGACAGAGATAAACAAGGCCGACAGGAAGCGCTTCCTGTCGGCCTTGTGCGTGTTACTTGCTTCCCCCTTTTTACTGAATTACATGGGTCTGCTCGTGTGTCAGCAGTTTCGGCCTTTTTGAGAACCGGGGTCGTACTGGCCGGCACCAAATACCAGGTACTGCCCAACGGGAAAGGCTCGCGCCCGAACCGAGCGTGCCAGCCGCACTGCCCGACGGCCGTCATGCTCCCGCCCCCCGGAAAAATAGGCCCCTAAACGAGTCTAAAAGCCCGTTCCGCAGTTGATAACGACCGCCCACCGACGCGCAGAGCGTTGATCGGTGAAATGCACAACAAAAAGGACCAGCAGGTTGAGGCGAATCTCCGAGTTCAGATGGCTGATACTGTGATCAGGATTGGCCCAGTGCAGGGTAACATCACGCACAATCCCCTCTTCCTCGATATTCACCAGCGTCAGGCCGAGTTTATTATTCGGGATCTCAACGCTACCGTCATCCTTAACCACATTCGACATGCTAACCACAGAAGTTCTAGAAATTTTCAGCTCCGGTAACAACTTCAGGCAGTCGTTGATTTCACTGTGAAGGATTTCTAACGCCTCGTAAATTATCGAGCCTCATCCATCAGCAATTAGCAAAAAAAGAAAAAGCCGCTTTTCCCCATATGGACAAAAGCGGCTTGAAGTTGCGAAAAATAACTAAGCATCCGATCCCGGCCGCCGGAACCATTTTTTTAGTTAATCAGCCCCCCCAATCATTCAGATCAATTCAATAGCAATATCAATTCATTATAAATAAATGATTAGATAAAATCTCTACAGGCAAAAGTAAAATTTATTTTAAATCAATGGGTTACAATGACAACAGAGACCCTGAACAGAGCTTCGAAATATCCGCATTTAAAAATGTTTGTCCGCAATCGGAGAGTTATTGAAGTTCTCCGGGAAGAAGTCCTGAGGAAAAATTCTGCAGACAGATGGGACGTAAAAAACGCTGCAAAGCTTCGGTTCCGACGGAGGTCGTGCGGCTGTCGGTAGTGGCCGGGTAAGGACCCCCGTGAATCATCGCGGAGCAGACCTCGACACCTGTTGGGAAGCCGTTAAGAAGCAAACGGCCTGCCTTACGCTCCAAAATCGAAAACAACTGCCGCGCAATATCCTCTTCGGTATCACTGGCGTGGACGGTGGCGGTCAACTGTCCCTGCAGCGCCCCGGCACATGCCGACATCTGCTCCATGGATCGGCAAGCCACAACAATCGCCGAGGGACCAAAAACCTCTTCGGCGATGCCAGGGTCGCTCAAAAAAGACTCGGCCGTTGTTTTCAGCAGTGCGGGCGAAACCCGACAGCCAGCCTGCTCACCCGGTCCTGAGAGGATCTCAACCCCTGGTCGCTCGGACAATATGTCGAACGCAGTCTGGTAGTTCCGTTTGATACCGGCATGCAGCATCACCCCACCCCCTAGCTGTTCCAGTCGTGTCTGTACCGCCGCCGTAAAAGCCTGCAAGTCCGGGCCGGCCACAGCGAACAGCATCCCCGGATTGGTACAGAACTGACCGACGCCAAGCGTAACTGACTCAGCATACTGGCACGCCAACTCTGTTTTCCATGCGGCAAGGGCTGCCGGCAGCAGGAAAACCGGGTTGACGCTGCCCATCTCGGCAAACACCGGAATTGGTTCGGGGCGCGAAGCAGCAAGGTCGAACAGCGCCCGACCCGCAATCCGGGAACCGGTAAAAGCGACCGCTCTCACCAATCGATGTTTGATCAGCTCGGCTCCCAGTTCATGCCGCTCCCCCTGGAGCATAGAAAACACCCCTTGCGGCACACCGCAGAGTTCGACCGCCCGCGCAATCGCTCGACCTGCCAGTTCGCAGGTGCCGGGATGAGCGGGATGCCCCTTAAAAATTACAGGACAACCAGCGGCCAGAGCCGCCGCGGTATCGCCTCCTGCAACCGAAAAGGCGAAAGGGAAATTACTGGCGCCAAAGACCACTACCGGGCCGAGGGGCACCTGAGTCATGCGCAGATCAGGCCGGGGTGGCTGCCGTTCCGGTAAAGCCGGATCGATGTTGCAATGCAGAAAAGAGCCATCACGGACATAGGCGGCGAACATCAACAACTGATTGACGGTTCGCGTCAATTCACCCTGCAGGCGGGGCAGCGACAGAGCAGTCTCACGCTGGGCTCGGACAATCACGTCCCCTTCAATAATCCGCAACTGCTCCGCTATCGCAGTCAAAAAATCAGCCCGTTGCGCAAATGGCAACCGCCGATATCGATCAAAATCATTTTCCGCAGCCTCGACCGCATCATTGATCTGCACCTCTGAGGCCTCGAAAAACGCTGGTTGCAACTGTTCGTCAGTGGCCGGGTCGTTGGCCCAAAAGTATTTGCCAGTCCCCTGCGACAATGCTGCTGCGACGATCGAACCTCCGGTCAACGTCATGCCTTCCTCCCTGAATTGAACTCGGTTAAAGACCGATGAAAATCAATAATATTCCTCGCCGTAATCGGGGATCTGCCTGCACCACTGCGGGTGTCGCCGGGCTTCTCGCAGGGCCGCTTCAGCCTGTACGATCAGTTTCTCCCGATCCTTCGGGTAGCTGCCGGCCAGGTTGAGAATATTGGAAACATGGTTGGAGCGCAGAATACACTTGCGCGGCTGCATATGCTTGACGACCGCCAACGCTTCCTCGATGATCTCCTCGTTGGTCAACGCATCAATCTGCGTAAAATAGTCGTCATTGTGCCGCTTGAACATGGTCAGCAAGGAAAAATACTCCGGCGACAGCTGGTTGATCCAGTCGGCGGTCGCGGCAGCATGCTCCGCCGAACGCGCCCGGCCTGCCAGACCGAGGATCGCGGTGACAGACAGCTTCATCCCCGCCTGTTGCGCGTCGCGGCAGAGATCCAGCATCCGCTGCGGGGTAAAACCCTTGTTGACCAGCTGTAGCGTATCGGGGTCTCCCGACTCCAGACCGAAATAGAGAATCCGCAGTTTCTTCGCTTTCAACTCCTTCAACTCGGCAACTGTTTTAGTCGTCAGGCTGTTCGGTGACGCGTAGGCCCCGACGCGGGTCAGGTTGGGAAAGTTAGCCGCCAGCAGATCGAGAATCTGCAATAACTGCTGCTGCGGGTAGACCAGTGCATCACCATCTCCCAGGAACACTCGCTGATAAAAGCTGCGATGCTTCTTAGGTACGGCAGCGATTTCGGCCGCAATTTCGTCGACCGGCCGGATGAGGAACTGTTTCATCTTGTACATGCCACAGAAGCGACAATTATTCTGGCTACAGCCAACTGTAATCTGAAAAATCAGTGACCGCGCCTCGGACGGCGGACGGAATACCGGTTCTACATAATCGAAGTAATACATGGTCAACTTTCGGTAGCCCGCTGCTTCTCGATCAGTCGCAGATGCATGCGCGCCTCTGCGGCCAATTGTTCACTGCGGGCTAAATCGAGTGCGGAAAGAAAATAATGGTAAGCGCTGGTCTGATAACGGGGTTGCTGCAACATCGCTTTCCCTGCCCCAAGATAGGCCTGATCAATCCGCTCATCGTTCGGTCGCTCGGCGACAAAACGGCGGAAAACATGCAACGCCTCACGCCAGCGACCATTTATAAGCAGATAGTTGCCAACCGCCATAACATCGGCAGCATCGACTTGATTCCGATCTTCGCGTTTGTCGAGATTCAAGTAGCAGTTACTCGCCCCAATCAGATCCCCGCTCAGCACGGCGGGACAAATGTGCTGTAAAGAGGAAAGCGAAGCCGATTCTGTTTTGGACTCACGTTGCCACCCGCGCCGCAGTTGATAAATTTGATCTGTCGCCCAGGCAATCCCTAGGCCAGTCAGGAACCCGCCGATGTGGGCGCCATAAGCGATACTGCTTTCTTGGGCGCCGGAAAACAGAAAAGGAAAAATGTTGGCAAACACGAGGTAAAAACCGAGGACAAACCGGGCCGGCAGATAGAAGCTGAACGGAAACGGAAACAGAAAGCAACGGACTCTGTTGCGCGGGAACCAGAGGAAATAACAGCCAAGCACTCCGGAGATCGCCCCAGATGCTCCTATTAATGGCACCTGGGAATTGCCGGCAAAGAGGGCAAAGAACAGACCGGCAGCTACGCCGCAGATCAGGTAGACCAGCAAAAAACGGATCCTCCCGAGGCGAAACTCGACATTATCACCGAAAATAAACAGGTATATGGTATTCCCGGCTAGATGCATGAAGCCGCCATGCAGAAACTGGTAAGCGAACAGGGTGGCGAGGGAAAACTGTGCAGGACGAAAGCCATACTCGAAGACCAACAGGTCATAAGCACTGATGTTCTGATAGACCTGACGAGCGCTGACTTTACCTAGTAACCCGACATTTCGCAGGTATTCAAGCAAAGCAGGATCCTGCAGATCGACCCTGCTGTATGTCGCCGGCAAACTGATCAGCAGATAAACTGCTACGTTGGCGGCAATCAGCAGCCAGGTGACATAGGCTCTTTCAGAAGGGTTAGGAGTATCAGCAATCGGTAAAAACATCAGAACTCCGGAAGGTCGGCTAACAAGTAATTAAATATCCTAGCATAACGCCTGACCTGATCCCAAGCAGAAGGCTTGCCTTTCGCGTTACATACCGTTATCTTCCCCCCATGAGTCTACTTTATCTTCTCGACCTGATCGGCACAGTCGCCTTCGCTGCCTCTGGGGCCTTGGCTGGTGTGCGCCGAGAAATGGATCTGTTCGGTGTTTGGGTTCTGGGGATGGTCACAGCAATCGGTGGAGGTACACTACGTGACCTGCTACTCGGCGACCTGCCTCCTTTTTGCTTGCGGAACGAAATCTACCTTTGGCTGCCGGTAGCGGTCGCTTCACTGGTGTTTATTACCCACCGCCGGTTGCCGAAAATAGAACGTCCTCTACTTTATCTGGATGCCATTGGGCTGGGAACCTTTGTCGTCATCGGGACCGGCAAAGCGATCGCTTTTCAAACAGGTCCGCTCGGCGCGGTCCTGATGGGGGTCATGACTGGCACTGCCGGGGGGGTGTTTCGCGATATCCTGTCGAACGAGGTTCCTCTGATCATGCGCCGCGAGATCTATGCTTCAGCCTGCATTTTTGGAGGTGCCCTTCTGGTGATGCTGCAAAAACTGCAGCTGCCAGACAATCTTTCCTTACCCTCTGCGGCAGCAAGCGTTATCATCTTGAGATTACTATCCATCAACTATAACTGGTCGCTGCCGAAAGCGAACTAACATTCTATTCAAAAACCATTCTTCAAAGGACCTGCAAGATGCGTGAAGCCAAAATCAAAGGAATCGACAAGAGCTACCCGGTAGGTAAAATTGTCTGCCTCGGCCGCAACTATCTTGACCACATCCGCGAACTGGGCAACAAGGTTCCGGACCGGGCTGTGATCTTCTGCAAACCGGCCAGCAGCTTGCTACCAGATGGCGGTCAGATCATCCTGCCTGACTATACGAACGATTGCCATCATGAACTAGAACTGGCCGTCCTGATCGGCACTGCTGGGAAAAACATCAGTGAAGAACTGGCCATGCAACATGTCGCTGGTTACGGCGTTGCGCTCGACCTGACCCTGCGTGACCTACAGAGCGAGTTGAAAGAGAAAGGTTTGCCGTGGGAGATTGCTAAAGGATTCGACACCTCCTGCCCGCTATCAGATTTTGTCCCGGCAGATCAAGTCGACAATCCGAACGCGATCCGACTAACCCTGAAGGTCAATGGCGAGCTTCGGCAGGACGGCACTACCGCTCAGATGATGCGCAACGTCGAAGAGATCATTGCTGAGATTTCCCAGTACTACACGCTGGAGCCGGGCGATATTATTCTGACCGGCACCCCGGCCGGCGTCAGCCGCATTCAGAGCGGCGATCAACTTTACGGTGAAATCGAGAACGTCGGCACCTTGCAGGTGACGGTGGCATGAAACCATCGCTCGCGCTGATCGGGCCGGGCAAGGTCGGCTGCGCGGTCAGCAAACGGCTGCGACAGGCCGGCTATTCGATTTCCGCCGTGATCAGCCGGGACCTATCCCGAGCGGTTGATGCCTGCAGTTTCATCGGCTGTACAACGCAGACAGCCACAACCGATCTTCAGCGAGCCAGCTCTGCGACGCTCATCCTGCTGGCGGTTCCAGACGATCAAATCACCGGTCTCGCCTCGAATTTGACCCAGCAACTTTCGGCACAGGAAGGGAGAACTCTGCTACATTTCAGTGGTCTGCATCCGGCGGAGATTATGCGTTCACCCGGTTGCCAGGCCACGCTTCTGTCGATCCATCCGCTGTTGTCGTTTGCCGACCGGCAACTGGCGAGCGAACGGCTGTACAACTGCCCCTGTGCGGTCGAAGGGGAAGAAATAGCTGTTCAGCTTGGGAAAGAGCTAGTCAGTGCCTTTGGCGGCCGTCCGTTTCGGATCGCTTCTGACCAAAAAGCGCTCTACCATGCCAGTGCCTGTATCGCTTCGAATTTTCTGGTGACTTTGCTGGCAACGGCCACCAAACTACTAGGCGAATGTGGAATCGATCAACAGCAGGCCGGCAACCTGTTATCCCCGTTGATCAAAACGACCATCGAAAATGTGACTGAATTTGGCCCGGAACAAGGTTTGACTGGTCCAATCGTGCGTGGCGACCAGGGAACCGTCGCAACCCACATAGCGGCGCTGGAAAAGGTTTCTCTCCAGATCGGCATGTTTTACAAGTTTTTGGGTTGCAGCACTGTCGAGCTTGCCCAAAAATCAGGTCGTTTGCAACCTGCAGATGCAGAAAAATTGGAGAAGATCCTGGGAAAGAACTTTTAGCGTGTTATTATCCCGAACTGCAGACGTTAGCTGTTTTAACGTCATGCCCCTGCCTATAAACCCAACAAAAAACCATTAATCACTCCCAATGGTTAAGGCTGTAAATTAACATTAAATGTGCTATATTCGCCCAGATTAATTACCGACCATTTATGCGGTCTTTTTCAACCCATATTTTTCAGGAGATCATCAGGCATGAAAAGATTAACATTGTTGCTCATAGGTATTTTGGCAGCGACTTTTCTGGTGACTGGTTGTCAAACCACCACCTCAAATGCACCTGCTGCCAATAAAACAGCGGCTGCGGAAACACAGAATGTTCCTCAGGATCAGAAATTACGTATCACCACAACAGAGGTCATGGCTCTGTTTTCCAAAGAATTCGGTGAGGCACCCTTGATTGAGGCAACCCTGGCAAAAAACAAGACCTTCCAGTTGATCGATGCCCGCCCGGTCAACAAATATGATGAAGGCCATGTCCCGGGCGCAATCAGCATCCCCAAACCGATGCTGGAAAAAAATCTCGACAAGCTGGCGAAAGACAAACTGATCATCTTCTATTGCGGCGGGGTGCACTGCAAGCTGAGCCCTGCCTCTGCTGAGATCGCAATTAAAGCCGGGTTTACAAACGTTAAAGTTTGGTACGAAGGGATGCCGGGCTGGGTGAAAGCCGGGAATTACGCCGAAATGGAAACTGCCGGGCTCGAAAAAATCATCATGCAACAGAGCCTGACCCCCTTCCTGCTGATTGATGCTCGCCCGGCTGTTAAATACCAGCAATCCTTTATTCCGAAAGCGATCTCTCTGCCAAAAGCAGAGATCGAGCTGAAAAAAGGGCTGCTGCCGACCGACAAGAGCCTTCCGCTGATCTTCTACTGTGGCGGCTACAAGTGCGAACTGAGCCACCTGAGCGCAAAAGCAGCTCTTGCTATGGGCTACACAAAAATTTCTGTTTATGCTGGCGGACTGCCAGCCTGGAAGAAAGCCGGTCTGCCTTTTTGGGGCGATACCGCCAGTGGCGTCGTGAAAGAGGAAACGAATACTGCAGCCCTGCCGGAAGCGATTTCCCCCAAAGAATTCAAAGAGCTGGTGGATGCAGGCAAGGTCACCGTCGTTGATGTCCGTTCCGCTGAAGATTACCTAGCTGCACACATTCCGGGGGCTCTCAACATCTACGATGAAGACTTTATCTTCAAGGCCAAGGAAGCAGTCGCCAAGCTACCGCAAGAAGGGCGTGTGGTACTCCTCTGTGCAACCGGCGGCCGCGCCGGAGGCGCTTATTACGCGATTCTCGGCGAATCAGACTACGTCAACAAGAATAACCTGCAATATCTTGACGCTGTCATTACCATCAATCCTGATGGTTCCTTCACCGTCGGTGAAGGGCACTAGGCCAAACGAGGAGCCGACACAACGCCTCTGCAAAACTGCGGAGGCGTTTATTTTTTCAGTGCCATTCTTTTCTTCTGCAACCTGCATACAACTGTCCGCTTAAATTCAATTGTTTTCTTACATTGACCGCAATCACTTCTTCGATTGCTATCCCGACTGAAAAACAGTAGTATCAAACCATTGTTATTTTCCAATCAGAGTAACAGCAATTCAGATATCTCTTTGATCAGGATGGGGTGGAATAGAATGAGTGGAATGCTGGAACTTCAGGAAGGACTTAAAAAAATCCGTCAACGCCGGCTGATGCTTTGGCTCACCATTGTCGCGTATGTTCCCGCGATGCTTCTTGCTCTACAGTCGGACGGCGGTTGGAATACAGTGATAAAGGCTTTTTTCGTCTGGCTGGTTATACTTTGTGTCGTGGTGGGCATGGCGGTGGTCATCCGCTGCCCTGAGTGCGGTAACTGTTTTCACACCCACGGACCAACCTTCTTCCCAGTTCGCAGATGTGTCCATTGCGGGTTGCATGTCTTGGCAGATAAAAAAGGGGACGACCGGATCGATTCAGAAAAAAGCTAACAAAAGTGAGGGCTGCAAGTTGTCAGGAGAACCCTCTTATCGCCCCCCCTTAACCCGCCATTCCAAACTGAAATAGCCATTTTGCAGTAACCATTTCCAGGCAATCGCCCATCTCGAGGCAACTGCTCTCACAAAAATCTCAAACCATATATAATTCTTACTAACGAAAAACATATTTAAGTTGCCAAAAAATAAAAAAAAAGGCTCCAATAAATAAACTTATTTGATTTATAATTGAATCGCTGTATATTAGAACTTTCCAAGCTAGCAACACAGTGCATACACTCATCGCAAAGAAGGTTTTTGACAGAAATGCAGCGTATCTATCTGAAAGACAGAAGTTTCTCGATCGATACCTTACCCTCGGAAGCAGGTCTTCTCGTAGAGTTGCTCGGTCTGTGTCGTAATGAGGAAACAGGCTTTGACAAGTTTGCTTTCACAATCAGGCGGGACAGCGGCCTGACTGCCCAATTTCTGCGGATCGCCAACTCCCCGCTCTATCGGCAATGGAATGACGTCGTCGAATTAAAACGGATGCTGATCGTTCTCGGCCTGCAGAATGTGCGCAAAATAATTATCACTAGTGCAGTGCAGAACTTCTTCAACAAACTTTCCTTCTCCCAAAACCGTTCCGCTTATCACTTCTGGTTGCGGGCATTGGTCTGTGCTCACCTTGCCGAAGCGCTCGCCCGCAAAACCGGTTACCCAAAAACGGATGAGGCCTATCTGGGAGGTCTACTGCACCAAATCGGCATTATTATGCTTTTGGCGAATTACAAAGACAACTATCAGGAGATCTTCGATCTTTACGATAAGACCGAAAACTATTCTGAGTTGGAACAACAGAACTATGGTATAGATCACTGTGAACTGGGCGCTGCTCTGGTTGAAACCTGGCACCTCGATTCCCTGCTGGCAGATGCGATTCTGTTTCAGAACGCTCCAGCACATGAGTTACTCAACTCCCCCCCGTTATTAAAAATAGTCGCTGTTGCTCGTGCGCTATCCTCCCCCCCCAATACTGAGGCTTGCGAGCAAGATATTGAGAATGCCAAACTGCTGCTGCAGCTGTCGCAGGACGCCACACTTGAATGTCTGGCCTCTGCCTTGGACAACAGCCGCAAGGTTCTTACCGAACTTGGTTTTGATGTCGAAGAGAGCTTTATCGATCCCAATGAAACTGCAAAGGTGGAAACGATCCGTCTGCAGAAAGCTCAGGAACTGGAAGAACAGATCAAGAACCTGACCCTCAGCTACTGCTTCATGAACGGTGAAAGCCAGAACACAGAAAGTCTGGTCAAAGAACTGAGAGTCAGTCTAGCTCTGCTCTTCAATCTGCAGCATTTCGTCTTTTTGCACCAGCAGCAAGACAGGCTGATCCCCTACAACGACCTAAAACGTGGCAAGTTGTCGGAAATCTACTTTACCCTGAACGATCAAAGCAGTTCTGCTGTCAGGGCGCTCAGTGAAAACAAAATCTACGATTCTGTTAGTCAGCCTTGCACCATTGCCGACAACCAGCTGATTCGCATTATAGATGCTGAATGCGGGTATTTCCTGCCACTTTACAACGGCGCAGAGCAAGTCGGTGTAATGGTTATCGGCTGTAAGCGCAATGATCTAGCAGCGCTCCGCGAAAAGCTTCCCCTGCTGCAACTGCTGATCAAACAGATCGGCAAAAAATACGCTACATTCAGCGCCGCCATTGAACAAGAGGCGAGCATTAGTCTGACCGAGTTCAACAAAATTGTTCACGAAGTAAAAAATCCGTTAACAATTATCAACAATTACCTTTATATACTGAGTCGCAAGCTGGATGAAAATCATTCTGCGAAAGAAGAGATCGATTTCATCAAAGAAGAGATGGAGCGGATCAGTGTGATCCTCGCAAAAGCCAGGGATCGAGAGCAACCGGTCGACGGCACCCAAAATACCGACATCAACCGGTTGCTGGATGAGTTGAACAGCTTCTTCGGCAACTCACTTTACAACAGCAAAAAGATTCGGTGCCACCTAAACCTTGACCCCGAAATCCCGGAACTGAAGTACCCGGAGAATAATCTCAAGCAGGTGTTCATCAACATCATCAAAAACGCCGTTGAGGCCCTGCCACATGCCGGGGAGATAACAATTACCACGCGAGACAACTGTTTTCAAGACGGCAACCGATTTGTCGAAATTTCACTCAGGGACAACGGTCCCGGAATCCCTGTGCGAATTTTGCAAAACCTATTCCAGCCGGTCGAAAGCACCAAAAAAGGACATTCAGGTCTGGGGTTGTCTATCGTAGCCGACTTGATCAAAGAAATGGCAGGAACCATCTCCTGCTACTCAGGAAAAGGGCAAGGAACCGAGTTTAAAATTCTGCTCCCTCGAATTACGACTGAACATTAAACGGAATAGGCAACTGCCATGTTTGACATGTCAAATTTGAATGGGGGAACCGCTTCTGCTGAGCCGATTGAAGTGCTGATCGTCGATGATGATCCGCGGATCTGCAGAAGTCTGCAGCAGATCATTTCTTCCTCGGGATTAAACTGTTCGTACGTGGTTGGCGGCTTTGCTGCAATGCGCTCGTTGGAACAGAAGAATTACCAGTTGATCCTGCTCGACCTGAATATGCCGAATGTCGATGGCATCGATGTGATCAATCACATCAACAGCAACAATATCTCTACCAACATCATTGTCGTCAGCGGCGAACTGGAGCTCAACAAGGCGATTGAAGTCCTTACCAACGGCGCCCAGGACTTCATCCGGAAGCCCTATTCTCCGGATGAGCTGTTATTTTCGGTAAAAAATGTCCTGGAAAAACGCGCGCTGGAAATCGAAAACCGCAACATGGTAGAAAAGATTAGGGAATCCGAAGCGCTCCACAAATTCCTGGTGCATAATTCCCCCGATCTGCTTTACATGCTCGACCGGAACGGCATCTTTACCTTTGTCAATCGCAACCTGACCAGAACTCTCGGCTATTCGCAAAAGGAAGTGATGGGCAAACATTTTTCCGAGTTTATCCACCCCAATGACTTGAATCGCGCCAATTACTTTTTCACCACCCAAAGGCTTCCCAAAGGAACAAAGAAAGTGGAGTTGCGCCTGCAGTGTAAAGATAACCGCTCCACTTTGCATGTCGAGGTCAGGGCTATGCAGGTGGAAAGGAATTTCGCCGGCGGCTACAAATTAAACAACAACGGGAACACTAAAAAGAGAGAATTTTTCATCGGAACCTACGGTGTGGCGCGTGATATCACCGAAAAAAAACGTGCCGAAGAAATTATCCGGTTTCAGCACAATCACGACCTGCTGACCGGGCTACCGAACCGGAACCTGCTCAACGAGCGGATTACGATGCTTCTGGGCCATGCCAAACGCAAAAAGGAAAAATTGGTATTTCTGTATATCGATATCTACCGCTTCAAACTTATTAACGATACCTACGGACAGGATAGCGGTGATGAGGTCATTCAGCTGGTCGCCGGCATTCTGGAACGCAATACCCGTGAAACAGACACCGTCGCCCGGATTGGCGGCGACGAATTCATTCTGTTGCTGCCCGGAATTCAATCTGAGCAGGAAGCTCTCAACGTCGCGGAAAAAATCCTTCAGGAAACCGCTTTACCAATGCAGGTCGCTGGCGAGGACGTACACGTCAACTTGAGTATCGGCATGGCAATTTATCCCGATTCAGGAACAAACAAAGAACAGTTGATCAGAAATGCGGACATCGCTGTCTGTACCTCGAAGCAGACCTCCAGAAGCAATATCTGTATTTACAATCCCACGCTTCAGAACAACAATAGCAACAAAGTATTCACCGAGAACCTAATCCGTACCGCAATCAGCAACGATCAAATTCGAATCTATTATCAACCCCAGATCAACCTGGCCACCGGAGAACTGCACGCGGTCGAAGCGTTGGTGAGGATTGATTCTCCAGAACATGGCATCGTCCTTCCGGCCGGATTCATTGAAACCGCCGAGGAATCGAACCTAATCAACGAGCTAGGCGACTGTATTCTGGAAAACATTTTCCAGGATATCCGTCAATGGCAGAATGGCGGGGTCAGAACAAACGTCTGCATCAACATTTCAGCCATCCAACTGGCGATGGACGGCTTTGCCGATTACCTGATGAGCAAGATCAGGGACTGTAATCTGCAACTGACTACCTTCGAGATTGAAATCACTGAGAATGTTTTGATAAAGAATATGGAAATGACCTTGGCCAATATCCTCAAATTGACCAACCATGGAATCAAGATGGCCATTGATGATTTTGGAACCGGCTATTCGTCCTTGAGCTACCTCGACCAGCTGCCCCTCAACACCCTGAAGCTGGATAAGTCCTTTATGAAGAAGATCACAACGGAAAATGACGACAACACTATTATCCCAGCGATGCTCAATGTTTCCAACGGACTACAGCTCGACTTTATCGCCGAAGGGGTGGAAACCAAGTCGCAACACAATTACCTGAGATCGCTCGGTCCTTGCATTGCGCAAGGTTATTATTACAGCCGTCCGGCAGATAGCGAAAAAACGTTCAATTTTATAAAAAACTACGACAGGCAAAAGTTTCAATAAACTTCTCTTCAAAAAAGAACGGATCTATAACCCAAAAAAAGATAGCTATCGATAAGCTACATATATTCGAAAGGTTAGCCGTTTCGCCTACAAACACCCCAGCCGGCTAACTACCTGGCCTTTTGAGGGAATCACAATTCAACCTTCTTTTGGGTTATAGGACCGAAAAAGAAAGGCCCGGCAAAAAATAACCGGGCCTTTCTTTTTTAAATTAACCTTCTTCCTGAATCGCAGCATGTGCAGCTGCCAATCGAGCGATCGGCACCCGGTAGGGCGAACAGGAGACGTAATCGAGTCCGATTTCGTGACAGAAGATGACACTGGTCGGCTCGCCACCATGCTCACCACAAATCCCGACCTTTAGGTCAGGACGGGTTGCACGCCCCTTCTCCTTACCCATGCGGACCAACTGGCCGACTCCAGCACGGTCGAGATAAACGAACGGATCTCGTACAAACACACCACGTTCGACGTAGTCCGGCAAGAAGTGACCTGAGTCGTCCCGCGATAGGCCGTAGGTGGTCTGGGTCAGGTCGTTGGTGCCAAAGGAGAAGAAATCGGCCTGTTCGGCAACTTTGTCTGCCATCAGCGCAGCACGCGGCAGTTCGATCATGGTGCCGATCAGGTATTCGACCTTGACCCCGTAACGCTCGCAAACCTCTTCGGCAACAGCAACGGCATTGGCACGCAGAATCTTCAATTCATTGACGTGAGCGACCAGCGGAATCATGATCTCCGGGACAATTTCAAAACCATCATTCTTGACCAGTTCGCAGGCGGCTTCCATGATTGCCTGGACTTGCATGTCGTAAACCTCGGGGTAGCTGATACCGAGACGGCAGCCGCGGTGACCGAGCATCGGGTTGAACTCGTGCAGATGCTCAACGTGTTCCTTGACATCGGAGAACTTAACGCCGCAGGCGGCAGCCAATTCAGCAACATCGTCATCGGTCTGCGGCAGGAACTCATGCAACGGCGGGTCAAGCAGACGGATGGTGACCGGCAGTCCCTTCATCTCGCGGAAGATACCGAGGAAGTCACCTTTCTGCATCGGCAGAATCTTCGCCAGTGCCCTCTTGCGCCCTTCCAGATCATCAGCCAGAATCATCTCGCGCACCGCCTGGATACGGTCTCCTTCAAAGAACATGTGCTCGGTCCGACACAGACCGATACCTTCGGCACCGAATTCGCGCGCCACTTTGGAATCGTGTGGAGTATCGGCGTTGGTCCTTACTTTCAAGCGACGGAACCTGTCAGCCCAACCCATCACCTTAGCAAAATCGCCGCTCAATTCCGGTTGCACCTTCGGCACGTCACCGAAAATCACCTCTCCGGCTGAACCATCCAGAGTGATCATATCGCCGCGCTTGACCACCACTCCGCCCTTGGTAGTGAACTGTTGTTTTTCATAATCGATTTTCAGGTCGCCACACCCAGCGACACAGCACTTACCCATGCCACGAGCAACAACTGCCGCGTGCGAGGTCATTCCGCCCCGGGCAGTTAGGATCCCCTGTGCGGCATGCATGCCGTGGATGTCCTCCGGGCTGGTCTCAACCCGCACCAAGATGACCCGTTTTTTCAAACGCGCCTGTTCCTCGGCCTCGTCGGCGTTAAAGACCACCATACCGCTGGCCGCCCCCGGTGAAGCCGGCAGGCCTTTGGCGATCACGTCTTTTTCCGCTGCCGGATCGAGGGACGGATGCAGTAATTGATCAAGCTGAGCGGGCTCGATCCGTTTCACGGCCTCTTTCTCGTCGATCAACCCTTCATCGACCATATCCACTGCGATATGAATCGCGGCACGGGCAGTCCGTTTACCATTACGGGTCTGCAGCATATAAAGCTTGCCTTTTTCGATGGTAAACTCGATGTCCTGCATGTCCTTATAATGATATTCCAGAATGCTGCGGATTTTCAGCAACTGCTCGTAGCATTCGGGCAACACATCTTCCATCGCCGGCAGATCGCCTTCTTTGTATTTGGCCTTATTGATCGGCTGCGGAGTACGGATACCGGCAACCACATCCTCGCCCTGGGCGTTGACCAAGTACTCGCCGTAGAAGTAGTTCTCGCCAGTCGAAGGGTCACGGGTAAAGGCAACGCCGGTAGCGCAGTCATCCCCCATATTACCGTAAACCATCGACTGAACATTGACAGCGGTACCCCATTCCTCGGGAATGTTGTTCAGCTTACGATAGGTGATCGCGCGCTGGTTCATCCAGGAGCCAAACACCGCGCCAATAGCCCCCCAAAGCTGCTCTTCCGGGTCTTCCGGGAACGCCTGCCCGATCTCTTCCTGAACCTTCTTCTTGAACAGCTCAACCAGCTGTTTCAAGTCAGCGGCGTTTAGCTCGGTATCGAGCTCAACTCTTTTTTCCTCTTTCATCTGCTCCAGAATATGCTCAAGAATGGAACCATCCATCTCGAGCACGACGTTGGAGTACATCTGGATAAAGCGGCGGTAGGAATCGTAGGCGAAGCGTGGGTCGCCACTCTGATCGATGATCCCCTGCACGGTCTCATCGTTCAGCCCCAGGTTGAGGACCGTATCCATCATCCCCGGCATCGATGCACGAGCACCGGAACGCACCGAAACCAGCAACGGGTTCTTTGGATCGCCAAACTTCTTCCCCATCTGCGCTTCGACTTTACCGAGCGCATCTTTGACTTGGTCGGTCAGACCATCCGGGTAGTGGCGATTGTTTTTGTAGAAGTCGGTGCAAACTTCTGTGGTCAAGGTGAAACCGGCCGGAACCGGTAAACCGATCGACAACATCTCCGCGAGGTTGGCACCCTTGCCACCGAGGAGATTCTTCATATCCCCAGCGCCCTCCACTTGGCCTTCACCAAAAAAATACACGTACTTCGTCATTGAACTACTCCTCTTCTCTGTCTCGTCCACAATCGAACAATAAAAAAAGCCGGAAAAATGAATCAGCTTAAGAGCGAGGCCTCGAAAACAGAGAATCGACATAGCGATAGCTCAGCGTTCAGAACGACATCTGAACTCTCACCTAACATTACGACGATTCTTTTCATCCAAGAACCTCCCCCGTAACCAAAAGCACTTCCGGCCACAAAAGCATGTAGCTAATTTGATCACTTTGCGGGCGATCAGTCCGCTGCCATTCAGGCGATGCGACTAAAGTCGGCAACCCCTTTGAAGAGTCCGGCAATACTGGTCAACAACGCCAGTCGATTGTTTTTGATTGCCTGGTCATCGACCATAACCATAACGCCGTCAAAGAAGTCATCGACCGGAGCCCGAAGTCCGGCAATGGCTTCCAGTGCTGCAGGATAATTGCGCCCGACCACCAACTCGGCAACCTGGCTCTGTACCTGTTGCAGCTGTTCGTAAAGCTGTTTTTCGCAGTCGGCTTCAAACAGGGCAGGATCAACCAGCTGCTCGACTCCTCCCTTGATAATGTTGCCAACGCGCTTGAAAGCGACAGCCAAAGGTTCAAAATCCTCGCGCCCTTTTAGCGCCGCCAAAGCCTTAACCCGCTCAACCGCATCAACCGGCTCGGTGAATGCCGCACTGAGAACCGCATCAACCACATCGGTCGGGTAATCTTGTCCGGTCAACATGTTGACCAGCCGCAGGCGGATGAATTCAATCACGTCGTCGGTCACCTCTCCCGCTGGACGCAGGAGTTTCACCTCGAGCAGGGCAACGCTCTTCTCTACCAACTCGGGGATGGAAATTTCATAACCACGTTCGAGGATGATCGCGAGGATGCCTATTGCTGCCCTTCGTAACGCATACGGGTCGGCGGTTCCGGTCGGAATCAGGCCGACGCTGAAGCAACCACAGATGGTATCGATCTTGTCCGCCACCGAGACGAAAGCACCGACATCATCACTCGGCAATTCACCACCCGCCTGAGTTGGCAGGTAGTGCTCGAAAATTGCCTTGGCGACACGCGGATTTTCCCCTTCGATCAGCGCGTACTCGCGACCCATAACCCCCTGCAATTCGGGGAATTCGTAAACCATGCCGGTTTCCAGATCACACTTGGCCAGCAACGCCGCACGTTTGGTCAGCTCCAGATCGGCGGGAGCCAGTGCCTGGGCCAAGCCGATCGCCAACTCAGAAAAACGTTCGATCTTCTCAAAACTGGTGCCTAACTTGGCCTGATAAACAACCTTCTTAAGCGGCTCAAGACGGCTTTCCAGTTTTTTCTTCTGGTCCTCTTCCCAGAAGAACATGGCGTCGGACAAACGTGCTTTCAGAACCCGCTCGTTTCCGGCAACAACAACCTTGGGTTCTTTCGCCAAGGTATTGGCGATGGTGATGAAGTGCGGCAACAGCTTGCCGTTATCATCAATCAGGGTGAAATAACGCTGATGCTCACGCATGCTGGTAATTAACAACTCCGGCGGCAACTGCAGGAAACGATCTTCGATCGTCCCGGCCAATGCCTGCGGGGTTTCAACCAGAAAGCTGACCTCTTCCAACAGCTCGGCATCCGGATTGATCTTCCCGCCCAACTCTGTGGCCAATGCTTCAAGCTGCTCAGATATCAGCTGGCGACGCTTCTCGATCTGAGGAATCACATAATGCTCTTCCGCTTTGACGAGGTAATCCTCTGCACCATTGACGCTGAACTCCGCCGGCGCCATGAAGCGATGGCCGCGGGACATGTTACAACTCTGTAGATCGCCGAAAGTAAAGGGCACCACCTCACCACCATAGGTAGCCACGATCCAGTGCATCGGCCGCGCAAAGCGGATATCGAGATCTTTCCAGCGCATTGATTTCTTAAACGGGATCTTGCCGATCACACGAGGCAGAATTTCCGGTAACTGCTCAGCCGACTCGCCCCCTTCGATCACCTTGGAGATAAACAGATAGGTGCCTTTTTCGGTCTCGATGGTTTGCAGCTCATCAACACCTACCCCATTAGTGCGGGCGAAACCTACGGCCGCTTTGGTCGGCTTGCCGTCAGTATCAAAAGCGATCCGTGCCGGCGGGCCGGTCAACTCCAGCTCCTGACGCTGCTGCTGGCGGGCAACCTCGGCGATCGAAATCGCCAGGCGGCGCGGGGTGGCAAAGGTGCGGATCTCGCCGTAAGCGATACGGGCATTCTCCAGTTCCTGGCGAAGCAGGCGCTCAATATCTTTCAGTGCCCGGGGAATGAATCCGGCGGGAATCTCTTCCGTACCCAATTCAAGAAAAAGTTCTGCAGACATCTTTCGCTCCAAATTTGAATCTCGGCCAATGCCGGTCGAGTAATTATTTCTTCAGTAACGGAAAGCCTAGTTTCTCGCGCTGCTTGACATAGCCTTCAGCGCAGAGCTTGGCCATATTGCGGACGCGACCGATGTAGCTGGCGCGCTCGGTAACCGAAATGGCGCTGCGAGCGTCGAGCAGGTTAAACGCGTGCGACCCCTTGAGGACGAAATCGTAGGCCGGAAAAACCAGCTCTTTTCCAGCCAAACGGATACACTCTTTCTCGTACATGTCAAACAACTGGAAGAGCATACCGGTGTCGGCTTCCTCGAAGTTGTAGTGAGAGAATTCGACCTCGGTCTGGTGGTGAACATCGCCATACTTGATGCCGTTGACCCACTCCAGGTCGTAGACATTGTCAACCCCCTGCAGGTACATGGCGATCCGTTCGCAGCCATATGTGATCTCACCGGAGATCGGCTTCAGGTCAATGCCGCCACACTGCTGGAAGTAGGTGAACTGGGTAATCTCCATCCCATCGAGCCAAACTTCCCAGCCGAGCCCCCAAGCCCCGAGGGTCGGTGACTCCCAGTCGTCTTCGACGAACCGGATGTCATGCGCATTCGGATCGATGCCAAAACTCTTCAGTGAATTGAGGTACAGGTCCTGAATATTTTGCGGCGAAGGCTTGAGGATCACCTGAAACTGGTAGTAGTGTTGCAGCCGGTTCGGGTTCTCACCATAACGACCGTCGGTCGGTCGCCGGGAAGGTTCGACATAGGCCACTTTCCAAGGCTCCGGACCGAGTGCGCGCAGGAAGGTCGCCGGGTTGAACGTCCCAGCACCCTTCTCGATATCGTACGGCTGCTGAATGATGCAGCCCTGCTTGGCCCAATAAGTTTGCAGGGAAAGAATCAGATCCTGAAATGTCACATTGCCTCCAAAAATCTATAGCGCCGCAGCATGCGGGAAGTGCGGATAAAGAATCAAAAAGCGAGTGTAGCTTTGACCTCAAAATATGTCAAGAAACTCAGTCTTTTAGCTTGATTACAGAAATTTTAGTGATTTTAAAGGGCGGGGCAGAACAACCTGCAGAACCTGGGCAAGCATCCGCCCCCCTTCCTCCAAGGTTTGCGCCCCGAAACGGAACCCGGTGAACTGACGATGAGTCACATTCAGGGTCCGCGCCAACGAGCCGATTGTGCCAAGCCCGATCGCTATTCCGCCTCCGGCAGCACAGTTCATACAAAGGCTGCCGCCCCGAACCGCATCAAAACGAACCGGTTCGTCGGCAAAGATTTTCAGACACTCGCTGCAATGTAAAAGATGGGGGATATATCCGAGCAGGTAAACCAGCCGCAACTCGAAAAGCAAACGGGCAGTAGCTCTATCGCCTCCCTGCGTCAGGAAATTAAGAAAAGCACATAGCAATTCATAGATTTGTTGATGGGGTTGCCCTTCTTCTAACAACACTTCGACCAACTCGACCGCATAACTCGCCAACGCCAGCCGTTGCAGATCCGTGCGCAGACCAGAGCGCGAATCGAACAGGTCCATCTCCTGCAGCGACCATAGCTGGCCGCGGCCAACCCGCCAATGCACGCCAACCTGGCTAAACGGTTCCAAGGCCGCTCCAAAACGCTTGCGACTCTTGCGAGCGGCCTTGGCAAAACCTTTTTGCAGGCCAAACTCGGCAGTCAGCAGCGAAACGATCCGGTCAGCCTCTGAAAAATCTGTGTGGCGCAGGACCAATGCTTCACAATACTGAACCGGCGCCGCCATGCTGCTCTCTTAGATAAGCTGCTGCAGGAACATGGTCGCGGTAGTGAAATAGATCAGAATACCGGTGATGTCGTTAACCGTCTGCACAAAAGGACTTGAGGCGATCGCCGGATCGATCCCGATCTTCTTGAAAAAGGCAGTCACCAGAACTCCCATGCTGGCGGCAACCGAAATGGCTATCACCATCGCCAAACCAACTACCAGCCCTAAGTAGAGATTCTGGTGCCAGATCAAGGCGATCAGAGCAATCATAAGCCCACAAACCGAGCCCATAATCAAACCGACCCGCAACTCCTTGAAAAAAACCTGTCGCAACATGGAAAAATCAATCCGACCGGTGGCAAACCCCCGAACAATAATGGTCGATGTCTGACCACCGACGTTTCCCCCCATGCCGGTGATAACCGGAATGAAGGAAATCAGCATGATCGCTTGTTCAAGGGTTGCCTTGAAGTACCACATCAGGGTACCGGTAATCACCCCACCAACCAAGGTGGTCAGCAACCAGGGCAAACGCAGGCGGGCGACATGGAAGGACTTGTAGCCGTACAGCAGTTCTTCTTCGCTGGTACCGGCCATCCGCAGGATATCCTCGGTCGCTTCGTCACGCATGACATCAATGACATCATCAACGGTGATCAGACCCATCAATTTTCCATGCTCATCAACAACCGGAATAGCCAGGATATTGTACTTTGCGACCAACTCGGCGACATCTTCCTGATCCATGTCGGTACGCACGCGCAGGACATCGGTGGTCATGATATCGCAAAGGGGGGTCGCCGGCGGAACGGTCAGCAGCTGACGCAAAGAGAGCACTCCGACCAGATGGTTATGCTCATCGACCACGTAAACATAAAAAACCATTTCGTAGTCTTCTGCATCCTGTAACGCCTCGATCGCCTGCTTGACGGTCAAATCCTGGCCGAGGGAAAACACATCGGTCGACATGATACCGCCTGCAGTGTCTTCATCATAGCCGAGCAACTGCTCGACGTCTTCGGAATGATCGTCTTGCAAAGCAGACAGGACATCTTCGCCTAATTCATCCGGCAAGCTGCGGATCAGAACGGCACTGTCATCATCCGCCATCTGCCCGACCAAAGATACCAGGAACTCCTTATCGAGAAGTTCGGCTAGCTTGGCCTGTGAATCTGACTCTATTTCACTGAAAACCTCCGCCGCCTGGTCAAGTTCCGGAACCAACCCGAGCAGCTTCTTTTGATCACTGAGGCTGAAATAACGAAACAGGTGAGCAATATCCGCAGGGTGAATCTTCCCAAGCGCCTTTTTCAGGTTGCTGGTTGCACCACGGCGCAACAACTTACTCACGGTACCTTGCAGAACCTGCATTTTTTGTTCGTGCATCAGAGCCTCCCTGGCACCACGGAGCCAATTCGTCTACAGATTGAATTGAAACGCAGAGAAATTAACATTCGGTTTTGTGAGAGTCAAATGGCAGTTGACCGCCCACAAAAAAAGGGGCAAGGAAATAACTCCCTGCCCCTTTCATTTTCGATGCAATCTGGAATCAGTCTTCCGACTTTTTCTCCTCGCTCGCTTCTTCGGCAACTTCCTCAGCAGGCTCTTCTACTGCTTCAGTTTCTTCAGCGGCCGCTGCAACTTCTTCGGCAGGCTCTTCAGCAGCAGGGACAGCAGCTGCAGCAGGAGCCGGAGCAGCCTTCTTCGGCTTCGGGGAAAATTCCTCTTCGACCAGCTCGATGATCGCCATCGGCGCGTTATCGCCTTGACGATTGGCCAACCGGATGATCCGAGTATAACCACCGGGACGGTCGGTATAACGCGGAGCAATCATTTCAAACAGCTTGCCAACCACCTTGCGATCGCGGATAACTTGCAAGGCTTGACGGCGAGCATGCAGATCGCCACGCTTACCAAGGGTAATCATCTTATCGACAACTTTACGCAGTTCCTTGGCACGGGTATCGGTGGTGGTGATCTTCTCGCATTCGAAGAAAGAGGTCACCATGTTCCGCATCATATGCTGACGGTGGTCTGGCTTACGGCCAAGACGTCTGCCGGTTTTATTGTGACGCATTGCTTTGCTTCCTTTCTGAACCTTAAAAAGGGGACTATTCTTCGTCCTGTCCTTTTTGAATCAATTTCAAATATTCCGGATCAGGGAAATTCTCCAGCTTCATTCCGAGACTCAAACCCATTTCAGCCAGGATATCCTTGATCTCGTTCAGCGACTTGCGTCCGAAATTCTGGGTTTTCAGCATCTCAGCTTCAGTCTTCTGGACCAGTTCACCGATCAGGTTGATCTGAGCATTCTTCAGGCAGTTGGCACTGCGAACCGAAAGCTCCAATTCTTCAACCGAGCGATAGAGGTTCTCGTTGATCTTCTGAGTCTCGCTATCCTCTTCTTCTTGGACCGGCTCGTCAGTTTCATCGAAATTGATGAAAATCTGCAACTGCTCCTTCAAAATTTTAGAGGCATATGCGACAGCATCCTCAGGCTTTAGACTACCGTCTGTGTTCACTTCCAGCGTCAGCTTGTCGTAGTCGGTAATCTGACCAACACGGGCATTGGACACATTAAAGTTGACCTTGTGAATCGGCGAGAAAATCGAATCAATCGGAATTGTTCCGACCGGCGCATTTTCGTCACGATTCTTGTCAGCTGCGACGTACCCTTTGCCCATGGCGACAGTCATATCGACTTCGAGATCGGTCTCGTCACCACAGGTGGCTATGTGATGATCAGGATTGAGAATCTCAACATTGTTGTCGGTGATAATATCCCCAGCCTTGATCACACCAGCGCCCTTTTGCACGATCCGCACATTCCGCGGATCATGACCATGGAGGCGAACCTTAACGCCCTTCAGATTGAGAATGATGTCAGTCACATCCTCAGTCAGGCCGACGACACTGGAGAATTCATGCTGAACATTCTTGATCCGAACCGAGGTGATTGCAGCGCCCTGTAGTGAGGAAAGCAGAATACGACGCAGCGAGTTGCCAAGCGTGGTCCCAAATCCACGCTCAAATGGCTCAGCAACAAACTTACCATAAGTTTCGGTCAACTCGGTTGCTTCGAGACGCTTCGGTTTGATCAGGTCTCTCCAGTTTTTGTACATATATTGTTTCTCCCTCTCAAGCTAGCTGATGAGGTGATTACTTCGAGTAAAGTTCGACGATCAGCTGCTCTTGGAACTCAGGTGTCGTCAACTCGCTACGGACAGGCAATGTCTTAATGCTGCCCTTAAATGCATCGCGCTCGAGTTCAACCCAAGATGGCAAACCACGACGCATAACGCTGTCGAGCGACTCGTTAATACAAGCGATCTCGCGGCTTTTCTCACGCAGACTGACAACATCTTCCGGGCGAACCAGATACGACGGGATATCAACCTTACCCTCATTCACCTGGAAGTGGCCGTGACGAACCAGGGTACGCGCTTGTGCGCGAGATACCGCAAAACCGAGACGGTAAACAATGCTGTCAAGACGACGCTCAAGCAGCATCAGCAGATTCTCACCGGTAACACCCTTCATCTGGTCAGCTTTTTTGAAGTACAGACGGAATTGTTTCTCCTGAAGACCGTAGGTACGCTTAACCTTCTGCTTTTCGCGCAGCTGGACACCGTAATCGGAAACCTTGGTACGGCGCTGACCATGCTGGCCAGGAGCGTAGTTACGACGCTCGACGGCACATTTATCTGTGTAACATCTGTCCCCCTTGAGGAACAGCTTTGCATTTTCTCTTCTGCATTGACGGCAGACGGGACCTGAATATCTAGACACCTTATTTCTCCTCTACGCTTTAGACGCGACGGCGCTTAGGCGGACGGCAACCATTGTGAGGAATCGGGGTCACGTCCTTGATCATCGTAACAGTCAGACCAGCCAGGGACAAAGCGCGCAATGCAGACTCACGACCACTCCCCGGCCCCTTGACGTAAGCTTCAACCGAACGCATTCCGTGTTCCATTGCCTTGGTAGCAGCTTCTTCAGCTGCCATCTGGGCGGCAAACGGAGTACTTTTCCGGGAGCCTTTGAATCCCTTTGCACCTGCGGTCGACCAAGCAACAACGTTGCCTACCGGATCACAGATGGTCACAATAGTATTGTTAAAAGTTGACTGAATATGCACAACGCCTTTGGCGATATTCTTCTTTTCAACCTTTTTCCGAACGACCTTCTTACCTGACTTAGCCATGATAACTCCGCTTATTTCTTCTTACCGGCAACGGTTTTCTTCGGACCTTTACGGGTACGGGAATTGTTCTTGGTATTCTGACCACGACAAGGCAAACCCTTCCGATGACGCAATCCCCGATAACACCCAAGGTCCATCAGACGCTTGACGTTCATCGTAATTTCACGGCGCAAATCACCTTCGACCACATGACCGCGATCAATGACTTCACGAATCTTCGCCAGCTCAGATTCAGTCAAGTCGTCGGTGCGAGAGTTAAAGTCAACACCTGCTTCCGAAAGAATCTTCTGCGACGTAGTACGACCAATGCCATAGATGTAAGTCATGGCCACTTCAATGCGCTTATTGCGCGGCAAATCGACTCCAGCAATACGTGCCAATGTCTTATCCTCCTAGGGTCTTAACCCTGTCTTTGCTTGTGTTTCGGATTCTCGCAGATGATCCGGATAACGCCTTTGCGTTTAATAACCTTGCACTTGTCACAGATTTTTTTGACCGAAGCTCTTACCTTCATCTTGAGATTCCTTTTCTACTGATATCTCCGCTGATCGACTTTATACCGATCTATTTACTTAATCATCCAGACGGGTCAGGATTTCTGGCCCATTCTCTGTTATTGCGACAGTATGCTCAAAATGTGCTGAGCGTCGACCATCAATAGTCACCGCGGTCCAGCCATCTTCAAGCACCTTTACTGCCGGCAAACCAATATTTACCATCGGCTCAATCGCCAGCGTCATCCCGGCTTTGAGCTGTGGTCCCCGTGCAGGCGGACCATAATTTGGAATCTGTGGATCCTCATGCAACTGGCGTCCGATTCCGTGACCGACAAACTCACGGACCACGCTAAAATGATCCTGCTCAACACGAGTTTGCACTGCATGAGATATGTCAGAGAGTCTACCGCCCAGCTGAGCAGCCGCAATGCCGAGATCCAGAGACTCTTTTGTGACGTCCAGCAGGCGCTGCGTTGTCGCATCGATTTCGCCAACCGGTATAGTTACCGCCGAATCACCGTAAAATCCATCGATGATCAGGCCAAAATCTATACTTAAAATATCTCCCTCCTGCAGCGGCTGCTGATTCGGGAAACCGTGCACCACGCGATCATTCGGTGAGGCACAAATAGTAAAAGGAAAGCCGCCGTAGCCTTTGAAGGCGGGGCGAGCCTTCCATTTTTTGCATTGATCTTCTGCCAGTCGATCAAGCTCTAGAGTCGTAACTCCAGGCTTAATCCGTTCCCGCAGTTGTTGCAGAACCTCGGCTACCATCCGCCCAGCCCTGCGCATCTTCTCAAGTTCGGTTTTCGACTTGAGAACTATCACCTCAGACAGCCTGCAGAATCGACACTATCTGCTGCTGAACAGCAAAAATCTCTTGCATGCCATCAATTGCCTGCAACAAACCTTCTTTGCGATAGTAATCTTCCAGTGGTGCAGTCTGCTGGTGATAAACGTCCATGCGGTTGCGTATCGTAACTTCCTTGTCATCATCACGATGAACAAGCTCGCCGCCGCAGGCGCGACACTTGCCATCTACGCCAGGAGGGTCAAATTTCAAATGGAATCCCTTCCCACAGGCACCACAAGTGCGCCGACCCGTCAGACGTTCGACTAAGGCGTCAGTATCGACTTCGAGGGAAACAACCGAATCAAGATCCTTACCCAGCTCCGCCAGAACATCTTTCAATGCATCAGCCTGAGGAACTGTACGCGGAAAACCATCAAGAATAAATCCAGCTTGGCAGTCATTTTCCTGCAAACGCTCACGGACAATGCCGACAACGACTTCGTCAGGCACCAAGGCACCGGAATCCATACATTCCTTTGCCTTCATCCCCATGGGTGATTGCGCTTTAACAGCGGCACGCAACATATCACCTGTCGAAATCTGCGGAATTCCGAGCTTCTCGACCAGCATCGCAGCCTGAGTGCCTTTCCCCGCCCCTGGAGGACCAAGCAATACAAGTTTCATATCAATCGAACCTTAACCCTGCCGGCCCTTCAACGAAACGCCCTTCATAAAACCTTCATACGAACGCGAGATCAAATGTGCCTCAATCTGCGACGCAGTATCCATCCCGACACCAACAACAATCAACAACGAAGTCCCGCCAAAGAAAAACGGTACATTCAGTTGATTGATCAGCAATGTCGGCAACACACAGACCAGCGAGATATAAATCGCACCAGCGAAGGTCAGTCGTCCAAGCACTGTATCAAGATAGTCGGCAGTTTCCTTCCCAGGACGAATTCCAGGCACAAAACCACCTTGATTCTTGACGTTTTCGGCAACATTTACAGGGTTGAAGGTAATAGCCGTGTAGAAGTAGCAAAAGAAAACGATAAAAGCAACATAAAAAACGTTGTAGACCCAGTGGCTCGGAGCCAACACCGCTGATACTGATTTTACCCAGGGAGCATCGATAAAATTCGCGATAGTCGCGGGAAACATCATGATCGAACTGGCGAAAATCGGTGGAATAACTCCACTCATATTGATCTTCAATGGTAAGTGACTGGCCTGACCGCCCATGTTGCGCATTCCGACAACCCGCTTGGCGTAATGAATCGGTACCCGACGTCTCGCACTCTCCATATAAACAATTGCCGCAACCACAATCAGCATCAAGGCAAGAATAAACACGACAGTCGTAACGGTCATGGCTCCGGTTTCCACCAGTCGCATCGAGTTGACGATTGCCGAGGGAGTTCCTGCTACGATACCGGCGAAGATAATCAGTGAAATACCGTTACCGATGCCACGTTCGGTGATCTGCTCACCAAGCCACATGATGAATGCAGTACCAGCTGTCAAAGTAATAACGGTCATCAAGATGAACCCGATACCTGGATTAGGCACCACCGGCTCACCGGCGGGGCCAACCATCCCCTGAAGACCAGTTGCAATACCCGTCCCCTGGATGATCGCCAGAGCAATCGTTCCATAACGGGTGTACTGGGTAATTTTTTTACGCCCCTGCTCTCCCTCTTTGGAGAGCTTTTCAATCGGCTCGAAGACCACTGTCAACAGCTGGAAAATAATCGAGGAGCTGATATAGGGCATGATACCGAGAGCAAAAACTGCCATCTGCTTCAGCGCACCACCCGTGAATGCCGAAACCAGACCGAGCAGTGTCCCCTCTGTCCCTTCAAAAAACTTTGCCAGAACATGCGCGTCAACACCCGGTGTCGGGATGTGACAGCCGACCCGATAAACAGCCAGCATGCCAAGCGTAAACATAATCCGGCGCCGCAGCTCCGGAATGGCAAAAATATTTTGCAGGGTCGACATGATTTAGAGTACCTCGGCTTTACCGCCTGCAGCCACAATTTTCTCAGCGGCAGACTTGCTGAATTTATGAGCCTGTACAGTCAGCGCTTTGCTGATGTCGCCATCAGCTAGAATCTTGACGCCATCCTTAACTCCGCTGATCAAACCAGCATTGCCAAGAGCCTCAATATCGACGACGGCGCCGGCATCGAACGCGTCGAGATCGCGCAGGTTAACCAAAGCATAGACTTTCTTATTCAGCGAAGCAAAACCGCGCTTCGGCAACCGCCGCTGAAGGGGCATCTGACCACCTTCGAAGCCAGGCTTTACGCCACCGCCGCTGCGGGCATTCTGGCCCTTATGCCCCTTGCCAGCAGTCTTCCCGGCACCAGATCCGGGGCCACGGCCAATGCGCTTTCTATTTTTTGTCGAACCGGCAGCCGGTTTCAGATTACTTAAATCCATCTTGCTATCCTCTGCGTTATCAGTCTTCGACCGTAACCATATGTTCGACCTTGCGGATCATCCCACGGATTTCCGGGGTGTCTTTCAAGGTCACTGTCTGATGCAGACGCTTCAGCCCAAGTCCTTTAAGAACCTTGCCGAAATATTCCTTACGCCCGATCGGACTACGCTTCAGGGTGACTTTCACTTCTGTCGCCATTTTTCAGTCCTCCTCAACGTCGTTTAGTCGTTGGCAATGCCGCGACGGGCGTTGATCTCTGCCGGGCTCTTCAGCATCTTCAGAGCATTGATAGTCGCTTTGACCACGTTGTGTGGGTTGTTGGATCCGAGGCACTTGGTCAAAATATTGCCGACGCCGACAGCTTCCAGAATCGGGCGAACAGCACCACCGGCAATCACACCGGTACCTTCAGATGCAGGCTTGAGCAGCACCTTCCCGGCACCATACTTGCCGATAACATCGTAAGGAATGGTTCTACCATCCTGAATCGGTACCTTGATCAGACTTTTTCGAGCCTGCTCGACACCTTTACGGATAGCCTCAGGAACCTCTTTCGCCTTACCGAGACCATACCCGACATGACCTTCGCCATCGCCTACAACGACGAGTGCAGAGAAGCTGAAACGACGACCGCCTTTAACAACTTTGGCGTTACGGTTGATATGAATGACCCGATCGGTCAATTCCAATTTATCAGGATCAATGTGCAGCACAGCCCTTCTCCTTAAAGCTTCAGTCCGGCTTCACGTGCAGCATCAGCAAGCGCCTGGACACGCCCCTGGTACAGGAAACCGTTACGGTCGAAAACGACCTGAGTAATGTTCTGGTCAAGAGCCTTTTTTGCAATAGCGGAACCGACTGCCTTGGCTGCCTCCACATTGCCGCACTGAGCCAAATCGATATCTTTGCTGACAGTCGAAGCTGCCACCAGGGTCTTCCCGGTAGTGTCCTCGATAATCTGGGCATAAATATGCTTGGCGCTGCGGAAGACGGAGAGCCGGGGGCATTCAGTGGTCCCACGCACTTTTTTTCTAACACGCGCCTGACGCTTCAAACGAGCGGCACGTCTTTTTTGGGATTCGTTCACAGTAATGCTCCTATACGTTTATGATTCTTACTTACCGGCCTTACCAGCCTTACGCACGATGCGCTCGTCCGCATACTTAATCCCCTTGCCTTTATAAGGCTCCGGGGCACGGAAAGAGCGGATCTTTGCTGCCGCCGAACCAACCAACTGCTTGTCGATACCTTGCACCGACAGCTTGGTCTGCTTCTCAACCTCTACGGTAATTCCTTCCGGAAGCTCATAGACAACCGGATGCGAATATCCGAGGCTCAGAGTCAGAATCTTGCCGCTGATCTCAGCCCGGTAACCAACGCCGTTGATCTCAAGAACTTTCTGAAAACCGGTGGTCACACCGACGACCATGTTGTTAATCAGTGCACGGGTCAACCCATGCAGAGCAGTGTCTTGCTTGTCATCGGTCGGACGGGTCACCAGAATCTGCTCGGTTTCGACCGCAATATTCATCCGCTCGTGCAATTCCTGAGACAAGGTTCCCTTCGGACCCTGGACAGTCATCTTGGTGCCATCGAGGGACACCTTGACACCGGCAGGAATGGCGACAGGTAATTTACCAATACGTGACATTGTCGTAACTCCTTGCTTACCAAACGGTGCAGATAACTTCGCCGCCGACTTCAGCCTTGCGAGCAGCGACATCGTCAAGAACACCTTTTGAGGTCGACAAAATCGAAGCCCCAAGGCCATTCTTCACACGAGGAATTTCCCCCTTACCAACGTAGACACGCCGACCCGGGGTCGAAACCCGCTTGATCTCATGGATAACCGGGGTCTGGTTGTCATCATATTTCAGATAAATCCGCAACATACCCTGCTTGTTATCGCTGATGGTTTTGAAATTTTTGATATAGCCAAGATCCTTCAGGACCGTGGTTACTGCAACCTTCAAGTTGCTGGAGGGGATATCAAGTTTAGCGTGTCCTGCCATCCCGGCATTACGGATGCGGGTCAGCAGATCCGCCATCGGATCGGTCATCGACATTTTCTAGCTACTCCTCTTTGCTGTTACCAGCTGGACTTGACAACACCAGGGACTTTCCCTTCGGATGCCAGTTTCCGCAGACAAATTCTGCACATATCAAACTTACGATAATAAGCGCGCGGACGACCGCAGATCGGACAGCGGTTGTACTCACGGACCGCGAACTTCTTCGGCCGCTTCGCTTTAGCAATCATAGACTTCTTAGCCACAATATCCTCCGCTATCCGGTGCTATTTTCTGAACGGCATGCCGAGTCCAGCCAGCAGAGCGCGGCCCTCTTCATCGGTCTTTGCCGTGGTTACAATAGTGACGTTCAAACCGGAAACCTTGGCGATCTTATCCAGATCGATCTCCGGGAAAATCAGCTGCTCGCGGATACCAAGAGTATAATTACCGCGACCGTCAAATGCCTTCGGGGTAACTCCCTTGAAGTCACGGACACGCGGCAAAGCAACATTGATCAGACGGTCAAGGAATTCCCAGGCACGATTCTGACGCAAAGTCACGCAGGTACCAATTGCCATCTCTTCACGCAGCTTGAAGGTTGCGATCGACTTTCTGGCTTTGGTGATCACAGCCTTCTGACCGCTGATCCGCTCCAGTTCTTCAACTGCTGATTCCAGCAGTTTCGGATTCTGAATCGCCTCACCGAGGCCCATGTTCAGAACGACTTTCTCGATTTTTGGAACTTGCATAACGTTCTTGTATCCAAATTCCTTCATCAGGGCAGGAATCTGCTCCTGAATATATGCCTGTTTCAACCTGGCCATCGAACTCTCCGTTTACTTATCTACGCTCGCGTTACACTTTTTGCAGTAACGGGCCTTGCTGCCATCGTCCAGCTTACGGATACCTGTCCGTGCTGCTTCGTTACAGGAGCTGCAAACCAGCATTACATTCGAAATGCTCAAAGCAGCTTCCTTCTCCACAATCCCACCTTCCGGATTCAGTTGGCTGGGACGGGTATGGCGCTTTATAACGTTGAGGTTTTCCACCACAACGCGACCCTTGGCCGGAAAAACGCGCAGGACTTTACCAGTCTTACCCTTTTCCTTGCCGGCGATAATTTTCACCATGTCATCTTTTTTGACATGAATTTTTGCAGTAGCCATCGCTTCGACTCTCCTACAGTCAGAAATTAAAGAACTTCAGGGGCCAGCGAGACGATCTTCATAAAATGACGAGCCCGCAACTCTCTGGCGACAGGGCCAAAGATCCGGGTCCCGATCGGCTCATTCGCATTATTGATAACAACCGCTGAGTTGTTGTCAAAACGAATGAAGGAACCGTCCGGACGAGGGATTTCCTTTGCAGTGCGGACGATAACAGCACGCACAACATCACCCTTCTTGACCTTCGAATTCGGCAGTGCTTCTTTCACACTGCAAACAATTACGTCGCCGATACCGGCGTACACACGCTTGGACCCACCAGGAACTTTAATACAACAAAGTTTCTTAGCACCTGAATTGTCCGCCACGCTGAGCATTGATTGCATCTGGATCATGACTTACTCTCCTACGCGATAACGGCCTTCTCCAGGATCTGGCGGACACGCCAGCGCTTGTCTTTCGACAAGGGCCTGGTTTCGACAATCAGAACTTTATCACCAACGCCACAACTGTTCGCCTCATCATGGGCCTTACAGTTGACCTTGCGCTTGATGTACTTTTTGTAAACGCTGTGCTTGACCAGATGATCGACCCGAACTACCACAGTCTTGTCCATCTTGTCACTAACTACAACGCCGATCCGGGTTCTCCGGTTACCTCGTTCTTGACTCATTTTTCCCTCACACCCGCTAGGCATTCAGCTTGCTGGTCAGCACGGTTTTGACACGGGCAACATCTTTACGCACCTGTGAGACCCGGGCTGTATTTTCCAGATGACCGGTATGAAGCTGAAAACGCAGGTTAAACAACTCCTGCTGCAGTTCAGCCTGCTTTGCCTGCAACTCTTCGACACTCAGGTCTTTAATTTCACTAGCCTTCATCGCCGGCCTCTCTTTTCACGAACTTGGTCTTCATCGGCAGCTTGTGGGCGGCCAGACGAAACGCTTCGCGAGCCACTTCTTCAGTCACACCCTGCATTTCATAAATGACATGCCCCGGCTTAACTACGGCGACCCATTTTTCTGGGGAGCCCTTACCTTTACCCATCCGCGTTTCAGCAGGCTTGCTGGTCAACGGCTTGTGTGGGAAAGAGCGGATCCAAATTTTACCGCCCCGCTTAATATAACGGGTCATAGCACGACGAGCAGCCTCGATCTGACGGGAAGAGAGCCAGCCACACTCCAGTGCCTGCAACCCGAAATCTCCGAAGTTCACCTCAGTGCCGCGGCTCGCCTGACCAGTCATCCGGCCGGTAAACTGCTTCCTACGCTTAACCTTCTTCGGCATTAACATGATGAATTACCCCTGATCAGCCTGCCGGCTGTTCCTTCTCTTTGCCAAGGACTTCGCCCTTGAAAATCAGGACTTTGACACCGATAATCCCGTAGGTGGTCATCGCCTCGGCGAAACCATAATCGATATCGGCACGCAGGGTGTGCAGTGGCACACGACCTTCACGGTACCATTCAGTCCGGCTCATTTCCGCACCACCCAGACGACCGGCGCAGTTAATCTTGATCCCTTTGGCACCGAACTTCAATGCCATGCTGACGCTACGCTTCATCGCGCGACGGAAAGCGACGCGACGTTCAAGCTGCAACGCAACATTCTCGGCGACCAACTGAGCATCAACCTCAGGCTTACGGACTTCCTGAATATTAATGAAGCACTCATCATCAGTGATCTTTGCCAAATCCTTCTTCAGCACTTCAACTTCGGAACCCTTCTTACCGATGATGATGCCAGGTCGTGCGGCAAAAATATTGATCTTGACTTTATTGGCAGCACGCTCCAACTCGATCTTGGAAATACCTGCATGATAAAGACGCTTCTTCAGGAAATTGCGCAGTTTCAAGTCTGCATGCAGCTTCTCGGAATAATCCGCATCCGCATACCAGCGCGACTCCCAAGTCCGGTTGATCCCCAGACGAAATCCTATTGGATGAACTTTCTGGCCCAAAGGGTCACCTCCTCGACTTACTTAACGTCCAGAACCACGGTGATGTGGCTGGTCGGCTTACGAATCCGGCTGGCACGCCCCTGTGCACGGGGCATAAAGCGACGCAAAACCGGACCCTGATCAACCATAACTGTTTTAACAAACAGTTGGTCGACATCAGAGACGCCCTTTTGCTCTGCATTCGCAACAGCTGATTTCAATAGTTTAGAAAGAATGGGCGCGGTCTTCTGCGGGGAAAACTGAAGGATGTTCATCGCTTCCTGAATCCCCTTGCCGCGTACCATATCGACAACCAGTCTCGCCTTCTGTGGAGAAAGGCGGACGTTCCTTAATTTAGCTTGTGTTTCCATTGTTCGGAACTCCTGTCAGGTCTCGCGGACTTACTTTCTGACCTTGCTCTTTTTATCAGCACCGTGACCATAATAGGTTCGGGTCGGCGCGAATTCGCCCAGCTTGTGGCCAACCATGTTCTCTGTCACAAACACGGGGACGAACTTTTTACCATTATGCACGGCAAAAGTCGAGCCGACGAATTCAGGAATAATGGTCGAACGACGCGACCACGTTTTGATCACCTTATTCCGATTCGCTTCACCTTCGAGGTCCACTTTACGCAACAGGCACTCCTGAACGTAAAAACCTTTTTTAATTGATCTTGCCACGGCTGTCTCCTAGAACCTGTATCTTAAAAAAATTACTTCTTATTCCGACGACGGACGATGAACTTATCAGTACGTTTATTGGTCCGGGTCTTGTAACCCTTGGTCGGCACACCCCAGGGAGTAACCGGGTGACGGCCACCAGAGCTCTTACCCTCACCACCACCATGCGGGTGATCAACCGGGTTCATCGCAACACCACGGGACTGCGGACGCTTGCCAAGCCAGCGGTTCCGACCGGCTTTACCGATCTTGACCTTTTCATGATCAAGGTTGCCAACTTGCCCGATGGTAGCCACACATTCCTGAAGAACCAGCCGAACCTCCCCGGAAGGCAGACGCAGCTGAGCGTAACGTCCTTCCTTGGCAGCGATCATCGCGTAGGCCCCGGCGCTACGAGCGAGTTGCCCACCCTTTCCCATCTTCAGTTCGACATTGTGAACCCAAGTACCGAGAGGAATCGACTTGATGGTCATGGCATTACCCGGAGTGATGTCAGCAGTTTCACTGGCGACCACGGTATCACCGACATTCAGGCCCTTAGGTGCCAGAATATAGCGCTTCTCGCCGTCAACGTAGAACAACAGGGCAATGTTAGCACTGCGATTCGGGTCGTACTCGACCGAAGCAACTTTGGCCGGCACCTCTTTCTTATCACGACGGAAGTCTATAATCCGATACTTCTGCTTGTGACCACCACCTGTGTGACGCTTGGTGATACGCCCCTTATTGTTGCGGCCACCGCTCTTATTCAGCGGTGCCAGCAACGATCTTTCGGGCGTAGTCTTGGTGATTTCCTCGAAGGTCAAGGAAGTCATATGACGTCGACCAGCGGAGGTCGGATTAAATTTCTTGATACCCATGATTAGCTACTCCATGCCTGCAAGACACGCGGCCTTACACACCATAAAAATCGATATTGTGCCCCTCAGCGAGAGTCACATAAGCTTTCTTCCAGTTACTGCGCTGACCAATATTGTAGCCTACGCGCTTCACCTTGCCGCGCTGCTGAATGGTGTTAACCGACTGAACCTTGACATCAAAAGCTTTCTCGACAGCCTGTTTGATCTCAATTTTGTTCGCAGTCTTGGCCACTTCAAAAGCAACAACCTGATTCTCTTCTTTCAGCAGATTGGCCTTCTCAGTAATCAGCGGCTTGCGGATAATCTCATACAGAGGCTTCATTTTTCCAATGCTCCTTCAATCTCGCTCACCGCAGCGTCAGTCAACACTAGGTTCGGGTATTTGAGGATATCGTAAACATTCACGCCTTCTGCACGCAGCACCTTGACATTACGCAGGTTACGAGCAGAAAGCTCAACCTTCGGGTCGGCCTGATCGATAACCACCAGAGCCCCCTCCAGTTCGAACTTGTTGATCAGCTGTGCAAATGCTTTTGTGCTGATCGCCTCAAGGTTGAATTCCTTGATGACGGTCATTTTCTCAGCCTGATAGCGGGCCGAGAGAGCACTACAAAGCGCTGCTTTCTTGACTTTGCGATTCAGCTTGAACGCATAAGAACGAGGCTGCGGACCGAACACCACACCACCGCCGACAAAGTGCGGCGCACGAGTGGTACCCTGGCGAGCATTACCGGTCCCCTTTTGCCGAAACGGCTTTTTACCGCCACCGGCAACGGCGCTGCGATTCTTGACCGCTGCAGTTCCTTGGCGACGGGCGGCCAGCTGATAGCGGACCATATCGTGAAGCAGGTATTCCTTAACTTCGGTGTTGAAAACCGCATCAGCGATTTCCCGCTCACCGACCTGCTGCTTGTCCTGATCAAAAATTGTTACAGTTGCCATTATTTAATCTCCTGTATCCGCTGCGCTTAGGCCTTGATTCCCTTGCGGATCACGACCAGACCGTTTTTCGGACCGGGCACGGCACCACGCACAAGGATAAGGTTCTGCTCCGGGCGCACATCGACAACGATCAGGTTCTGTGTGGTAACACGGATGTTCCCCATCTGACCAGCCATCTTCTTGCCCTTGAAAACTTTTGACGGCCATGCGGATTGACCGATAGAACCGGGGCCACGCTTAAACATGGAACCGTGGCTTGCGCGACCACCAGCAAATCCCCAACGCTTCATAACGCCCTGGAAACCTTTACCCTTGCTGGTACCGGTTACATCAATACGATCCCCAGGCTTAAACATGCCACAGGTCACCTCATCGCCAATTTGACAGTCTGCGTCGCTGCTGAACTCACGAATGTGAGCAAAAGCACCCTTGCCTGCTTTCTTGAAATGGCCCATCGCAGGTTTGTTGGTGCGATGCGTCTTCTTGGCACCGAAGCCAAGTTGTACAGCTTCGTAGCCATCGCTATCGGCAGTCTTCTTTTGCAGGATGGTGCAGGGACCTGCCTCAAGCACGGTCACCGGAATCCGCTGCCCATCGGCAGCGTAAACCTGACTCATCCCGATTTTCTTTCCTAACAGTCCGTTGATCATTGCTGTTGCCCTTAATTCGCTATTGCAGGATCAGCTTAGAGCTTGATCTCAACATCAACACCAGCCGACAGATCGAGCTTCATCAGTGCATCGACAGTCTGCTGGGTCGGTTCCATGATATCCAGAAGGCGCTTGTGAGTCCGGATCTCGAACTGTTCACGGCTCTTCTTGTCGACATGTGGACCACGCAGCACGCAGTACTTGTTGATCACAGTCGGCAACGGAATCGGGCCGACCAGACGAGAACCGGTACGCTTGGTGGTGTCGACAATCTCAGCAACTGCTTGATCGAGCAGTGAGTGATCGTAGGCCTTCAGACGAATTCTGATTTTCTGTGTAGACATTACTTTATATCCTTCTTACTCGACGACTTCACTAACAACGCCGGCGCCGACAGTGCGGCCACCTTCGCGGATAGCAAAACGCAGTTCCTTATCCATTGCGATCGGGGTGATCAGCTCAACTTCCATAGCGATGTTGTCGCCAGGCATGACCATCTCAACACCTTCAGGCAGAGTCACAACTCCGGTCACGTCCGTGGTCCGGAAGTAAAACTGAGGACGATAGCCTTTGAAGAACGGGGTGTGACGACCACCCTCTTCCTTGGTCAGGATGTAGGCCTCAGCCTTGAACTTGGTGTGCGGCTTGATCGAACCCGGCTTACACAGAACTTGGCCACGCTCGATATCTTCACGCTTGACGCCGCGCAGCAGGATGCCGACATTATCGCCTGCCTGACCCTGATCGAGCAGCTTACGGAACATCTCGACACCAGTAACAACAGTCTTAGTGGTGTCCTTGATGCCGACGATCTCGACTTCTTCGGAAACCTTGACAATACCCGACTCGACACGACCAGTAGCAACGGTACCACGACCAGAGATCGAGAAAACGTCCTCGACAGGCATCAGGAATGGCTTGTCGATGGCACGCTCCGGCTCCGGGATATACTCGTCAACCTGCGCCATCAGCTCAAGAATCTTGTCCTTACCGATCTCGTCGTCACGACCTTCCAGAGCAGCCAGCGCGGAACCGGCAATGATCGGAATGTCGTCACCCGGGAAGTCGTAGCTGGAGAGAAGCTCGCGGATTTCCATATCGACCAACTCGAGGAGCTCTTCATCATCGACCATATCGGCCTTGTTCAGGAAGACGACCATGGCCGGAACGCCGACCTGACGTGCGAGCAGGATGTGCTCACGGGTCTGAGGCATCGGGCCATCAGCAGCGGAGACAACCAGAATCGCACCGTCCATCTGTGCAGCACCGGTAATCATGTTCTTGACGTAGTCAGCGTGACCCGGGCAGTCAACGTGAGCGTAGTGACGGTTCGCAGTCTCGTACTCAACGTGAGCGGTAGCAATAGTGATACCACGCTCGCGCTCTTCCGGAGCATTATCGATCTGATCGAACGCCTTAACCTCACCAGAACCCATGGCTTCCGCCAGAACCTTGGTGATTGCTGCAGTCAGAGTGGTCTTACCGTGGTCAACGTGACCGATGGTCCCGATATTGACGTGCGGCTTTGTCCTCTCAAATTTCTCCTTGGACATGATTCGTCTCCTCTTTCCCGGCCTTAACCGTTGACCTTGGCGATAATCTCGTCACCAATCGCTTTGGGAACTTGTTCATAATGATCGAAAACCATCGTATAGGTGGCACGCCCCTGGGTCGCACTGCGCAGGTCGGTCGCATAACCAAACATGCTCGACAGCGGCACATGTGCGCTAACCACTTGGGCACCACCTCGGGCATCCATCCCCATAACCCGACCTCGACGGCTATTCAGGTCACCAATGACGTCACCCATATACTCTTCAGGCACCACAACCTCGACGGCCATGATCGGCTCAAGCAGGGTCGGAGCTGCCTTTTTGGCACCTTCTTTGAAACCCATGGAGCCAGCGATTTTGAAGGCCATCTCCGAGGAATCAACGTCGTGATAAGAACCATCAAAAACCGTCACTCGAACGTCAACAATCGGGAATCCAGCCAAAACACCTTGCTCAGAAGCTTCTTCAGCCCCCTTACCGACTGCCGGGATATATTCGCGCGGGATAACACCACCCTTGATCTCGTCGATAAAGGTGAAACCTTCACCCGGCTCTCCCGGTTCCAGCTTGAGCCAGCAGTCGCCATACTGGCCACGACCACCAGACTGACGGACAAATTTACCCTGAACCTCGACGGTCTTGGTGATCGACTCACGGTAGGCAACCTGCGGCGCGCCGACATTACACTCAACCTTGAACTCACGTTTCATCCGGTCAACGATTATGTCGAGATGCAGTTCCCCCATGCCAGAGAGAATGGTTTGCCCAGTCTCCTCATCAGTGCGAACTCTCAATGACGGGTCTTCCGAGAGCAACTTCTGCAGCGCAACCCCCATCTTTTCCTGATCACCCTTCGTTTTCGGCTCGACCGAGAGATGAATAACAGGCTCCGGGAACTCCATCGACTCAAGGATAACCGGATTATCAGGAGCACAGAGGGTATCACCCGTAGTGGTATGCTTCAAACCAACCGCTGCCGCAATATCACCGGCATAAACCTGCTTGATCTCTTCACGCTTATTAGCGTGCATCTTCAGGATGCGACCAAAGCGCTCTTTCTTACCCTTGGTCGAGTTCGACACAGTCGTACCAGACTCAGCGACCCCGGAATAAACCCGGAAGAAGCTCAACTGACCAACAAACGGGTCGGTCATGATCTTGAATGCCAGCGAAGCAAATGGCGCATTATCATCTGCCGGACGCTCAAGCTCCTCACCGGTATCCGGATGCACACCCTTGATCGCCGGGACATCAAGCGGCGAAGGCATATAATCAACAACAGCATCAAGCAGAGTCTGAACACCCTTGTTTTTGAAAGCGCTGCCACAGAGGACCGGGCAGAAAGCAATTTCCTGGGTCCCCTTGCGGATGGCGGCCTTGATCTCATCGAGAGTCAACTCTTCGCCACCAAGATACTTCTCCATCAGCTCGTCGTCGTGGGAGGAGATCTCCTCAAGCAAAGCTTCACGCGCCAGCTCGACATCATCAGCCATGTCGGCCGGGATATCAATAACGTCATACTTGGCACCCATCGACTCGTCATCCCAGACAATCGCCTTCATCTCGACCAGATCGACCAGGCCACGGAAGTTTTCCTCAGCACCGATCGGCAGCTGCAGTGGGAGAGGATTGGCGCCAAGGCGATCGCGAATCATATCGACACCACGCTGAAAGTTGGCTCCGACCCGGTCCATCTTGTTTACAAAGGCGATCCGCGGAACACCATATTTGTCAGCCTGACGCCAGACAGTCTCAGACTGTGGCTCAACACCACCAACCGAGCAAAAAACAGCGACAGAGCCATCAAGGACCTTCAGTGAACGCTCAACCTCAATGGTAAAATCAACGTGCCCCGGAGTATCAATAATATTGATTCGATGATCCTGCCAAAAGCAGGTCGTTGCAGCTGAGGTAATAGTAATACCCCGCTCCTGCTCCTGCTCCATCCAGTCCATAGTGGCAGCGCCATCATGAACTTCACCTATTTTATGCGAAACACCCGTGTAGTAGAGAATCCGCTCAGTCGTCGTCGTTTTACCAGCGTCGATATGAGCCATAATCCCTATATTGCGGGTCTTATCCAATGCAACCTTGCGCGCCACAACGTTCTCCTGAAATTACGGCCGGTCTTACCAGCGGTAGTGGGCGAAGGCCTTGTTAGCCTCAGCCATGCGGTGAGTATCTTCACGCTTTTTGACAGCGGAACCGCGATTATTAAAAGCATCAATAAATTCACCGGCCAGGCGCTCACGCATCGTCTTCTCACTACGCCCCTTGGCATAAGTCACCAGCCAGCGCATTGCCAGCGCAGTACGGCGGGAAGTGCTAACCTCAACCGGAACCTGATAAGTCGAACCGCCAACACGGCGAGACTTAACCTCAAGAACCGGGCGAACATTGTCCATAGCGGTCTTAAATACTTCCAGCGGATTGCTGCCTGTGCGCTCAGCAACCAGATCGAAGGCGCCATAAACAATCTGCTCAGCGGTACTCTTCTTACCGTCGACCATGACGTTGTTGACAAATTTAGCAACCAGCTGATCACCAAACTTCGGATCAGGCAGGATAATGCGCTTAGGGACTTCTCTTCTTCTTGGCATAACGTCCTCTTCCTATTACTTCGGGCGCTTGGCACCGTACTTGGAACGGCCCTGCTTACGATCCTTAACCCCAGCGAGGTCAAGAGTACCGCGAACAATATGATAACGAACACCCGGCAAGTCCTTAACCCGGCCGCCACGGATCAACACCACAGAGTGCTCCTGCAGGTTGTGACCGACACCAGGAATATAGGAAGTGACAACGATTCCGTTGGTCAAACGAACCCGGGCTACCTTACGCAATGCTGAGTTCGGCTTCTTGGGAGTCGTGGTGTAAACACGGGTACAGACTCCACGTCTCTGCGGACAATTCTTCAGCGCAGGGGCGGTCGACTTAGAGACCTTCTTCTTACGCCCATTGCGAATCAACTGGTTAATTGTTGGCATCTAACTATCTCCCAAATCTTCTTCAATATTAAAACGGCCTCAACTCAGCCATTACGTATCGTCTTTCTCAGGGGAAAAACCCGCAGAGATTATCAATCGACCTTGCCTTTGTCAAGCTCTTTTTTCTTCCCAAAAATTAGTACTTACACAGCAAGAAGGCCCCTAACTGGGGCCTTCGCTCCACTCTATTCTATTGTCTCGGAAACATCCGTTTCCGACTCATCTATGTCTAGCGGTTCTTCCAATTTTGCCTCCGGCTCCGGCGTCATCAACTCGACCGCCCGGTACTTGGCAACCCCGGTTCCCGCCGGAATCAAGCGTCCCATAATAACGTTCTCCTTGAGGCCGCGCAGAGAGTCAACCTTGCCCTGAATCGCCGCCTGAGTGAGAACCTTGGTCGTCTCCTGGAAGGATGCCGCCGAGATGAACGACTCGGTCGAAAGCGATGCCTTGGTGATACCAAGCATAATTGGCTCACCAATCGCCGGTTGGCCACCCTCGGCCATTACCCGATCGTTCTCCTCCTCGAAGATCCAGCGCTCCACCTGATCGTCGGCCAAGAAGTTGGTATCTCCCACCTCCTTGATCTGGACCCGGCGCAGCATCTGCCGGACAATGGTTTCGATATGCTTGTCGTTAATTTTAACGCCCTGCAGTCGGTAGACCTCCTGCACCTCGTCAACCAGGTACTTAGAGAGTTCCTTACTGCCTAGAACACGCAAAATGTCGTGCGGGTTACTGGAACCATCGACCAGTTCCTCACCGGCACGCAGGTAGTCGCCTTCATGCACCGAAATATGTTTACCTTTCGGAATCAGGTACTCCATCGGTTCACCAAGCTCTGGTGTAACGATGATCTTCCGTTTCCCTTTGGAGTCCTTACCGAAGGAAACCACACCATCAATTTCGGAGATAACCGCAACCTCTTTCGGCTTGCGCGCCTCGAACAACTCGGCAACCCGCGGCAGACCACCGGTAATATCCTTGGTCTTGGTGGTTTCACGCGGTATCTTCGCCAAGATGGTACCAGCATGGATCTCCATGCCTTCCTCGACCGAGATATTCGCACCCACCGGCAACATATAGCGCGCCGGCGCACCGTTCGGCAGCTTGGCAGTCTTTCCGTCCTCACCCTTCAAGGTGACTCGCGGCCGCTTATCAGCAGACTTCGATTCGGTGACAACCTTACGTGAAAGACCAGTGACCTCATCAACCTGCTCTTCCATGGTGATCCCTTCGGCGATATCCCCGTAATGGACAATACCCCCTACCTCGGTGATGATCGGAACGGTGTACGGGTCCCATTCGGCCAGGACATCACCAGCCTTAACCTCAGCCCCTTCCTGACGCGTCAGGTGAGCACCGTAAACAACGGCATAGCGCTCCTTCTCGCGGCCGGTACTGTCAACAACGGCCACCTCACCCTTACGGTTCATAACCACCGGCAGCCCTTTGGTATCGTTAACTGTAATCAGGTTGATAAATTTCAGCTGGCCATCGAACCGTGCTTCAAGGGCCGTCTGCTCAGCACGCCGCGATGCGGTACCACCGATGTGGAAGGTACGCATGGTCAACTGGGTACCCGGCTCACCAATCGACTGCGCGGCAATAACACCAACCGCCTCACCAAGATTGACCAGATGCCCACGAGCAAGGTCACGACCGTAACACAGGGCACAGATGCCGCGCTTGCTCTTACAGGTCAGAACCGAACGGATCTTGATCTTCTCAATCCCGGCCTCTTCAATCTTGGTCACCAGATCTTCATCGATCAGCTGATTCGACTCTACCAGCAACTCGTCAGTGATCGGATCGACGATATCCTCCAATGCCACCCGACCGAGGATTCGGTCGCCGAGACGTTCGATAACTTCACCACCCTCGGTGAGTGAAGAAACCATAATCCCGTCGAGAGTATCGCAGTCCTGCTCGGTGATAATCGCATCCTGAGCGACATCAACCAGACGCCGGGTCAGGTAACCTGAGTTCGCGGTTTTCAGTGCGGTATCTGCCAGACCCTTACGAGCACCGTGAGTCGAAATGAAGTACTGCAGAACGGTCAAACCTTCGCGGAAGTTCGCAGTAATCGGCGTCTCGATGATTGAGCCATCCGGCTTGGCCATCAGACCCCGCATCCCGGCCAACTGACGAATCTGCTGAGCGGAACCCCGGGCACCGGAATCGGCCATCATGTGGATCGCGTTGAAGGAAGAGACCTCAACCTCTTGGCCATCTTCCGACTTGATCTTGTCGACCGCTATGTTGCCAAGCATGGTACCGGCGATATCCTCGGTACACTTGGCCCAGATATCGATAACCTTGTTGTAGCGCTCGCCATCGGTGATCAAACCTTCGGTGTACTGCTGCTGGATATCCTTGACCTCGTCAGCAGCCACCTTGATCCGCTCTTCTTTCGACGCCGGGATCTCCATATCGTCCAGACAGATCGACACACCGGCCAGGGTCGAATAACGGTAGCCGGTCTCCTTGATCCTGTCGGCAAGAATAACCGTCTCTTTGTTACCGGCAAGGCGGAAACTGATATCAATCAGGTCAGCCACCTGCTTCTTGCCCATGACCCTGTTGACATGCTTGAACGGGATCGACATCGGGACAACATCGCGCAGCAACACCCGACCGACAGTGGTTTCAACAATCTGCTCTTCCGCCCCCGTTTCAGGGACCATCCGCACCTTGATCGCGGCCTGCAAGTCGGCCTCACCAGCGTCAAATGCCATACGCACCTCGTCCGGCGACATGAAAACATTGCCGGTACCGATAACGAATGGGCGAATACGGGTCATATAGTAGAGACCAAGAACCATATCCTGCGACGGCACGATAATCGGCTTACCGCTGGCCGGCGAGAGAATGTTGTTCGTCGACATCATCAGCACGCGGGCCTCGATCTGGCTTTCGATCGACAGCGGCAGGTGAACCGCCATCTGATCACCGTCGAAGTCGGCGTTGAACGCGGTACAAACCAGCGGGTGCAGCTGAATCGCCTTCCCCTCGATCAGCACCGGCTCGAAGGCCTGAATCCCCAGACGGTGCAGGGTCGGCGCCCGGTTGAGCATGACCGGATGCTCCTTGATGACCTCCTCAAGAACATCCCAGACCTCGGTCTTCTCCTTCTCGACCATCTTCTTGGCACTCTTGACCGTGGTCGAAAAACCTTTCTCTTCCAGCTTCTGATAGATAAACGGCTTGAACAGTTCAAGCGCCATCTTCTTCGGCAAACCGCACTGATGCAGCTTCAGCTCGGGGCCACAAACAATAACCGAACGGCCGGAGTAGTCGACTCGTTTGCCGAGCAGGTTCTGCCGGAAACGCCCCCCCTTACCCTTGAGCATATCGGAGAGCGACTTGAGCGGTCGCTTGCTCGGGCCAGTGATCGCCCGGCCGCGACGCCCGTTGTCGAACAGGGCGTCAACCGCTTCCTGCAGCATCCGCTTTTCGTTGCGGATGATAACTTCCGGCGCACGCAGCTCGATCAGTCGCTTGAGGCGATTATTTCGGTTAATAACCCGACGATACAGATCGTTCAGGTCGGAGGTCGCGAAGCGGCCACCATCGAGCGGGACCAAGGGGCGCAGTTCCGGCGGCAGCACCGGGATTGTCTCGAGAATCATCCATTCAGGACGATTGCCGCTCTGCCGGAATGAATTGATCACCTTCAGGCGCTTGGAAACTTTTTTCTTCTTCGCCTCGCTGGTCGCCTCTTTCATCTCGATCCGCAGAGTTTCACTCTCTTCGACCAAGTCGATTTCGGCGAGCAACTCACGGATCGCTTCGGCACCCATGCCGGCAACAAACTGTCCGGCAAATTCATCCATTGCCTCGGAGTACTTATCCTCCGGCAGCAGTTGGCCGCGCTCAAGATTTGTATCCCCGGCATCAAGAACCACATAAGCCTCAAAGTAGAGAACCTTCTCCAGATCCTTGAGGGTCATGTCAAGCAACGCACCGATCCTGCTCGGTAAGGACTTGAGAAACCAGATGTGCGCTACAGGGCATGCCAGATCGATGTGGCCGAGGCGCTCACGACGAACTTTGCTCGGGATAACTTCGACACCACACTTCTCGCAGACGATACCGCGGTGTTTCATCCGTTTGTACTTACCGCAGTTACACTCATAATCCTTGGTCGGACCAAAGATTTTAGCGCAGAACAGGCCATCACGTTCCGGTTTGAAGGTCCGGTAGTTGATGGTCTCCGGCTTTTTCACTTCCCCGAAAGAACGTTCGCGGATCTTCTCCGGCGATGCCAGCGACAGCTGGATGGCGTTGAAGCTCAACGGATCTTTCGGGCGCTCAAACAAACTGAAAATATCTTCCAAAACGCATCCTCCTTGTAGGATGAGTGTTCAGCTTTACAAATTTCAGACAATCGGCCGTTCAGCAGAGAACCGCTAAATCAGTCCTCTTCTTCCAGCAGATCGACATCAAGACAGAGCGCCTGTAGTTCCTTAATCAGAACGTTAAACGACTCCGGCAAGCCGGCTTCAAGAGTATGCTTGCCCTTGACGATCGCCTCGTAGATCCTGGTCCGGCCGGCGACATCGTCCGACTTGACGGTGAGGAATTCCTGCAGCGCATGGGCGGCACCGTAGGCCTCCATCGCCCAAACCTCCATCTCCCCGAGACGCTGACCACCGAACTGCGCCTTACCACCGAGCGGCTGCTGAGTAACAAGGCTGTAGGGACCGATCGAACGGGCATGGATCTTGTCGTCAACCAGGTGATGCAGCTTCAGCATATACATAATGCCGACGGTGACTTTCTCCTTGAACGGCTCACCGGTCTTGCCATCGGTCAAGGTCATTTGGCCACTGGTGCTGAAACCGGTACGCTCCAGCTCGGCCTTCATCTGCTCTTCAGCAACCCCTTCAAAAACCGGGGACGCCATCGGCACGCCACGCTCAAGGCGACGAGCCAACACTTTCAGGTCATCTTCATTGAGAGCATCGATAAAACTATCCAGCTCCGGATCTTGATAAGCATCCTTGAGCTGCTTCTTCAGCGCTTCTTCCGAATACTGCTCGTAGAGCACCTTCTGAATCTGGTCACCCAGACCGCGTGCAGCCAAACCGAGGTGTGTTTCCAAGATCTGACCAACGTTCATACGCGACGGGACGCCGAGCGGGTTGAGAACGATTTCAACCGGTCTTCCGTCCGCCATGTACGGCATATCTTCCTGCGGCAGAATCCGCGAGAGGACACCCTTGTTGCCATGACGACCGGCCATCTTGTCACCAACCTGCAGCTTGCGTTTGATGGCAATATAGACCTTGACCATCTTGATCACGCCCGGTGGCAGATCATCTCCACGCTGACATTTCTCAATCTTGTCCTCGAAAACTGCTGAAATCAGCTGCTCACGCTCAGCCAGTCGGTTGAGCAGATTATTGACCTTCTCTTCAGTCTCAGGGTCTCCCGATACCGAAATTTCACGCAGTCGCTTAAAAGGAATCTTGTCGAAATCCTCTTCGCTGATCTTGCGCTTTTTCGGCAGCAGGACGGTCCCGTCCTCATCCATCATGTCGACTGCAGAAATCAACCCGACCAGCGACGAACGAATCTTTTTGCGGGTCGAAGTACGCAGGATACGGATTTCATCCTCTTGATCCTTGAGCAGCTTCTCAATCTCACGGGTTTCGATCTGCTCGGTACGGGCATCTTTGTCGGAGCCTTTACGGGAGAAAACCCGGGCGCCGATCACAACCCCTTCTTCACCCGGCGGAACCCGCAGCGAGGTATCTCGTACATCGCCGGCCTTCTCACCGAAAATGGCGCGCAACAGCTTCTCTTCCGGAGAGAGCTGAGTTTCACCTTTCGGAGTGATCTTGCCGACCAGAATATCACCTGGCTTGACGCTGGCACCGATACGGATGATTCCCGACTCGTCGAGGTTGCGGAGTGCGTCCTCACCCAGATTCGGGATATCGTCGGTTATCTCTTCCTTACCGAGCTTGGTATCACGGGCGACACACTCGAATTCCTCGATATGAATCGAGGTATAGCGGTCTTCCTGCACCAGTTTCTCGGAAATCAGGATCGAATCCTCGAAGTTGTAACCGTGCCACGGCATAAACGCGACCAGCACGTTCTGCCCCAGGGCCAACTCGCCCCACTGGGTCGACGGGCCATCGGCGATCACATCCCCCTTCTTAACCCGGTCGCCAACTTTGACAATCGGCTTTTGGTTGATGCAGGTATTCTGATTCGAACGACTGAATTTGAGCAGGTTATAAATATCGACGCCGGTTCCGGTTTCATCCATATCAGCTTCATCGATCTGAATAACTATTCGGCCGGCATCAACACTCGCAACCACACCGTCATGACGAGCGACCACCGAATTACCGGAATCGTGGGCAACCACACGCTCCATCCCGGTGCCGACCAGCGGCGCATCGGCACGCAGCAGCGGCACCGCCTGACGTTGCATGTTGGAACCCATCAGCGCACGGTTGGCGTCGTCATTTTCGAGGAACGGAATTAACGCAGCGGCAACCGAAACGATCTGCTTCGGAGAAACGTCCATTAAGCTGATCTCGTCTGGTGCCAAAAGCATGAACTCACCATCCTTACGCACGTTGACCAGCTCGTTGATAAACTTGCCATCCTCATCAATCGGCGCGTTGGCCTGGGCAATCGCATGCCCCTCTTCCTGAAGGGCCGAGAAGTACTTGATCTCGTTGGTCACCTGACCGTTCTCAACGATCCGGTACGGGGTTTCCACGAAACCGTACTCGTTGATACGCGCGTAAGTCGAAAGCGAAGCAATCAAACCAATGTTCGGTCCCTCAGGTGTCTCGATCGGACAGACCCGGCCGTAGTGGGTCGGGTGAACGTCGCGAACCTCAAATCCGGCACGTTCACGGGTCAAACCGCCGGGGCCGAGGGCCGAAAGGCGTCGCTTGTGAGTAACTTCCGAAAGCGGGTTGGTCTGATCCATAAACTGGGACAGCTGCGACGAACCGAAAAATTCCTTAACCACGGCCGAAACCGGCTTGGAGTTGATCAGGTCATGCGGCATCAGGCTGTCGACATCCTGCAGGCTCATCCGTTCCTTGATCGCCCGCTCCATCCGCACCAGCCCAACGCGGTACTGATTCTCGAGAAGTTCACCGACGGCCCGGACACGGCGGTTGCCGAGGTGATCGATGTCGTCGATATGCCCTTTACCGTTGCGCAGGTCGATCAGGTAGCGAACGACTTGGAGGATATCTTCCTTGGTAAGAGTTGACAGCTCAAGCGGGCTATCAAGTCCAAGCTTGTGGTTCAGCTTGAGCCGACCGACCGCCGAAATGTCATAACGATCCGCATTGAAAAACAGGCTCTCGAACAGAGCAGTTGCAGTCTTGATCGTCGGCGGATCACCTGGGCGCAGGCGACGGAAGATCTCAATAATCCCGTCTTCACCAGTCTCAACCTTGTCGACCTTGAGCGTGTCACTCAGATACGAACCGACATAAAGGTGGTCGATAAAGAGAACCGAGAACTCATTAATCCCCTTCTCACGCAACTCTTCAAGCTTGGCTTCGGTCAGTTCACCATTACACTCAATAATGACTTCACCGGTCGACTCATCGACGATATCGCTGGCAACAATCTTGCCGACCAACCCCTCTGCCGAAAGCGGAACCGACTCGACATTGTCTTCCTTCATTTTGCGTATCGCCGCACGAGTGAACTTGCGGTTTGCCTTGACCAGAACTTCGCCGGAACTGGATAACACATCACAACTGGCACGCTGGCCCGCAAGTAGATCGTAATTGATCGCCTTGCGGTACTCCTTGCCATCCCACTTAATCTCTTCCAGATCATAGTAGTAGTTCAGCAGCTCTTCAGTGGTATAGCCGAGAGCCTTCAGCAGAACCGTGGCCGGGAGCTTGCGACGACGGTCGATCCGCACCCAGAGGATATCTTTATGATCGAAATCGAAATCGAGCCAGGAACCACGATAGGGGATGACCCGTGCATTATAAAGCACCTTCCCGCTCGAATGGGTTTTTCCTTTGTCATGGGAGAAGAAAACACCAGGGGAGCGATGCAACTGGCTGACAATAACCCGCTCGGTACCATTAATTATGAAAGTCCCGTTCTCCGTCATCAACGGAATTTCACCAAAATAGACTTCCTGTTCCTTGATGTCACGGATCGACTGAGTGCCGGATTCTTTGTCGACATCCCAGGTCACCAGCCGCACCTTCACTTTGATCGGTGCCGCATAGGTCATGCCGCGCTGGTGGCATTCCTCTACATCATACTTGGGCGTACCCAAACCATAAGAGACGTACTCCATGGAACAGGTATCGCTGAAATCGCGAATCGGAAACACAGAACGGAAAACCGCTTCCAGTCCACTCGGCTTGCGTGCGCTGGAGGGTAAGTCCGCCTGCAGAAAACGTTTGTAGGAAGTTTTTTGGATATCGATGAGATTAGGAATATCGATGATATTGCTAACCTTTGCGAAGTGCTTCCTGAGGAGCGGATTATTCGCAAACGAATAGGCCATGATTTCTCCTTCGGTTCAGGATCATAGACTGGCCGAGCTGCCGATACACTATGTCGACATCAAACCAGCACCCTAAGGCCGTGTTATAGCAGGTTTATCCCGAATTACAACGTAACCTGTCAGCTCCGATTGCTATCTGAGCCAACAGACAGTTCTGCCCTGGCGTTTCCACCAGGGCTGATAACGAGAATAGCCAAGGCCGCACAAGGCGACCTTGGCTAGGGTCTTACACTGGGTCGAAGAGTCTACTTCAGCTCCACGCTGGCGCCAGCTTCTTCCAGTTGCTTCTTAATGTCTTCCGCCTCAGCTTTAGCTGCAGCTTCCTTAACGGTGTTCGGAGCGCCATCGACCATCTCTTTTGCCTCTTTCAGACCGAGGCCGGTGATCGCACGGACAACCTTAATAACGTTAATTTTCTTGTCGCCCGCGCTGGTCAAGACAACATCAAACTCATCCTTCTCTTCAGCAGCTTCACCACCGCCAGCAACTGGAGCAGCAGCAACTGCAACCGGAGCAGCCGCGGAAACACCGAAGATCTCTTCCAGTTCTTTAACGAACTCAGACATCTCCAGAACGGTCATACCTTTCAAAAACTCAACAACTTGTTCTTTAGTTACATCAGCCATTTTTTCCTCCGAAAATTATGCTTCTTATTCTTTATAAATTGTTTGATTTAAACAGTAATTAGGCTGCCTTGCTCTGCCCAATTGCGCTGATCACCTGCACCAACTGGCGCGGAATAGCAGCCATGACACCAACAAAGTTGGACACTGGGGCGTTCATCGACGACAAAGCCTTGGCGAGCAGCTCTTCCTGGCTCGGCATATCAGCCAGCGCAATAATGTCGGCAACCGACAACATTTTGCCACTGAGAACACCC
>NZ_QKAP01000095.1 GCF_003247215.1 Malonomonas rubra | reverse complement strand
GCCGAACCGTGGCGCAACGGGAACATCGAGCAGTTCAATGATCACTACCAGCAGAAGTTTCTCGGCAAGGTAATGATGCTCTCAACCGACGATCTACACGCTGGGACAATGGCTTTCGAGCAACGGCATAACAGCTCTTACCGGTACAGCAAACTCGGCGGCAAAACCCCTCTTAAGGCACTTTCCGCTAGCAAGGCGGCGTTGAGATTTCCTGACCCGGCAAGCAATCCCATACAGCGGGTAGAGAAACCGGAGACGGGCCGATACCACTTGGTGCGTCTGATTCGCAGCGATCTCAAACTGAATATCCTCGGAGAATTGTTTCCCGTTCCGCCGGAACTCAAGCTCGAATATGTGGTGGCTACTATCGATGTCAAAGAACAGAAGTTGAAGCTTTATCTGGCCAAGACCCAAGTCGATGAATTTGACTACAAAATTCGCTAATGCTGTCGTTGAGTCTACGATGTCGTGGCACTCAACAATTAGCCCTTAAAAACACACGCAAAAGAGCAGGATAGGAGGCCTATATGAAGAAAATATTTATTCTGCTAAAAATTTTCACGGTTGTAAGCTCGACCGCATTCGCCATATCGGGAGGAAACCCGAGCAAGGGAAGGGCATTATTTAAGAAAAGCTGCAAGCCATGCCATTATATGCACAGCTCAGAAGGTGGTTATCTTTCCCCGTCAGACAAAACCATGAATCAGTGGGACAGGTTCTTCAAAAAAGGAAAACATCCCAGAACCGTTTTCGATGATCTGTCCGAAAAGGAAATAACAGACATTTGGCAGTTCATGTTTGATTTTGCCGCTGACACCGATCAGCCACAAAGCTGCGATCCAGGGCCCTAAAGCAGACATTACAAGGCTCAAGACTTTTGGGGCATGAGATAAGTTACGAGTTGTGAGACTACTTGTTTATGTTTCCCAATACAACTAACAACAAGCATCCCAAAGGCAGCCCCTGACGTTGTCACGGCATCACCAGTCCAGAGGCAGTTGTTGGCCATTTCAAACGGTGGCAGCAGGTACGCCAGCAGTCCAGAGTTATCGGTCGAGGTGGTCGTCGCCAAGCGCAGGTGCTCGATGGCGAAGGCGCTGGTGGTCAACAGTACCAGGCAACTCAATAGAATGATAATACGCAATGTTTTCATCTTACTTTTCCTCCACTTTTTACGTTGCAAAAAGGCCTCATCAAAGGCCAAACCAGCAGCATCCTATATGCGCGGCAAATCTCCTTTCCAAACACAGGAGGCACGATCGTTTCCCACCATACCCAACGGTCCAAACACCACGAATCGAATCGACAGGCTGCATGGACTCGGAGTATTGAATTTTATAAGCTGTAAACTTTACACCGCCTTGAATCGAGTTTCAGGTAAAAGGTCGTCAGGGTTGTCAACCAGTCGCCCATTCTTCATTCTGATCGCGATGCCTCCGAGTCTTTCTGACTGACCGCTGTCATGACTTGCGATCACAACCGTGCTCCCTTGCTGTGGTAGTCTGACAAACTGGTTCTCCCCCGAATTTACGAACACTTCAAAAAAGCATATAGTGAGCCAAAGAAGTTTCTATGACGAAGAGAAGAAAATTAAGTCCCGAATTTAAACACGGAGCTGTCAAACAAGCATTTCAGTACTTGTTTAGCTCCTTAGTCGACAGGAGTACAACTATGAAGAAGCGCATTCGGTTGATTTTTGCTTTGGTGGCTTGCCTACTCATCGGCGGACTGGTAAACAGTTCCGTCATGGCTATGGAGGGTCCGGCAGATCGCAAAGAACGAATCCTTGCCAATCTTAAACTTACTTTTCCTCAACTCGAACAAATGGTTGTCACCATGGGCGACATTGAACCTAGCGGATACGGTAGCCTTGACGAAGGCATGTTCATTATCGGCGGCCGGCAGAAACAGAGATTCCTTGTTAGCCGGGACGACAAAAAACTTTTTCTAGTCAGTGGCGAACCAATTGATGTTAGCCTTAGCAAGGATGAAGTCGCAGCTGAAATCACCAAGCGAACGGCTACTGCAGCCCAAAAAGCCGCTGCAATTCGTGAAGAGCTTGCTTCCAATATCTCAAATCAACCCTACCGAGGTGCATCTGATGCACCAGTGACGATAGTTGAATTTTCTGATTTTCAATGCCCTTATTGCTCAGAAGGTTTTAAAACTGTCGAGCAGATCATTGAGAAGTACCCAAATGACGTAAAGTTTGTGTTTAAGCACTTCCCTCTCAGTAGCCACCCGTGGGCCAAAAAGGCAGCAATAGCAGCGTATTGCGGTGCCTTGCAGAAGGATGAGGCCTTCTGGACACTCCACGATAACTACTTTAACCACCAGAAAGAAATAAATCCGGGCAACGTAATTGCTAAGAGCAAAGAGTATCTGTCTGGCTCTGATATCGACATGGCGGCCTGGTCGACTTGCGCGGAGGACATCAATTCCGATAAATATAAAAATGCCTCGACCGCGGTCGACGCCGACTTGGCCTTGGGCAAGAAACTAGGGGTTTCAGGAACTCCCGGCTTTTTCGTCAATGGTTTATACTTGAATGGAGCCCTGCCGATCGCTGCTTTCGAGCCATTGATCAATGCCGCTAAGACCAAAAATGAATCAGCGAAATTTTAGTTCAAATAATTACTACAACAAGTACAAAAAATGCCTCGGTCTATAAATTAGTGGACTGAGGCATTTCAGAAGTTGATCATGTAGGTCCTAAGAGTAAATTACACTGATTTAGTCTTTCAAAAATAATGATTTCATATTTGAAAACAAAATATCTTCCACCTGGCTAAATCTCAAAGTAGTGAATTAATTTCACGGATCCCGGCATATGGAACGCAAAATCGGCCCTTTCTCTTTGTAGTTATTTCATCAGTTTAGCGAGAGGGCTATTTTTGATCTAACTTTTGATAAAAGGATCTAGGAAATAGCTTTGTGATAACGGAAAGGTAGCGGTTTGGGGAAATCGATCTTCTGGCAATTTGGGTCGAGATGGCTTCAAGTCGGGCTGATTTCACTGATTTCCCATCCAACAGGTACATAGATATGAGGTGGTCATGTACATCCTAGACTGAAGGCGATTCCCCTTCCGGAAGTAACATGAAAAGATTTTTTTGCGAATGCATTTGCTCGACGATGAAATCCATGGTCTCCCTTGCTCGTGCAAGCTGCTTTGTGTCCGGACTGACCTGAAGCCAGAACTCCCTTTCAAGAAATTTTTCCGGTAGCACAGGCATCAGGTCCGGTTCCGTATGCACCATAAAGTAGGGAATTACACCGATACCGGCACCAGCCTTAATACTGTTCATTTGGGCGATGATCGTTGAACTACGAAAAGACGTCTTCAAGGTGGGAGAATATTCTTCTAAGAATTTCAGCTTCTGATCGTACAAAAGGTCATCAATGTATCCGACGAAACGGTGTCCAGAGAGATCACTGACCTTATTGATGGGTTTGGATTGTTCCAGATATTTTCGGGAAGCAAACAATCCGAACCTGTAATGGGTTATCTTTTGGGCAATCACTCTATCCTGCACGGGCTTTTTTACGGTTATGAGAATATCCACCTCACGTTTGGATAGACTGAAATACATGGGTACAGCGATAAGTTCAACCTCCAGTAATGGATTTTCTCTCTGCAAGACACTAAGTTTTGATGCCAAAAAACAGTTCCCTAGGCCATCTGGAGTTCCGATACGAATCGTCCCCGAAAGCTGGTTGTCCTTGCCGGAAACTTGTTCTTGAAGTTTCTGGGTTGTTTTCTCGATCTCTTCTGCGAGCGGCAAGAGCTGTTCCCCCGCAGGTGTCAAGCGACATCCCTTTTCGGTTCTAATGAACAATTTAGTTTGTAAATCAGCTTCCAGTGCTGAAATCCGTCGGGATACCGTGCTATGCGTGACCTTAAGCTGGTTGGCCGCAGACACGAACGAATTGGTTCGGCTGAGAGTCAGAAAGAATCGAAAATCATCCCAGTTTGAGCTCATGGAGCCTCCTTCGTAGGGGTAGTGTCAAAGATATTAATCGACTTAGACATTGTCTCTAGTTGTGCATAAATGCACATATGTTGCACTATTTTTAATATTTACCGCTCAAATTTCAACAGCTATCTTGTCTATTCTGCTAACTTCATGGTTCACTCAACAGTTCAGGATAAGTAACGCATGGAAAACTTCATTCTCATCGGTATCTTTGTAGGTCTTGGTATTTTGTTTCGGCGCATTGAGGCTTTCCCTGAGCAAACGGCGCAGGTACTCAATATATTTGCTCTCTATGTTGCTCTTCCTGCTGTTATTCTGCTCAAGATCCCCCAGCTTAAATTCTCAGGGGACATGATTATCCCCGCTGTTATTCCTTGGATGATGCTGCTTTTGTCAGCCGCCTTGATCCTTATTGTCGGCAAGTGTTTAAGGTGGTCACGCGAAACCATTGCCGTTCTGCTTCTGGTTGTTCCAATCGGCAACACATCGTTTATGGGCGTGCCGATGGTTAAGGCGTTTTTCGGAGAGACCGGAATCCCCTTTTTGATCATTTACGACCAAATCGGCACCATGATCATTTTTGCCATTTTCGGCTCCGTGATACTCGCAATGCATAGCTGTGAAGGAAAAGTGAATATAGCCGGAGTTGCCAAGCGGGCGATTCTTTTTCCACCGACCTTGGCACTCCTGATCGGATTACTGCTACGCGCCTGGCCTTATCCTGATGCCATGGTCAGGGGGCTGGAAACTTTGGCCGGTATGTTGACCCCTCTGGTAATGACCGCTATAGGCTTTCAGTTGAATATAAGGTTAAGCCCAACAGTATTACGCCCTTTAGGTTTTGGCCTGGCGGTCAAATTGGCCATTGCTCCACTTGCGGCTTTAATTGCGTGTTATTGGCTCGAATTAAATGGGTTAGCAACAGAGGTCTCTGTTTTTGAGGCGGGTATGCCACCAATGGTCACAGCGGGTGCTTTAGCAATTGCCGCAGGCATCCTGCCAGAATTGGCAGCAGCTTTGGTCAGTGTGGGGATGGCTTTAGCGTTTGTGACGTTACCAGTACTTTATTGGATCATTTGATTTAGCACATTGACTTGTATCGCCCCAAAGGCGGGAGTTTGTTGCTCTGATTTTCAAAACAAAGCCATATTCATGCCTCCCCAGCACGAAAGTCTAAAATCTAGTTGTTAAGTGCCAGCATATCGTAGACAAAAAAATGTGCCAGGGCATCGTTTACAAAATAGTTCTCTGACAATCGAATAGCCACCCGTCATCCTTCTGTACATTTCCGCTACGGAGGTGTTCATGAAGGATGAGGAAAAGCAACGTATCTTGGCCGTGAGAAGGTTTCTCGCAGGGGAGAAACCAGAAAGCATCTGCTCGTCACTCGGTCGATCTCGGCCCTGGCTTTACAAGTGGGTCCGGCGGCATTCTGCCCATGATGATGAATGGTGCAGCAGTTTGCCAAAAAAACCTGTCAACATTGCCAACCGAACGCCTACTGAGATCGAGGAGATCGTCAAGCTGGTGCGCTTGAATCTCTACAACCTGGATCTGTTTTGTGGAGCGCAGGCCATTCTGTGGGAGCTGGAAGACCTTGGTGTGTCGCCATTACCGTCATTGCGAACGATCAATCGCATCCTCAAACGCAATGATTTGACCCATCGCCGCACCGGCAACTACGAGCCGAAGGGAACGCCTTATCCCAAGCTTCCGGCTCTGTTGCCGAATCAGACGCATCAAATGGACATGGTTGGTCCGTGCTATTTGACCGGACCGATCCGCTTCTACGGGCTCAACGTGATCGATGTCGCAACGGCACGATGTGGTCTTCATGCTTCGCTCTTCAAATCCGGACAAGCTGTCCTGAACAGTATCTGGGCGATCTGGGCGCGACTGGGAATACCGGACAACCTTCAGGTTGATAACGCCATGTCTTTTCTTGGCAGTCCAAGATATCCGAGAGCATTGAGCCAGTTTGTTCGGCTTTGTCTGCTCCATGACGTTGAACCCTGGTTTGTCCTGATGGCCGAACCGTGGCGCAACGGGAACATCGAGCAGTTCAATGATCACTACCAGCAGAAGTTTCTCGGCAAGGTAATGATGCTCTCAACCGACGATCTACACGCTGGGACAATGGCTTTCGAGCAACGGCATAACAGCTCTTACCGG
>NZ_QKAP01000145.1 GCF_003247215.1 Malonomonas rubra | reverse complement strand
ATCACCGGTCTGTACACGGTGCTGGTCGAAGTGGACGACATGAGCGAGCCGATAGCTGATGCGGTTCGCTCGATTCTCGACGGTCACATAGTTCTCTCCCGCGATCTGGCCGCGCGCAACCACTTTCCCGCCATCGACATCCTTCGCTCAACCAGCCGGGTCATGCGCGACATCGTCAGCTCCGAGCACATGCAGCTCAACGGTCGGGTACGGGAGATCATGGCAACGTACAAAGATGCCGAGGATCTGATCAATATCGGGGCCTATGTCGAAGGGAGCAACGGCAAGACCGATTACGCAATCTCGCGCATTGAGGCGATCATCGAGTTTCTGCGCCAGGGAATGGATGACGCCGTTGATCTGGATACCGCCCTTGAGCAACTGGCTACGCTGGTTCAGGACCGGCGGTAGGATCCACGCTAGGAGCGAATAAAATAATGGCGAAAAAGTTCAAATTCCAATCGGTGCTCAATTACCGCCAGATCTTGGAGGAGCAGGCACGGCAGGCGTTGACCTCCAGCCTGCAGGAAAAAAGTGAGCTGGAAGCTGAATTGAAGAGGCATTATGAACGGTTACAGCAGCATGATGCTGAGTTGCGAGAGCGACAGCAGGACCGCCTCACCATTGCCGAGATGGAACTGTTCGAGGTGTCGATTCAGCACGGTGGTAAGCTGATGGCCCAACTTCAGCAGCAACCGGCGTTTCTTGACCGGCGGATTGTCGCTGAGCGTGAAGAGTTGTTGGCCAAGGCACGGGACAGACAAGTGATGGAAAAGCTGAAAAAGAAGCAGGACGCTGAGTATTTAAAGGAATTGAACCGCAAGGAGCGGGAGATGCTGGATGAGATCAGCCTCCGCAATAAGGGAGATCTGCCATGAGTGCTCGAATCATCCTGATCGTGCTGATACTGTTTGGGGCTGTGGCGTCGGCCTTGGGGCAAAGTTTGGTCGATGAACAGCAGATCCAATCTGTCGAGGAGCGACGTATCCTGGTTTCCATCGAACGGGAATACGAGAAACTGGATGAGCGAGAAGCGGAACTCGACAGTCGCGAAATGCAGCTAAAGACTCTGCAGGAGGAGGTCGATAAGAAACTCTCGGCGATGCAGCAACTAAGAGAAGAGCTAATGAATCTGCTGAATCGAAAAAAGGAAGAGGAGGGTCGCCGGGTTGACGAGCTGAGCAAGATTTACGAGAAGATGGAACCCGCCAAGGCGGCTCGTCTGCTCAAAGAGCTCGATCAACAACTAGCTGTCGAGCTGCTGAGCGGTATCAGGCAAAAAACCGCCGGTCAGATTCTCAACAACCTTGACACGGAATCCGCAACCGAACTGAGCAAGGCTTTTACCGACATACCGGTAGATGATAATTCGGGTTACTAGCTCCGGCTACAACAAAATCAGGCGATTCACAGAATCCGTTCCCAGTGCCTGAGAGATCGAACCGCTCTGAGCAATTTACTGGCCATAAATTTGACAAGTCAAAAATCATAAAAGTGTTAATTTTTGCCGTCACGTAACCCCCTTAAATTGGTTTGCAGTTGTCTAAAAAATAACACTTTTATGCTCAGTTAGGATCTGAATTATGATTTCAATCCCCTCTGAACCTGCTGTATAGGGCTTTGCGTTTTTAGACAGACGGACACTATACAGTCCGTACTGATAATAATAAGAGATAGTCTAGACGGTCAAAATTATGACATGACGTTTTGCCGCTCCTGTTCGGGGGCGGCATTTTTTTGTCTGAAAGCCGGAAACTTTTTTTCTTTCGCCGTTAAGCTGCTGAAAAACTTAAGTAAAAAAATAAATCCAGATTTTTCTGCGGCTGGCGTGAAAATTGCTCTTCCGTTAGGAGATACTAAGTTTTAGACGTGATCTATTCACGATAATAATCAAGGATGAGGCATGGATTTAGCGACAATAGTCGGTTTGGTGGCCGCTTTTGGATTGATGATCAGCGCGATCATGCAGGGAGGATCGCTGCTGATCTTTTTCGATATTCCGTCCATGATTATCGTCATTGGTGGAACGGTTGGGACAGCATTTGTCAACTTCCCATACCGGGATATCCTCGGGGCCATCAAAGTTGCCCGCAACGCATTTTTCCATAAAACAACCGCCCCTACCGAAACCATCAGCAAGTTGATTAGCTACGCTGGCAAGGCCCGTAAGGAAGGGATCTTGTCGCTGCAATCGGTGATGAACGAAATTGAGGATGACTTTTTTCTCAAGGGGTTGCAGATGGCGGTTGACGGACAGGAGCCGGAGGCGCTCAGGGACATGCTCGAAAAGGAGATCGAGTATGTAATGGAGCGGCATGATAAGGGGCAGGAGATTTTCAGCACCTTTGCTGCTATTTCTCCCGCGATGGGGATGATCGGAACCCTGATCGGTCTGGTGCAGATGCTGCAGAACATGAGTGATCCATCGTCTATCGGTCCGGCCATGGCACTTGCTTTGTTGACAACCTTCTACGGCGCGATTATTGCCAATGTTGTTGCTACTCCCATCGCCGGAAAACTGAAGATTCGTTCCGCCAGTGAAGTATTGAACAAGACTCTGATCACCGAAGGAATGAAATCGATCCTCGAAGGCGAGAACCCCCGCTTGATGGAGCAGCGGTTGCATGCATTTGTTTCCCCGGCTGAGCGGGAAAGCAACTTCGGCAAGTAAAGGCAACTGATGAGGAAGAAAGAGAAAAAGCCACCTTCTGGAGCACCGATGTGGATGGTCACCTTCTCCGATATGGTGACCCTGCTGTTGACCTTTTTCGTGCTTCTGCTGTCGATGGCTAGTATGGACCGGATCAAGTTTCAAGCTGCCAGTCAGTCCATTTCCGCGGCTTTTGGGCAGGGGGTTTTGTCGAATACCCAGTCTGCGGAACAAGCCAAGCCGCAGGTGATTACTTACGCCCCGATTAATGACGATTTCACCTCCCGGGTTTATCAGCGGTTGAAAACAAAGTTGAAGGAATTGAAACTTAACGAGAAGGTGAAGCTGGTCAAGGACCGGGGTGCTGTGGTGTTGCGGATCGATGAGGCGATTCTCTTCTCCTCTGGGCAAAGTGAGCTCAGCGCCGACGCCTACCCGGTGTTGCGCAAGGTTGCCGTGCTGGTCCGGCCGTTGCCATTGAATATGAAGGTTGAAGGGCATACTGACGACCGCGGTAACGAGCTTGCCAACTGGGATCTGTCGGTTGCGCGGGCAGTATCGGTACTTCGATTTCTGGCCGCCAATCAACTGGTTCCTTTAAGCCGGATGTCGGCGACCGGTTACGGTTCGCAAAAGCCGTTGTTTCCCAATAACAGCGACCGGGAGCGGGCCTTGAATCGGCGAGTGGAGTTTGTACTGGAAAGTCAGGGGGATCCAGATCAGGAATTGCCGTACCTGATCGATGCCCGAGAGCAGACACCGTTTTAATGGTTGATTCTGGTGGCGTAATTTTGACGCACAGAACTTAAGGAAGGATTGAACATGGCCAAAAAAGATGCTGCAGAACAAGCGGATACTGGTGGATCAAAAAATAAACTGAGCATCATTATCGTTGCCGTGGTGTTGTTACTGATTGGCGTGGGAGTCGGTGTCTTCATGTTCTTGGGGGGCGAGGACAAGAAAATTTTCCCCGAACAGGAACAGGCTGAATTTGCGAAGCAGTCCAGGCAGGTAGGGCCGATGGTCAACATCGACACCTTTATCGTCAATATCATCGATGATGAGGAGAGTCGTTACCTGAAAGCCGCGATTACCCTGGAAATGAACACGCCGACGGCGGCGGCAGAAGTGAGCGAGCGGATGCCGCAGATCAAGGATGCCATTCTGTTGCTGGTCGGTAACAAGACCTTTCCCGAATTGCAGGACTTGCAAGGCAAAATTCAGCTGCGGGCCGAGTTGATCAATCGAATCAACAGTGTCTTGGCCAACGGCAAAGTAAAACGGATCTATTTCACCGATTTTGTGGTCCAGTAGGAGCTTGCTCCGTGGAAAAGATACTCAGTAAAGATGAAATTGCCGACCTGCTATCGGCTGTTCGGCACGGCGAGATCCAGATCGATAAGGAGCATCTTGAACCAACTGCTCATACCGCTGGTCGGGTTCCGAAGAAGCTGGTTGCCGAAGAGTGCAATCTGTTCCGGGCGGAAGGTCCGGAGGGGTGGAAACTGGCCAATTTCGACCTGGTGCTCGACAGTTTTGCGCATAACTATGCCATGTCGCTTTCGACCCGTTTCCAGCGCGCGGTCAGCGTCAAACTGGATGCCATGGAGTCGATGAGTTTCGGAGACTTGTTGCAGCGACTCTCAGGTCGCGGCGCAATCGGTATTCTGCAGCTTGAACCACTCAGTGGCGGCGCTCTGGCAATCTATGATGAGCAACTCTCCTTCTCGCTGGTGGAGATCGTGCTCGGCGGTTCTTCGGATCATCAGGTCACTGCACTGAATCGGGCGATGAGTGCTATTGAACTGAACGTAATCCGTGACGTCATTGCCTCTGCCTGTTCCGAACTGAACAAAGGCTTCCAACAGGTGCAGGAGGTCAATTCCTCACTGGTCAAGGTGGTCAGCAATTTGCGCCTGCTGAATTTTGTGTTGCCGGATGCCGGTGTGGTCGCGGCTCAGTTTAGGGTGACCATTGATAACCTCGAGGGGAACATCACCCTAGTTCTGCCACACGCCTCGCTTGAACCGCTGCAGCGACAGCAGCAGGACACAGCAGTGCCGATCAGCGCATTGCAGAATACCAAGTGGCGCAACAATGTCTGTGAAGAGCTTGATTTCATGAAGCTTGAAATTGAAGCGCAGCTGGCGACCTTGTCGCTGCGGGTGCGAGATATTCTTAATTTTCAGGTCGGCGATGTGGTTGAGCTGAATTGCAACCCGGATGTTTCGTTGCAGGTCATGGTTGAGGGACAACCGAAATTCTACGCAATGGCCGGTGTTCAAGGTGGTAAAAAGGCAATCCGCGTTATGGGGCGGATTTCCCACGGAGGATAGATGATGAATGAAGTGAATCAAGCAAAAGGCCAGGAACTGTCAGCAATCGAACAGGACAAACTGGAAGGGCGCGGGATTGATCTGCTGCTCGATATTCCATTGCAGGTTTCGGTAGAAGTTGGCCGGTCGAAGATTCTGGTTCGCGACCTGTTGCAAATGCAGGAAGGATCTCAGATCGAGCTGGACAAACTGGCGGGTGAGCCACTAGATCTTTATGTCAATGGCCGCTTGATTGCCCGCGGCGAAGCGGTCGTGGTCAACGACAAGTTCGGGCTACGACTGACCGATGTGGCCAGCCCCTCGGAACGGATTGAGAAGCTCGGATGAAGAGGCGAATCCTCAGTCTGGCTCTGCTGTTATACCCCGTTGTTGCTTTGGCCACCGAGCGGCCGAGCGATGATACCGGGTTTGCCGAACTTGCCATTCTTTGTCTTGTCGCTGATCGTTGGTTTCGTGGCCTACCGGGTACAGCAGGCAAGCAGGAGGTTTCACTGCGTGAAGAGATGGCGAATGAAACTCCGGAGCAACAGCTGCTCACAGAGGAGAATTACGAGAGGATGCTATCGGTCGATCTGCTTGAAATGGAGGTCGGTTACGGCCTGATTCCGCTGGCCGCTGCGCAGACAGTTCGCTCTCGACATGGGCTTTATCGTGCCGCCTGTTCATATCAAGGATATCCTGCAACTAAAGCCAAATGATTACGCCATCATTCTCAAAGGCGTGAAGATTGGTGGCGGCGAGCTGCTGCCCGGTCTCTACCTGGCGATGAACTCCGGGACGGCTACCGAAACCATTAAGGGGATCGACACCGTTGAGCCGGCATTCCAGCTGCCAGCGACTTGGATTAGCAAAGATAAGAAAGAGCGGGCGCAGATTTCCGGGTACACCGTGGTCGATAACACGACCGTTGTCGCCTCGCACCTAAGCGAGCTGATCAAGAAGCATGGACATGAACTGCTCGGCCGTCAGGAAACCCAGAACCTGCTTGATAACCTAGCCAATGAATATCCCAAATTGGTCGAGGAGCTGGTTCCCAACCTGTTGAGTCTCGGGGTGGTGATGCGTGTATTGCAAAACCTGCTGCGCGAAGGGGTTTCAGTCCGGGACATTAGAACTATTTTAGAAACTTTGGCCGATTGGGCACCAGTTGTGCAAGATCCTGATCAATT
>NZ_QKAP01000042.1 GCF_003247215.1 Malonomonas rubra | reverse complement strand
CAGGGTCGATTGTCCATGCCGGAAACAACATCAGGGTGAATGACATGATTAATTTCCGACAACTCGGGCTGCTTTGGAAGTCCACAGGAACAGCAAAAAGATGCCGAACATGTGTTCCTCCTCTGATCACCCTTTTTCTGCTAGCTGGCGGGATACTCTTGCTCAATGGTTGTACGGCTATCCCGAAGGCTATCCCGCACAGGCAGAGAATCGGGAAGAACGTCCGCCCATTCCCCCGGGGCATATGCCACCTTCGGGTAAATGTCGCATTTGGTTCACTGGGAGGCCGCCCGGGCAACAGCCACCGCCTGGAGACTGTTACGAATTGAAGTACCATGTACCCCTAGGAGCCGTGCTGGTGCGTGGTTAGTCTTTGATATTTCCTGGGTTCTATTTCGGTCGGCCTCAAGTTGGCTGTCCACTCCACATATGGTTTGTTGGTTCACACCCTGCCGGCGGATGTCGGCGCATTTGCCCTCATGGAGGTTACCAATGAAAATGAAAAGTAAAATACCCCTGCTCGCGTTATGTTGGGTGCTCGGGACGGCGCCGGCCTGGTCGGCTAACGTCAATATCAATATCAATGTAGGAGCCCCCGTCGGAGTGCCGATTATTTTTCCGGAGCCTCCACTTTTCCTCGCCCCTGTCCCACTTGGCTTCCAGGTTGCTGTCGGGGTTCCTTACGACCTATTTAGGGTCGACGGAAGATTCTACCTCTTTTTCGACAATGTCTGGCACGTCGGGTCTGGATACAACGGCCCCTGGCAGGTTGTTCATCACGACCATCTTCCCCGCGGCCTGCGCAGGCAAAGATTACGTGACATCCGCACATATCGGGACCACGAATACGTCGTCTACAATAGAGACAAAGCCCTTTACCGCGGGGGAAGCTACCGCCCGGAGCGGTACGATCGTGATCGGGATCACGACCGGGGTTGGGACCACCGGGGCGAAAATGACCGAGAGCACAGCCGCAAACAGAATGATTATCGGGATTCCGACAAAAGAGCAGACCGTGGCCACGGCAATAAACATAAAAAAGGGGGAGAGGGGTGGAAGTAATCGTCCGTAAATTAGAAGCTTGACCTGACCCCGCAGATTTGCCCCAGCCCTATGTTAAGATTATGGGGCAATTGGACTTGCCCCTACCTTAGGACCATATGGGATTCCGGAAAATCTCATGGTTTCATTGCGCGATAGTAGTGTACAAAACCTTACGGTGGAGGGCAATAATGCTGGAGTTGATACCTCGCAATCATGAAATTTGGCAACGGGAAATGCCCCTAGAAATCCGGAGGAATTCATCTTGAAACTTACGATATATGAGACACTGATTTTTCGGAATTTCTAATTTAGCATAATCCCCTTAACCACCCACAAGCATTAGGGAACAAGTTACGAGACCCGCCGAAAATGTCTACTTAGAGTCCGGTTTGAGGTTGCAGGTGATGTATAACGTCGAGGTCATGCTTAGTTCTCCATTTTGATTTTTTGCTAAAAGCAGACCGGGGAGTCGTGCCCCCCGATCCGCAGAAAGTATCCGATGAGTTAAAAACGATAATTCAATGCCAGATAACCAATATTGGCTTCATAGTCGTTATCGGCATAGGCTCCACTCAAGTAGTAACTGTCAAAAGCGCCGACCTTGGAAAAATTGTAGTCCTCGTACTGATCATCGGCGTAATCGAGCTTTTCATACCGGTATCCGACAACTATTTTCAGATTCTCGCTGTAGGTATAAAGGCACTTGGCTTCAATCTGTTGCAGGTCGTAATCATCGACCTCATCGATGTCTTCCAGAGCTGTTGCACCTTCACTGTTCATCTCGTTTGAGCCGTCATTCTTCTGGTAGTTATAAGCCAATACTGCATAGAGCTTATTTTCGATCAGCGGCACTTCCGCCATGACACCTAGCGCCCAGTAGTCGCTTTGCAACTCTTGCGACCAGTTGAATGCCGTACCCACCGTTCCGGAGGCGGGATTCGTATTGTCGCCACTGCTGAACTGGCGGTTTTTAGAATCCTGATTGACCTTCTCGTAGCCGACATACCCGCTTAAGCGCACCACGTTAGGGATGTGGTAAGCGACATCCGCATAGACTTCGTGGCGGACATCCTCGGTCAGACCAAGCAGGGTTTCGTCATAGTCATTGATCTTGTAGCTGTATTCCAGCCCTAGGTCGAGATTGTCCGTGGGATAGAATTCGACTCCGAGTTTAGCCAGGGTTTGAACCTTGTCGGCTACGTCGTAACGATAGTGAAAACGCTCAATCGCAGTCGCAGCAAAAACATCGGCACCTTCGTCAGCCTGCAGAAAATCAGCGGAACGATCCAGGTACTGAAGTTTAAGTTTAAGGGCAACAGAATCGATGCTGGTGTTTTTCAACTGAACGAACAGTTTATGATCGCTTGTTGATTCGAAATCGTCGCGCTCCCGGTCGACCGTTTTGAATTCATAACCACCGCTTAGCTTATTCTTTGGTGTCAGCTTGTACCTCAGGTCGATTCCCGCGCGATGTTTCTCATACTCGAACAGGTGATTTTCAACAGTATTGAAGGAAGTCAGGTTGGTATAAACGATATGACTCGAAGAATTATCCTTGTTGAAATAATCGTAATAGAGCTTGCCGCTCAGGTTTTTGCTTGGTTTTGAACTCAGAGCTATCGAGCCTGTTGTGGTGGTGACATCACCTTCGAATTTGGACTGATTCAAGCCGAGAGTCGTGAATGTGTAAATCGGCGCACCACCACCAAAGGTCGGGCCATTGTTAGACGACCAAATCCCACTGAGTAGCGGGATGTCGCTCTCCATTTTGGCGATGCTTGCCTTGAGGGCCAACACGGAGTTCTGTGGCAGCTGCTTGATGACGGTTTTGGCCGACAGCTTGTAGTAATCGCTATCTGGGGCCAGAACGCTGGTTTCACTAAGTTCCTGTGCCGTCACGTAGGGGTTGCGCCAGGTGAGTAAATCCTTGTTGTTTTCGAAGGTGCTGAGGGTTCCGGCCAGTTCTACTAGGAATTTTTTGGTGGAGTAGCCGCTGGTCAGCTTCAGGGTGGTGTTTTCGTAATCGACCGGTTCAGGGAGTTCCACCAATTGGCCGAAGGGGGAGAAGTTGGCGGCACTGAACGAACCAAAAACCCCACTTGCCACGCCAAACGGCTTGGTGCCGTTGGTCTCTTCCTGGCGCAGATCAACCTTGATGTAAAAGGGTGTTGTGAAATCGATGTCTATTTTAGCGCCATACTTCTTTCGCTCGATGCCATAGTCGAAGGTGTTCCACAAACTGATGTCGATAGGAACATTTGCAGTATGGGCTATCGGAACGGCAACATCGTCTGTCGCTGAATAGCTCAAAGTGTCAGAGCCGATACCACTATAAAAAGTCCGGTTGTCATAGGAATAGTTATGCCGCATCTCATCAAAGAAGAGAGAATATTTGTAGCTGCCGTACTGACCACCGCTGAACTCAATCGATTCGTCGTTCTCACCGGCAGATTGAATCTTCAGATTTAGGTAGCGACCATCTTTTTGGGTGTTGATGTCAACATTGCCAACCAAACCTTCGTCTATATTCTGATATTCGCTAAAGCGACCACTCTGGTTATTAAGAGAAACACTGCGGACGCCAAACTCGGCGCTGCCGGTCAGGGTTGTATCAGCTGTAAAGCCGCTTGTCGGAATTGCCAGCAGGGCAATCAGTAGAAAACTGTATAGCTTGTTCATCCCGTTCCTCCTATCGCACAAAGTAGTGACCACCGTTGTACCCGTTGTCTGGGTTGTGCGGTGCGTTGCTGCCGTGAATGGTGCCGTGGCAATTCAAACAGGAGCGAGCTATGAAACGGTTACTGGCGGTGCCGGAAAAGTTGCTGCTAGAATCGAGAGTGGTGCTTGGATGGCGATTCCAATCATGACAGTCCTGGCAAAGGTTCGGAACCTTGCTGGTCAACAGATTGTTGTGGCGACTACCGTGGGAGGAGTGACAACTGCCGCAGTCCTCTTCGACCGGCGGGTGCTCCCAGAGAAACGGACCGCGCTTGTCAGCGTGGCAGTGGTAACAGAGTTCATTTTTGCTGTTGGCACGTAATTGTCCCTCGCTGAGAGCACCGTGCGGGTTATGGCAATCGTTGCAGCTGACTTTCCCTTCGATGATCGGGTGATGCGACTGCTTATTGCTATCGAATTTGATGTCCCGGTGACAGCTGAAACAAACCTCCGGCTGGTTGGCCACCGGTTGAACTTCGCCATGAATGGTATGGCAGGCAGCACAGCCAACATCATTACGGGCGTGCGCTCCCATACTCCATAGTGCCAACTCAGGAGATGTTTCGTGACAGGAGAGGCAGGTACTGCTCTCCGAAATCTGCTTGCCACTGAAGTTGATGATGTCTGGTTTACCGTTACTGTCGACATGGGTACTGCCCGGACCATGGCAAGATTCGCAACCACTATTTGTGTAGTTTCCTCCGATTGATTTCCAAGCTTGGGCATGAAGCGAGTTGTTGTATGTTTCAGCCTGCTGTTCATGGCATTCCAGGCAGCGTTCGCTGCCAACCAAGCTGGCTGTTTCTGCAGCAGTTGCCAGGATTGGCATGCCGAGCAGGAGTAAAATCGTCAGACCGGCCAGTAACAGGATGGCCGATGGTCTGTTGCTCGTTTCCGATTGGTACATTTACGTTACCTCCAGGTTAAAAGATTGTTGTGGGAACTCCTAAGGCGTTGCTTGATTGCGCTATTCTCTCCTTTCTTTGCCTCGGGCCTGGGGATAGCTGAAATCGTGCCAATATTTAATTCGTTTTATTTCAGCATTTTAGCGATAGTTACATGAACAAATTGCCGAATACGACAACTGAAAATTGTCTTAATTCACAATTTGTGAAATTATTGCCATATTTGGCAATAATGAGATTTCATGGATGGGAGGTCGAAAATGGTTGTCGATAAAGATGATTTCTTTCGCCATGTTACATTGGCGCTAAGCAGCAGCCTGGATATTTCAGTGTCCTTAAACCGTTGTTTCAACTATCTGCGAGAAATTATTCCGATCGATTCGCTGGTTTTCGGGCTTTATGATTCATCGAATCTTTCCTTTAAACATGTTGCGACCGTGACACCGGAAGGACCGATGACAGAGTTAAGACCGATACGCATCCCAAGAGAAGTTGCGAAAAAGCTTCAAGAGGCAATTCAAATTGACCGGCTGGTCCTCGACACAGCTAGGGATCCATTAACCAGAGCAGTGGCTCCATATGTGAAAAACCAGGGCTGTTCGGAAGTCATCATGCCCCTACGCACTGATGATGATCGGCTCGGCTATTTGGTAGTGCAGGCCAAAGGTGTGGGACTGTACAATTCTGATCATTTAGAATTGATGATTTCAGTGCGCGAGCCTCTGACCATTGCTTTAGGTAACGCTCTACACCATCAGGAAGTTGTCAGTTTGAAGCAACTTCTTGAGGAGGATAATCGGCAGTTAAAACATGAACTGTTTCACACTAAAGAAACTGCTGTTATCGGGGCCAAATCGGGACTGGCTGAAGTGATGACAATGCTTAAACAGGTCGCTCCGCTGCAGAGTACGGCGCTGCTCCTCGGTGAAACCGGAACAGGCAAAGAAGTGTTCGCCAATGCCTTGCACAACCTGTCAAAACGTCGTAATGGTCCCTTTATCAAGGTTAACTGCGGCGCTATTCCGGAAACCTTGATAGATAGCGAGTTATTCGGCCATGAGAAGGGAGCTTTCAGCGGCGCAATCGCACAAAAGAGGGGCCGTTTCGAACAGGCCCAAGGTGGAACCATTTTCCTTGATGAAATCGGTGAATTGCCACCGGCAGCTCAGGTTCGCCTGTTGAGAGTCCTGCAAAATCGTGAAATTGAGCGGGTTGGCGGACACCAATCGATCCCGGTTGATATTCGGGTGATCGCCGCCACTCACCGCAATCTGGAAAAACTTGTCGCCGAGGAAGCCTTCCGGGAAGATCTGTGGTTCCGCATCAACGCTTTCCCGATCAGTATTCCTCCACTGCGATATCGAAAGGAAGACATCCCCCTACTGCTTCAGTATTTCCTAACTCGAAAAGCAGCAGAGTTTGGTTTCCGCAATGCCCCACCGATTGCCCCGGGCGCACTAGAAAAGCTGGTCGACTACCCTTGGCCGGGCAACGTCCGGGAATTGGAGAATGTGGTCGAAAGGGCGCTGATCCAAAATAAGGGCCGCACATTGACCCTTGATGCCTTTTCTCTGTCTCAGCATCCAAACGGTCCCTTGAAAGCTATTGAAGATTCCTGCGGCTGTGTTTTTCCTTGCCTGGCGAAAAAAACGGAAGTGGTGGAGCAGGTGAAAACCTATCCAGGCTTATTAAAGCTGGACGATGTGCTGAAACAGCAC
>NZ_QKAP01000038.1 GCF_003247215.1 Malonomonas rubra | reverse complement strand
GAAGACTGTATACCGAATGCGCACCCTTGTCTGTTCTGTATCTCATGTTTATATAATCAGATAGAACTGAACATTTTACAACAAAAAACATTTTCGCCTTTCATCCCCCACCTTTCGGAAGGAGACTTCCCGGCGAAGTGTTAATATAGAGAAAAGCGGCTCACCTTTCGCGCCAGTGTCTCCGAAGCCGTTCCTCAATCCAATCTAGATCGCGCAAAGTCACCTTCATCAATTTGGCATGTTGCAGACTGAGGGTCTTTTTGCCCACCTGCTCAAAAGCAACCTTAACCTTACCGTTTTTGGTATGCCCCTGAATAAAGCCAGGGCCCCATTCTGGTTTTCCGAGGATACGAACCCGGTCACCATGCAGATATTCCATCTTCTCCGCCTCCCGGATCTACAAACTCATTAATTTTATAGGCAACCCCATAAGAGATAGCGCTTTTTCTCTGCTTGTCAAATAAATATCAAAATATTTCTTCTGTTTTTTAGCTAGTTACAGATTTTAATCCAAAACAAACAACTGATTCCAACGACTTATCCGTCTTTCACCTATGCTGCCTAGGAACGCAAACCAGTAGTTCATAGATTCTTTGGCATGAAACGACTTAAATGGAGGGTTAAGCCCGTAAAGGCTTAAGTATTCTGCTACTGCCGGGCTTGGCGCAGATTGGCTATGCGTGCTTCGAAATTGGAGCGAAACGGGTTAATATCAAGTCCGCCACGCCGGGTATAGCGGGCATAAACCGTCAGCTTCTCCAGCTGGCAATAACGCATCAGATCGACAAAAATCCGTTCGACACACTGTTCGTGAAATTCATTGTGCTGGCGGAAAGAAATCAGATACCGCAACAATGCCTCGCGATCTATTTTACCACCCCGATAATGTATAAAAATGCTCCCCCAATCGGGCTGGTTGGTGACCATACAGTTACTTTTCAGCAGGTGGCTGTGTAGCTGCTCGTCGACGATCGCCTGCTGATCGGCAGAATTTTCCAGCAGGCCCGGATCGAGCGAGTAATTATCAACCTCGATGTCGAGGGCATCAATGCAGTCTCCCGGCAAGGCTTCAATTTGCTCGGTGACAAATTGATCGGAGTCGAGCAAGCGAACCCGCACCTGGCCGCCGGCGGCAGCGGACAAGTCTTTCACCATGCGCTGTTCAGCCTCTGCAAACCCTTGCAACCGGGTCTGGTTGAAGGAATTGAGATAGAGCTTGAACGATTTCGACTCGATCAGGTTCGGCGTCTCGCAAGGGACGTGGAATTCCCCCATCGCGACGACCGGCTTGCCCTTGAGGTTAAGCCAAGAAAGCTCAAAAGCGTTCCAGATATCGTAGCCGCCGAAAGGCAATTTGCCGGTCACACCGATCACATCCCGTTTGACCTGACGCGGAAAAGGGCAAAGCAACCCGGGGTCGTACTCGGAAACATATTCAGTAGTTTTTCCAAGCGGTAGACTTGCTTCGTAATCGGTCATCATCTTATCCTCAATAAAGCGGTATTTTCCTCTTTACGTCACGGAAAAACTATACCACTCGACAAAAAATGCTGGTATGATTTCCGGCTAATTCTGGTCAGACCAATTGGGGTCGGATGGCAGGATATGTCGATTTTTCACCCCCGTCAACATGGAGAAACAAAATGAAAGTCGGATTGGTCGGTTGGCGTGGCATGGTCGGTTCGGTGCTGATGCAACGGATGGCAGAAGAAAACGACCTTGTCGGAGTAGATGCTACCTTTTTTTCAACCTCTCAGGCAGGCCAGGAAGCCCCAGATTTCGGTCAGGGGACAGGAACCACCCTGGAGGCTGCCAGCGATATTAGTAAACTCGCCGAGCAGGATGTCATCATTACCTGCCAGGGCGGCGACTACACCAAAGAGGTCCACCCGAAGTTGCGCGCCGTAGGCTGGAACGGCTACTGGATTGATGCCGCCTCGAGCCTGCGGATGGAAGAAAACGCGGTCATCATCCTCGACCCGACCAACCTCGACGTTATCGAGGATGCGCTGAAAAAAGGGATTAAGGATTTCATCGGCGGCAACTGCACTGTCAGCTTGATGCTAATGGCGATCGGCGGCCTTTTCAAAGCTGGACTGGTCGAGTGGGTCTCTTCTATGACCTACCAGGCCGCTTCCGGCGCCGGGGCACCGAACATGCGCGAACTGATAAACCAGATGGGCGTGCTTAATGCCGCCGTCGCAGACGAACTGCAAACTCCCGGATCGGCGATCCTTGAGATCGACCAAAAGGTCACTGCAACCCTGCGCAGTAAAGAGATTCCAACCGCCGAATTCGGCTTTCCGCTGGCCGGCAGTGTGCTCCCATGGATTGACCGCGAAGTAGAAGACGGCCAGAGCCGAGAGGAATGGAAGGGTTACGCCGAAACCAACAAGATTCTCGGTAACAAGACTCCGATTCCAGTCGATGGCATCTGCGTACGGATTGGTGCCATGCGCTGCCACAGCCAGGCGTTGACCATCAAGTTGAACAAGAACCTGCCAATTGACGAAATTGAACAGATCATCGACGGCGACAACCAGTGGGTTAAGCTTGTGCCAAATACCAAGGTCGACACCCTTGAGCAGCTGACTCCAGCAGCTGTATCCGGAACATTATCTGTACCTGTCGGCCGGGTACGCAAGATGAAAATGGGCCCGGAATACCTGTCCGCCTTCACTTGCGGCGACCAGCTACTGTGGGGCGCGGCCGAACCGCTACGGCGCATGCTTCGAATACTCAAAGACAGCTAAACCAAAAAAGCCTGGCCGCGGAAACTGCCGGGCTTTTCCATTTCATTCTGAATAATTTGGTTTAGACAGGAACTGAAAAACGGAAGGTAGTTCCACTTTCGACCGAGCTTTCGAATTGCAATCCTCACTTTTATTGGCCTTGTTCAGTGATGCCTCCATATTCCCCTCGAAACAGTAGATATAAACCTTTTCGGTAACTAGATATACCTAAAGTGCAGCTTAGAAGCTAACACAATAACAATCAAATTGACGAACAAAGCTCCAGCAGCCGAATATAGAAAATATTTTCGCCGATTATTTTTTATGTCCACCACGCATAGCAACAAAACTTCCTTAAATATCAATTCCTTACAAGACATATCAAGTTTTTTAAACAGCTCGTTTCAAAAATGGAGTGTATGCCTGCATTATACAGCCTGAAAACTTTCATAGCTCTGAAAACTTCTAATACAAAACTTTTTATACAAATAAAAACAAATACTTATCAATACACAAAGAGCTTTTCATTCTGGGGTGGCACGCTCGCTGCTCTATATGGCTAGCAAGGATGAATGGAACCATAACCGCAGAACTCACATAACGGAGGAGATTATGAAAAAGATGCTGCGTAACGCCCTTATCGCCCTGTTCACTTGTTCATCTTCTGCTTTTGCTGCCAGCACTGCCACCAGCACTGAAGGCGGTTTCCTGCTTTCCCTGTTCATCGGTTTCTTCTCCCTTATCCTTGTGTTCCAACTGGTACCAGCAACCATCATGCTGATCGGCATGATCAAAGGTTTGTGGAGCGGCAAAACCCAGATTCATTACTAATCGCCAAGCACATTTCTGAAAGGTGGCAAGCAATGCAAGGGCTACTGATTGCAAATAAAAATCGAACTGAGCGGGACAAGTTAGCCAGCATCTTCAGTGATGATGCCTATCAGGTTTCCAGCTACGCATCAGTAGTCGAGGGGCTGGAAAAAATTATCAACAAGACGATTCAGGTAATTGTACTGGCGGGAGATTTTGATGAACAGCATATCGTCAAACTGGTGCCTCTACTGAAAAAATGCAATCGCCACCTTTCAATTATCTTGGTCACGGCTGAACTCCCCCTGACGCTGCTGCGTAAAATCCGCAAAGAAGGAGTTTTCTACCACGCCCTGCCACCGGTTGGGGAGATTGGCTGCGAAGAGATACATCAAGTGGTCAGCTGTGCATTCAAAACCTATCAGGCAAATGTGAATGCACCTAATACATTAACATTTAAGGAGAAAACCATGTTAAACGCCAAGTCTATTTTCACCACCCTGTCAATCATTCTGCTCTCGGTTCCAGCGATGGCCGCTGACACCACCAAGGTATACACCAGCGGGATTCTGGTCTTGCTGTTTGTCGGCTTCTGTGCACTGATTGTTGTTGCCCAACTGCTGCCGGCAGTGATGAACCTGATGGGAATGACGAAAAAGGCTGCGCAAAACGCCAAAAAGATGCAGACTTCCAGTTTGGAAAAGAACTAAATCACTTCGTCTTTAACGGAGAGACATAACCCCAAAGGGCGACCAAGATGGCCGCCCTTTGGGGTTGCTACAATCGATCAGCGGAAAAAACGGTTAATTTCGGTAACTACCCTTTCAACCTCTTCGCCACTAACATCCAGGTGGGTGACCATCCGGATCGTATGCCCGATGCCAATCCGAATTCCACGCACGGCAAGAAACTCCTTCAGGGCAATCGCGTGCTCGTCGGGCAGGTCGAGAAAAACCATGTTGGTCTGATTCGCCTCACGGCGGACGCTCATCCCTTCGATCTTCCGCAAGCCACTCGCCAACTGTTCCGCGTGAAGATGGTCATCCGCCAGCCGCTCAATATTGTTTTCCAGCGCATAAATCCCAGCCGCGGCAAGGATTCCCGACTGCCGCATCCCGCCGCCAACCACCTTCCGCCAGCGCCGTGCCGCATCTATTAACCCCTTTTTCCCGCATAGCACCGAACCGACCGGTGCTCCCAGCCCCTTTGACAAACAGAGGGAAACCGTATCAAACGGTTTGACCAATTCAGCAATTGAACACCGATGATAGACTGCAGCGTTAAATGCTCGGGCACCATCCAAATGGAAGCCCAAGTGATGTCGATCGACAAAATGCCGGGCTTCGGCCAGATAATTCATCGGCAGCGCTTTACCTGCCTGGGTGTTTTCCAGACTAAGCAGCCGAGTCCGCGCATAATGCGAGTCCTGCGGCTTGATGAATTGTTCAACCAGCTTTAAATCGAGGCTGCCATCAGCGGAAAATTCAAGCGGCTGCGGCTGAATGCCGCCGATCATAGCCGCCCCTCCCCCTTCGTAACGGTAGTTGTGGGCCTGCTGACCGGCGATATACTCATCTCCTCGCTGGCAATGGGCCAAAAGAGCTAACAGATTTCCTTGCGTGCCGCTCGAAACAAACAGCGCCGCCTCGGTCGCAGTCATCTCGCAAGCGAAAGCTTCGAGCCGGTTGACCGTCGGATCCTCGCCATAGACATCGTCCCCAACCTCGGCATTTGCCATCACCTGGCGCATTGCTGCACTCGGCAAGGTGACCGTGTCACTCCGCAAATCGATTGTTTTCATGCTGTCCCCAAGAGTTACTGGCGGATTACGCGTTCAGTTGACCTTTGCCGTCGTTGATCGACAACGATGTTACTTCCTCTTCGCTTCTTGGCGAGTTTCTTCGTCTCGCTGCAGACATCGACGATCTGCTGTGCTGATCCCACCTGCCTTTGACTTAAATCGATAGTTCCCATACTGATGCTGACCAGTGAATGTTGACGCTGGTTCCCCTCGCGATCTGTTGCCTCGACATAGCCTTGCTTTACGTCTTCCACAGAATAGAATTCGCCGATCCAATTATCGATGCATTGAATAATCTCCTCTGCCACCACCATCTTCTTCTTGGCTGGTAAAATCAGTACAAAATCATCCCCCCCGATATGCCCCCAAAATCCTCAGAGCAGCCGCTGCTCTGCATCACCCCCGGATCACATTGGCGGTAAAGATGATGAATTCATCCCCCTTGGCAAAACCGTAATTGTCGTTATAAGCTTTGAAATTATCCAGGTCGGCATAAATAGACGCAGGAATCGCTGGAAGCGATATCGACCAGTCTCTGCAATTCGCAATAGATACAGGTATTCCCTGGTAAGCCGGCGTTGGGATTAGCATCGAGCGCCAATTGGTTGCCGCTGTAATTCCTGGATTGCGTCGCTCAGCTTAAATTGATTCTTCAGCCGCGCTTTCAAGGTTGGAGCATTGAACGGCTTCGTTACAAAGTCAACCGCCCCGAAGGCAAACCCGCGCTCCTCATCGGCAATCGTGGCGACACGGGTCAAAAACACCACCGGCAAAGACGCCGTTGCCGGATCCGCTTTAAGCTTTCTACAGATCACAAATCCGTCCATATCGGGCAGACTGGTTTCAAGAATCAACATATCGATCTGCTGCTTTTGCAGCTGCTTAAATAGCTCCACTGACGATTTTGCTGTAACCACATGATAATCATCTTTCAATGCGCCGATTGTCGTAGCAACACTTAAAAGATCAGTGTCAGCGAGCAATATTCTTTTGCGTTCTACTGTTCCCATATTAGTACCTGCATGCAGCAGCAACCCGGAGTTTTTCCGCACCAATCAAACCTGCATCAAGCGTGAAGAGATAACAACAAGCTTGAACAATTCGCCGACGGTTGCTAGGGTTTGCTTACAGGGTCGCCAAAAACTAAATATAATCATGCTGATGGCCGACAAGAAGAAAAGAAAGGAAGGTCATCATGTTGCAAGGTAAGAGGGAATGGTAAAAAACATTGTCATTTTGCTGGTGCTGATTATTTTGGTTGCCACTATAATCTGTGGGATTCATTACGCAGGTTTACAGGTCGACAACCAAAAAAAATATACGCATCCGATTACCCGGCCCGGTGCCAGTTGGTAATCGGCATTTGGCATCCTGAAGCTCCTTAATCCGCGCCAAGCTCAGTTCAAACGCCGCTCCGCACCTTCATAGGGGGTGCCACCTGCCCCACGAAGCGGATCGACTCCGACCTTCGCCCAGCCTTCACTTCTTTCAAACTGATCAATCTGCTTGGTGTCGATCAAGGTCCCCAATAACGCCGGGCTGATACGATCTTTAACCCCATTTTTGTAGACAACATTGATTTTGGTACTACGTCTGAAAAAGGCCATTGCCAGGTCTCCTTTCCATCCCTATTCGCGCTAACAATCATACAAGGTTTTCTCCCGTTAACAACTTGGACAGAAAGACTTTTTGTTTATCATCAAGTTAGCGACACAAGGCAAAGCTGCCCTAGCGATGAATGAGCAGGAAGGGGCGGCTCTCCTGTCGAGCACCGCAATGATTCTGTTGTCGGTTTTGTTTACTAATGCGCTATTTAAGCTTCTTCCAGCCCGTCTGCAATCGCCGCCATCAAGCGTTCGACGATCAGCAGGTGCGTTTCCTTGCAATCTTCCAGTTTCAGCAGGTCGGAAAAATCGAGCGGTGCTCCAAAATGAATCAGCCCCCGCTGGCCGAATCCGGGAAAACGCCACTTGTTGATGCCGCTCAGAGCGGTCGGGATCACCGTCGGCCGATGATCATAGATCAGTTTGCCAACACCGCGGTTCCCTTTCCCCAGTTTGCCCTCCTTATTGCGAGTTCCTTCCGGAAACAGCATCACCTTTTCGGTTTGCAGCAACTGTCCAAGATGTTTTCCAGCGCGCACATCGCGTCCCCGTTTGACCGGAAACGCTCCCCACGAGCGGTAAAGAAAACCGAGGAATTTGTTTTCGAACAGTTCTTCCTTGGCTGGCGCCCAGACCATCTGAAAGGGGTGCTGTCGAAATACGGTGATCGGCAAAAATACTGTATCGTAGCCGGAGATATGGTTGGAAGCCAGCAAAACTCCACCTTCATCCGGCAGATGCTCACTTCCCACCACCTCCAGACGGTTACAAACAAAAGCATAAAAAGCAATAAATACACCGACGAACATCACCCAACAACGGCGCAAAAAAGAAACATGCACGACAAATCTCCTTGCTTAAAAAGAAACTTGCCTACTATAGCAAAGTGGCAAACGCTAACAACCGCTAAATCATATAATTCCGTTTGCCCAAGCAACAATCTGTTCAAAATGAATTGCTCCCTGCCGACGAGCGACCTCCTGACCATGCTTGAAGAGAACGAAGGTCGGAAGGCTGTTAATGATCATTCGGCTGGCACTGAATTTGTTAACCTCGGTATTCAGTGTAGCCATTCGCAGTTCCGGCTCCAGCTCGGCCACAGCTTGACGAAAGGCAGGCAGCGTTTTCTGGCAGTAACCGCACCATGGAGCCCAGAACATCACCAGCATCGGCTGGTTACCGACGCTGAGCAGTCGCTGGAAATTACCATCGCTCAATTCCAGCAATCCGCCATCAAACAACAGTTTTCGACATTTTCCACATTTCGGCTTGTCGTAGAGCCTCTTTTGGGGAACCCGGTTGATCGCCCTGCATTTATCGCAAATGATTTGATAATCAGCTGTCATCATATTCACCACTCACGCATTATAACTTTTGGCGATTGCCGCAACGAAGGATAGACAACAATCGGAATCGGCCTGGGAAGTACTTCTATGGAAACCTTACCCGATGCCGGTTTTATCTGCCAACCAGCTGTCCTGGGTGGCTTCTCAGGTGCTGCTTCAAAACCTCCCTCTGTCAACTCTAGCAAACGCCGAACCCGATCCGCTGTCGGCGGATGAGTTCGCAACCAATTGGGCAGCACCCGATAGCTGCCTAAAAAGCGCTGCATGAATCCACCTGTGTTTCTTTCGATTTTGTGCAGGGCACTGGCCAACCCACGTGGATCGCCGGTCAAACTGGCGGCACCTAAATCTGCGCTGTACTCCCAGGCCCTGAACAGACCCAGTTTCGCCAAGGAGCTGGCCTGCGGGGCGAGAATTAATATCAATACCAGCAGCCAATTAAAGCTCTGTTCGGAAAACAGCACCAGAGGCAAGTTGAGCAGCAGCAGAATCTGACCGAACAGCGAAAGGCTACCGGTCAAGCGAGCCGCCAGATCTGCAAGCCGCATCACCCGAAGATTATCTTGTCGCAGGTGACTTATCTCGTGTGCCAGAACCCCTGCCATCTCGCGACGATTGAGCAGTCGCAGCAACCCATCTGACACCGCAATGAGCGGCTCTTCTTGACTCCCGGCAGCAAAAGCGTTCGGCTGCCGCGTCGGCAGCAGATAAAGATTGGGGGAATGCTCCAGTTGAGCAGCTCGCGCCAGATCGTCATTCAACCGATAGAGTTCTCGATTCTGTAACCGGTTGAGTGGCCGCGCGCCGGTAAGCTTCATGATCAGGTGTGGTGATTGCGCTGGTGCCAACAGAAACAGGACCGCCACGAGCACCAGAATCCAGACCGCAACCGCAGATCCCCAAATCGACCAGCCAACCAAGTAGAGATAGCCACCAAGCAAGCTGAGCAATAAAACGGTCTGCAGCCGATTCTGCCAGTTATGCCGGAACCATTCGGTTTTGTTGATTGAAGATCTGCGGAACATCTGTCTTTTCCTTTCAGCCTTCCAAGCAGCGCTTATGCGGACTCAGGCGGCGTTATTCTTTTTATTTGTAACGTCTTCAAACTCGGCATCGATCACACCACCATCTGCTTGCCCGCCATAGCCCGAATCCTCTTGAGGGGGGCCGCTCTGAGTAAATTGCTGCTCTGCCAATTTTGCGGCAGCACTACCTAGCTGTTTCCTTTTGGCATCTATTGCGTCCTTATTGTCCCCCTTGAGCGTGGACTCGAGCTCTTTGACCAACCGTTCAATCTCGCTCTTGTCATTCGCAGCAACCTTTTCACCAACTTCATCGAGGTTCTTTCGGGTGGCATGAACCAACGCCTCAGCCTGATTCTTAGTAATAACCAGCTCCTGGAACCGACGGTCTTCATCGGCGTGAATCTCCGCTTCCCGGACCATCCGCTCAATCTCCTCTTCACTCAACCCGCTGGAGGTTTTGATTACTACCGACTGCTCTTTGCCGGTAACCTTATCCTTGGCCGAAACGTTGAGGATACCGTTAGCGTCGATGTCGAACTTGACCTCGATCTGCGGCAGACCTCTGGGAGCGGGGTTGATCCCTTCGAGGTTGAACTGGCCTAGTGATTTGTTGTAAGCCGCCTGCTCCCGTTCCCCCTGCAGCACATGCACAGTCACCGCCGACTGGTTGTCTTCCGCAGTTGAAAAAACCTGACTAGCCTGCACCGGGATGGTGGTGTTCTTTTCGATCAACTTGGTCATCACCCCGCCTAGGGTTTCGATGCCGAGGGAGAGCGGAGTAACATCAAGCAGTAGCACGTCGTTGACGCTGCCACCGAGCACGCCCCCTTGAATAGCCGCTCCGATCGCCACCGCTTCGTCCGGGTTGACATCCTTGCGAGGTTCCCTACCGAAGAACTTTTTGACCTTCTGCTGTACCAATGGCATCCGGCTCTGCCCGCCGACCAGAATCACGCTGTCAATATCTATAGTTTTCAAACCGGCATCCTTGAGTGCCAGCTTGCACGGTTCGATGGTTCGTTCGACCAACTCAGCGACTAGCGATTCGAACCGCGCCCGGCTGATCTTCAGGTTCAAGTGCTTGGGACCACTGGCATCGGCGGTGATAAACGGCAGGTTGATGTCGGTCTGCTCGGTGGTTGAAAGCTCGATTTTGGCTTTCTCGGCAGCCTCCTTGAGTCGCTGCAGGGCCATCTGATCACCGCGCAGGTCGATCCCCTGCTCTTTCTTGAATTCATCACAAATAAACTCGATCAGTTTGGTATCGAAGTCCTCGCCACCGAGGAAGGTATCCCCGTTGGTCGCCAGCACTTCAAACTGCTGCTCACCATCAACGGCGGCAATCTCAATAATCGAAACATCGAAGGTGCCGCCGCCCAGGTCATAAACCACCACCTTGTGATCGCCTTTTTTATCTAACCCGTAAGCCAGCGCCGCTGCGGTTGGCTCGTTGATAATCCGTTTCACTTCCAGTCCGGCGATCTTGCCGGCATCTTTGGTTGCCTGCCGCTGCGAGTCGTTAAAATAGGCCGGGACCGTAATCACCGCCCCGGTCACGGTTTCGCCCAGATAATCCTCGGCAGACTTCTTCATCTTTTGCAGAACTTTGGCGGAAATTTCCTGTGGCGAGAGTTCTTTATCGCCCACCTCAACCCAAGCATCACCATTCTTTGCTTTCACAATCCGGTAAGGAACCATGCCTTTATCTTTTGCGACCATCGGGTCATCGTGCCGTCGCCCGATCAGGCGCTTAATGGCAAACAGGGTATTGCCCGGATTCGTTACGGCCTGACGTTTGGCGGTCTGCCCAACCAGGATCTCGTTGTCGGCAGAAAAGGCGACAATCGACGGCGTCGTACGCGCACCCTCACTGTTTTCAATCACCTTTGGCTTACCACCTTCCAGAATCGCTACACAAGAGTTGGTGGTTCCTAAATCGATACCGATTATTTTGCTCATTTTTTTCTTCCTCCTTCGGGTTGTTTATATTTGCTGTCTCTGTTGCAAAGCGTTTTTAAGAGTTAATAAATCAAAGCCCATGCCAAGCTACGCCCCGCGCAAACAGCGGGTTTTTAATACCAGCAACCGGCTTGCAACGTTGCACCTGTTGCCGTCCGCTGTCGCATGCGACATAAGTTGCGACGCTCACGCCCCACCAACGTCCTTTGCTCCGCGTCAGAATCATATAAACAGCTGAAATCAAATCATTAATCGTACATTCAGCAGACAAATAATTTGGCATGAGATTTGTTATTTAAAAGGTCAAAACCACGGCAACCGGAACAGATAACTTTTTCAGAAGGAGGAAAAAATGGCTGGATTGGATCTGTTTCAAGAGATGGACATGCTACGCAGGGAAATCGATCAAGTCTTCAGAGGCATCGGCCGGGGCACATCCTTTCTTCCCGGGATCGGCGCGGGGGAGTATCCACGAATGAACCTGAGCGAAGATGAGAAAAATTATTATGTCGAGGCACTGGTTCCCGGCATCGATCCCAAAGATCTAGATCTGAACCTGATGCGTGGCACGCTGACCTTGAGCGGAGAGCGGAAAGAAGACGAGGGCAACGGCCGGACCTGGCACCGGCATGAACGAGGAGCTGGAAAGTTCATGCGCACTATCGAACTTCCCGATTCTATCGACAGCACCAAAGTCGATGCCGAGTATCGCAACGGCGTGCTCTTGATCACCCTGCCGAAGCCACAAAGCCAGCAGCCGAAAAAGATCACGGTACTCGCTCACTAACTCGCTCTAAACAGAAAACCTAAAGATAGGAGGACAGAACAATGACAGCTCAAGAAATGGTCAAGCGGCAAGAATCAACCCCGAGTCCCCACGAGGAGACCAGAACCGTAGGACGCGTGCTGACCCCGGCAGTCGATATTTTTGAATCTGATGAGAGGATAACTCTGGTCGCAGATATGCCCGGAGTCGATAAAAAGGGCCTCGATATCGACCTGGAAAAAGGTGTCCTAACTCTCAATGGCGAGATCTCGATCGAAAGCCGCGGCAAATCACAACTACGGGAATTTTCAGCGGCGAATTATTACCGTCAGTTCAAAATTTCCGAACACATTGATGTGGATAAAGCGACAGCTGAACTGAAAAACGGTGTGCTGACACTGGACATTCCCAAAGCGGAATCGGCCAAGCCGAGAAAGATTGCAATCAAGCATTAAGCTGAAGAGGGCGAATAACCATCAGCCCCTGGAATTTTCCAGGGGCCTGTTTTTTTAGCCTCTGTGAAAACCTCCCGGCTTTCCGGGAGACCCTAACCATTTGCTGAGTGCTTCGTTGACTTTTTTAAAATATACGAACTTGCCATTTATGTGTCAGTTTCGTTATTGTTTTTTGCAATTTCCTCAATTTCCCACAAAAGGATATTTATCATGGGTTGGATATCAGGAATTATCGGCGGCAGCCTCGGCGCAGTTATTGCCGGGCCGATCGGCGCAGTGATCGGTGCCGCGATCGGTGCAGGCATGGGCAGTGGACAGCAGATGCAAACCGGCGGCTTTCGCGTCGACCAGACTCAGCAGCGGCAGGCTATTTTTTTTACCGCCGCCTACTCGATGGTCGGCAAGCTCGCCAAAGCGGACGGCAGAGTCTGCCCGAACGAGATCTCAGCCATCGAAAAAATCTCCCGCGAAGCCCTCGGCCTCGACCCGCAAACCCGCCAGTACGCCATCAACGTATTCACCCAGGCAAAAGACAGCGCCGAACCGTTCAGCAGCTACGCTCGTCAGTTCGGGGATCTGTTCAGCCATGACCAGCAACTCTGCAGTACCATGATGAACTTCCTGTTCCAGGTGGCGATGGCCGATGGCGAACTGCATCCGCAAGAAGAAAAGATGCTACTGGAAGCCAAAATGGAGTTCCGCCTGCCGGAAAGTATCTACCAATCGCTGCGCAACCACTTTGTCGGGCAAAAGAGCAGTTCGGTAAGCCTGACCAAACACTATGAGGTTCTGGGAATTTCCAGTGACGCGAGCATCTCCGAAATTAAGAAAGCCTATCGGCAAAAAGCAGCTGAGTTTCACCCGGATAAGATTGAAAGCAAAGGGTTGCCACCGGAATTCATTAAATTCGCCAACGACCGGCTGGCCGAGATCAACGCGTCGTACGATGCGATCATGACGGCAAGAAAATAGCTGTCACACCCAATATTCGGCACACAATCTGTTATGCTGTGGGGCAGAAATGAATCCCACGATGAGGAGCTGAAATGCCGAAATTTACTGATCTTCCTGCCACTGAATTACTATTCAAAAACAAGCTGGAGCTGGAAAAACAGCACCTACGTCAGCTGTTTGCCAAAGATCCCCAGCGTGCCGAACGCTTTTCTGTGCGGCTGGAAGATCTGCTTTTCGATTACTCGAAACACCGCATCACCACAAAAACTGTGCAATTGCTGCTGGAGCTAGCCGAACAAAGCGGTCTTGGACTGAAAATTGAACAGATGTTCAAGGGCGTCAAGATCAATTGCACCGAGCAGCGCGCGGTCCTGCATGTCGCGCTACGCAATCGCAGCAACCGACCGATTATGGTCGATGGTCAGAATGTGATGCCACAGGTCAACGCAGTGCTCGATAAAATGCGCCGATTTTGTGAACAGGTGCGCAGTGGCCAGTGGCGGGGACACAGCGGCCAGCCGATCAGCGATATTGTCAACATCGGCATCGGCGGTTCTGATCTCGGCCCGCTGATGGTCACCGAAGCACTCAGGCCATACGCAGCCCCGAAGCTTAAGGTCCACTTCGTCTCCAACGTCGACGGCACACACATCAGCGAAACCCTAAAAAAGGTCAATCCGCACACCACTCTGTTCCTGATCGCCTCGAAAACCTTCACCACCCAGGAGACTCTAGCCAATGCCCATAGCGCGCGCCACTGGCTACTGGAAACTTTCGAGGAGGAGAGCGCCATCGCCAAACATTTTGTTGCCCTCTCTACAAACGTCGAAAAGGTCAGCGAATTCGGTATCGATCCGGAAAACATGTTCGAGTTTTGGGATTGGGTCGGTGGCCGCTATTCGCTCTGGTCGGCAATCGGCTTATCGATTGCACTCTATCTCGGCATGGACAACTTCGAACAACTACTGGCAGGCGCCCATGTCGCCGATGAGCACTTCCGCACCACCCCGTTCGAAGGCAATATCCCGGTCCTGATGGGGTTGCTCGGCATCTGGTACAACAACTTCTGGGGTGCGGAAAGCCACGCGATCCTGCCGTACGATCAATACCTGCACCGATTCCCCGCCTACTTTCAGCAGGGCGACATGGAAAGCAGCGGCAAACGGGTGACCCTTACTGGAGAAACGGTTGACTATTCGACCGGGCCGATCATTTGGGGCGAACCCGGCACCAACGGCCAACATGCCTTCTACCAGTTGATTCATCAAGGCACCAAACTGATACCGAGCGATTTTCTCGCCCCGATCGAAAGCCACAACCAGATCGGCGACCATCACCAGCTGCTGCTATCCAACTTCTTTGCCCAGCCGGAAGCGCTGATGAGCGGCAAGACTGCAGCTGAAGCACGTTCCGAGATGGAAGCAGAAGGCCTGCCGAAGGAACGGATTGAACAATTGCTGCCCCACAAGGTTTTCCCCGGGAACCGACCGAGCAGCTCTTTCCTTTTCAAAAGACTGACCCCCAAGATGCTCGGTATTTTGATTGCCCTATACGAACATAAAATTTTCACCCAAGGAGCGATCTGGAACATCAATCCTTTCGATCAGTGGGGGGTTGAACTGGGTAAGCAATTGGCGAAAAAGATCCTGCCGGAACTAGATAGCAGAGCGGACATTGCCAGCCACGATTCATCAACCAACCAGCTGATCAACTATTATCGTCAACACAGGACAAGCGGAAACTCACCAGCACCACAGAGCTGACATTAACATTAAAAATTCATCTGGACCTGAAACCTGGCAGAAATCTTTTTGGCAATCTTTTCAGCTTGATAGCTTTATTAATATTTGCTGATAGGAGGTTATCCACAGTTATTGTGGATAACCTTTTGACAAGTCCTTTACCGAGAAACCAACCTCGCGAAATTCCACTATTTCCTCCTTTTTGCCCGATAATTACACAACGAAAATAAAACACTATTTTTCAGCTGGTTAGGAAATCGCTCTCGTTTCTTCAAAATCCTTGTTTCTTTAATTTTCGATTTTTTAATTCCCTGCCAGGATGCTCTGCCGGTATAGTTGTTGCTGTGTTGATGCAAAGACTGACATTGGCAAAAACAAATGAAAGTCTCGGTTTGCCGCCGGGAATAAACGCATGATTAAACAAACAACAGGGCCCAAAACCGGCTCAATGCTGCCGATCCTTTTCAACACCGTCCTGACCCTGTCGGCGCTTTACGCACCCCAGCCGTTACTCCCAACCTTGAGCAGGGGATTTGCCGTCAGTAACGAAGCGGCGGCGGCGCTAACGACCATCACGTTCATCCCGCTTGCCATCGCACCGCTGCTGTACGGCTTCTTGCTTGAAACGATTTCAGCGGAGCGGCTGCTGAAGTTGGCCGTTGCCCTGCTGACTCTCTCGGAGCTGTTTTTTGCTGCCAGCAGCAGTTTTCCCCTGCTCCTCGTGCTCCGCCTGCTGCAAGGACTGCTGATCCCTGCCATCCTGACCGCGCTGATGACCTATATTTCCCAGCATTCCAGCAAGGAGACCGTGCAACGCAGCATGTCGATCTACATCGCAGCCACCATCGTTGGCGGCTTTGTCGGCAGAGCGATCTCCGGCGCAATCGCCAACCAGTTCGGCTGGCAATACAGCTTTATCTTTTTGGCTGCCAGTCTGCTGCTCGGCTTCGCCTGGCTGTTTCGGTTACCGGATGCGCCGCAGATGACTTTAAGCCGCCCAAACCCGAAAGCCCTCTTGCAAACCCTTCAGCGGCCATCTTTTCTCCCGCTTTACCTCGTTGTCTTCTGCATGTTTCTGGTCTTTGCCGCAGTGATGAACTACCTACCATTCCGTCTGACCGAATTGAGCGAACAGGCGGATGAACTCCGCATCGGGCTGATGTACTCCGGTTACATGATGGGAGTTATCACTTCTCTGGCTGCGCCGTCCATCAGCCGCCGCTTGGGAGGGACGGTCCGAACCATGCGGCTCGGCTTGCTTGCGTTCGCCTTTTTTTTACTCAGCTTGGCTGCGGGGCAGATCTGGCTGCTGTTTATCAACATGTTCTTGTTCTGCGGTGCCATGTTCGTGATCCACTCCACCGCTTCGGGGTTGATTAATCGCATGGCTGGTAGCGGCAGTCGAGGTCTGACCAACGGACTCTACGTCGCCTTTTATTACTCCGGAGGAGCGATCGGCTCGTTTGCACCGGGGCTGGTCTATCGCCTGTACGGCTGGAACAACTTTCTGCTGTTCCTAGTGCTGATCTGTCTTCTTGGATTTTTCTTTAGCCACAGGATTGCCCATCTGCAAGAAACCTGATTTACTGGCTGTTGCCGTTTCTCTATGTTAAGGTGCCCCGCCGAACCAATCCCGAGTAAAAGGAGGCCTGATGCTGCCCGGTAATTATTATCAGCTAAGCGTGGAAAAGATCGAACCGAATGGTGCTTGGCTTTCGACCGATGGCGAACCGGCATTTCTTCCGATTCGAGAATGCCCAGCAGGCTTGGCAACCGGAACAACGCTGGAAGTATTTCTCTTTCTCGACCGCGACAATCGACTGCGTGCCACCACCCAAGAACCGTTCGCTGAAGCAGGACAATTCGCCCTGCTGCAGGTCAGCAGCATCGGCCCGCACGGCGCGTTTCTCAACTGGGGCCTGGAAAAAGACCTGCTGGCTCCTTTCAGCGAACAGCCGCAAAAGATGCTCGAAGGGCGTCGTTATCTGGTCTATCTCTGCCACGACCAGCAAGGTCGGCCGATCGCTTCGGCACGGCTTGAAAAGTTCGTCGAGAAAGAAAATCAGGATCTCAATGAGGGGGAAGAAGTCGAATTATTGATTTGGACCTTCACCGATCTGGGTGCCAAAGTGATCGTCAATGATCGTTACGAAGCCCTGCTCTACAAAGAGGATCTTCCAACCGGCCTGAAGCGGGGCGACCGAGGCAAAGGTTACGTCACCCGCATCAGGGAAGACAAACGAATCGATGTCGCGCTACGCCGCCCGGGAGCCGCCGGCATCACCGATGCCCGTGAGGTGATTCTTGAAGCGCTGCAGGAGACCGGCTTCATTCCCCTGCACGACAACAGCCCCCCGGAGTTGATCCGCAGCCAGTTAGGCCTGAGCAAAAAACAGTTCAAAAAAGCGGTCGGCGGGCTCTACAAGGACGGGCTGATCCAGCTCAGCCACAAAGGGCTGAAGCTGTTGAAATAGTAACCCGGTCAAAAACCAATTAGCCCATTTTCTCCAGCGCCTCTACAATTTCCTGCGGCAGTTGAGGCCGCCCCTTGGCGTTGACCCCGGTGCCGGTAATCCAGGCTTTGAGAACCAGCTGATCATCCGGCAGCAGATAAATGTCCTGTCGGAAGCGGTAGCGCAGCGGTGAAATCCTTTCCAGAATCAGGCCGACCCAGAAAAGGTCGCCGCTACGCAATGAGCGTTTGTATTCCAACTCCGCCTTGATCACCACCAGATCTAGCCCCCGCGCGGTCAACTCGGCAAAGTCAAGCCCCAAAGCCCTGATGAATTCATGCCTGCAGTGCTCAAGATAATTCTGATAGACCGCATTATTGACCACCCCCTGAAGATCGCATTCGTAATCACGTACCTGAAAATCAAGCCGAAACTGATACTTTTTCATTGAATTTCCCTTCAGCAAAACAATGCCTCATCTAGCCATATCCGATCGGGAAAAACAATACAACCCGGCATCAAGAGAATTTTCTTTACAGAAAAATGTTCTCCCTTTAAATATGGGATTATTTGCTATCGCATCGACAGTTTAATTGTCGGAAACTAAAATGAGGTAACGATGAAGACATCTAAAACAAATCAATACAGCTGCAGTAATTGCAGCCAAGTCTGGAACAAACAAGGAACGACCAGCTGCTGGAGCGAGCCGGGGCAAGGACCGAAAGCCCCGAACTACTGCCCGAGTGAAAATGAGCAGGAAATCGTTTCCGACAGTTTTCAACTCTATCTGGGTGACAGCGAAGATGCCAAACTTGCACGTGTAGCAGCGCAGGTCGAAGGCCTCTGCTATCAGCCGATCAGAGGCAGTGATGCGGTTAACGCCCGTTGGACGCGCGTCGAAGATACCATCGCCCTGGCGAAACTGATGGGCTACCGAAAAATAGGCATTGCCTCCTGCATCGGACTGCTCGAGGAGACCGCTCAACTTTGTAAAATCCTGACCGCCCAAGAGCTGGAACCACTTTCGGTCTGCTGTAAATCGGGAAGCATCGACAAATTAGAACTCGGCCTGAGCGAAAATGAAAAGGTGCGCCCAAACACCTTCGAGCCGGCGTGCAATCCGATCGCCCAAGCAGAACTGCTCAACAAAGCTGGCACCGACATGAACCTGATCGTTGGCCTTTGTGTCGGTCACGACATGCTGTTCGCCAAATACTCAGAGTCTCCGGTATCGACGCTGGTGGTAAAAGATCGTGTCACCGGTCATAACCCGGTGGCAGTCCTCTATGGGCAAAATTTTTATTTCAAACGACTCCAGAAGCAACCGGTAATCGGAGCCGACGAAAACTGAAGCCGACCCAGACCGCAGCAAACTACTTGACTGTACGCACACAGGGTTTCCCAGCGAATTATGCGTTTTATTCTTGACAGCACAAGTAGAGATTCATATATTCCCAAATAAGCAATCTTATGGAGGAAATAAAGCATGAAACTTTCGACAAAAAGTCGCTATGGCGTTCGTGCCATGTTCGACATGGCATATCACGCAGGAACCTTGCCGGCGCAGATCAAGGATATTTCTCGTCGGCAGAATATCTCTCCCCGCTACTTGGAACAGATCTTTCAAGATCTGAAAAAAGCCGGCTTGCTGAAAAGCCGTCGTGGACCGCAAGGTGGTTATAGTTTGGCTAAGCCGGCTGATGAAATCACTGTCAAGCAGATCGTTCTCGCTGCTGAAGGCGAACTCCAACTGGTCGATTGTGTCAAAAACCGGCGAAAAAAAGGTGAGAAAGATCCGGTCTGCGACTTTGACAACCAGTGCCTGACCCAGCACCTCTGGGCAAAAGCGAGTCAGATTCTCGGTGACTACTTTGATTCCATCTCTCTTAAGGACCTTTGTGATCAAGGCAAAGAAATGGGACTTGAGAAAGAACTCGATCACCGTTTTATGTATTTCATCTAAATCAACAGCCTGCCATTTGGCAGGCTGTATTCAATTACGGGTAGCCGCTGATATCAGTGGTAGGAGGAGTAATGTCAAGCACAGCAAAAAACTGCTCTTTGGAACAGATCGGGAACACCCCATTGGTAAAACTAAACTCCCTCTGCCAGTCCGGCGGTGCAACCATCTGGGGGAAGCTGGAAGCGAGCAACCCCGGGGGCAGCATCAAAGACCGCATCGCCCTAGCGATGATCGAAGATGCCGAACAAAAGGGAAAACTCTCTCCAGGGATGACCATCGTCGAGCCGACCAGCGGAAACACAGGCATTGGCCTAGCAATGGTCGCTGCCGTCAAAGGCTATAAGCTGATCTTGACTATGCCGGAAACCATGAGCCAAGAACGATGCCGTCTGTTCGGCTGCTACGGTGCGAAACTTATCCTAACCCCTGCCTCACAGGGGATGCGTGGTGCGATTCAAAAAGCCGAAGAGCTGACCAAAGAAAAGTCGGCCTTTATGCCGCAACAGTTCAGCAATCCGGCCAACCCGCATGCCCACGAAATAACAACCGGACCGGAGATTCTGGAGGCCTTAGGCGGTGAGGTCCATATGTTCGTCGCCGGGGTCGGCACCGGGGGAACCATCACCGGCGTCAGCCGCTGCCTGCGCAAGCAGAACCCTAAGGTCAAAATAGTTGCTGTTGAGCCAAAAAGCTCTGCAACCCTCTCCGGCGGAGATGCCGGGCCACACATGATTCAGGGAATCGGAGCAGGTTTTGTTCCGGAGGTCCTTGAAACTAACAGCTATGATCAAGTGATCACCGTCAGCGATGAAGACGCCATCAACATGACACAGCAACTAGCCAAAAAAGAAGGGCTGCTGTGCGGTATTTCATCTGGTGCCAACGTCTTCGCCGCGACGGAGCTGGCTCGTAAAATGAAACCAGGACAGAACGTGGTCACCATTATCTGCGATACTGGAGAACGTTACCTTTCGACAGGTATCTTCGACTGATCATATGTCCCTTACCAGCAAGCTTCAGCACCTGAAGCAAATATTGAAACGTTTTGATCGTGTCGCTGTGGCTTTTTCCGGCGGAGTCGACTCAACGCTGTTGCTGAAGATTGCCGTCGACACCCTCGGAAGCCAGAAGGTTTTGGCACTGACTGCTACATCGCCCCTCTACCCCGTTTATGAAGAAGAAGAGAGCAGCAAGCTGTCGGAAATAATCGGGGTCAGGCAGATGCTGATTGCTAATAACGAGCTGGAGCTTCCGGAATTTGTCGAAAACAATCCGCGGCGCTGCTATCATTGCAAACTGAAGCTTTTCAGCAATTTTCTACAAATCGCGAATCAGAATGGTTTTTCCACACTGATTGAAGGCTCCAACCAAGACGACTTGGGAGATTACCGCCCGGGGCGAGATGCTCTCCAGGAGTTGCAGGTCAGCTCCCCCTTGCTGGAGGCGGGCCTGTACAAAGCGGAGATCCGGCAGCTGAGCCAAGAGCTGAAGCTACCGACTTGGAACAAGCAGGCCTTTGCCTGCCTAGCTTCTCGTTTTCCTTACGGTACTAGCATCACCCGCGAACGGTTGGAGCAGATTGAACGCTGTGAAAACTGGTTGCGCAAGCAAAACTTCACAAACTTCCGTGTCCGTTATCACCATGAACTGGCCCGGATTGAGGTTCCAGCAGATGAGCTGAGTCGATTTCTAGATGACAATTTACGTCAGCAGCTGGTCATCGAGTTCAAATCTGCCGGGTTTCAGTATATTACGCTCGATCTCCAAGGATATCGAACTGGCAGCATGAACGAAACGCTGTAACACCAAAAAGCCATATCGCAAGCCCGAAACCATCAAACGGCTTTAAAAAGCCAAGGAGAGCCTTGATGCCTAAAAGTGGTGCATTGTTTGCGGTCTGTTTCGTTGCCGGGCTCCTCGGCGCACTCGCCAGCAGCCTGGTCCTTTGGGGAGCTGGTAAATGGGGTATCAGCGATCTGCTCGGTGTCCGGATCGCTCCCTCCCTCAAAGAATCATGGCTCTACCCACGGCTGATCTTCGGCGGACTCTGGGGGCTTGGCTATTTTTTCACCGTTGGCACTCCTCGCCAACGTTGTCGTTGGGTTCGCAAAGCGTTATGGTTCAGCCTGCTCCCTTCAGCCTTCACCCTGTTTTACCTCTACCCTTATGTTGAATACCGAGGATTAGCGGGATTCGAACTCGGCATGTTGACCCCCATGTTAATAGTTCTTAGCAACCTGTTCTGGGGAATCTTCACTGGTTTTTTCACTCGGCTGTTCTGGGGACGATGAGCTGACCCTGAGTTCTTTTTTTCTGTTTTCTGCCTGTTTTTTCCTGCTGTTCAGCGCAGCACCCTCAGAAGATTTGCATGAGGTTGTCAGCTGGGTCTATGATGGCGACACCCTGCAAATCGAAACAATAGGCAAGGGTCGACTTCCCGGAAAGCGCTGTAGAGTAAGAGAGAGATGTAAAATTTATTGAATCTGCTAATCCCGCCACGAATTTATCACACCCCTCCCCCCCCCCTCAAAACCCATATCGTAAAGATCTTCGCCATTTTGCTGAATCAGGCTTATGGATACCATCAATCTCTTTGATTTATATAGGCTTTTAAAAATATCCTAAAAATGGCCAGTGTGTCTCATAAGTAGGGAGTATTGAGCAGAAGTGCCCCTTCGACCAGATACCCTATGATTGTCATCTCGTATATTGTATCAAAACAGTTGCAGAAGTCCTTAGAAGTTCCTGATAGTGTGGTGGCGATCATAGTAACTGGCGGGCTTCACTCAAGTAATAGGTTGCTGAGGGTAGAACAAGAGACGGATTTCATCAGAATAGGCATGTCAATTTTGAGAGTAATCTAGTGCCATTAAAATTTAACACTTCGCCGGGAAGTCTCCTTCCGAAAGGTGGGGGATGAAAGGCGAAAATGTTTTTTGTTGTAAAATGTTCAGTTCTACCTGATTATATAAATATGAGATACAGAACAGAAAAGGGTGCGCATTCGGTATACAGTCTTCAGTTCCACTATGTCGCATGCGTCAAGTACAGAAAAAAGGTCTTCAGCGACAACATTTCTTCTCGCCTTAAGGAAATCAACCTTTCCGTGGCCGAGA
>NZ_QKAP01000127.1 GCF_003247215.1 Malonomonas rubra | reverse complement strand
ACTGATCGCCCTTTCCGGACAGACCTTTACACACTCGCCGCTTCCACAGCAGATTTTTTGATCGATCACAATCTTCATAACCTTCTGTTTCGCTCCTTTTACCTCAGAAAATTCTGTCATTCCCGTGGTTGCGAACAATTCCAACAGACTTCGAACTGGCCGTCGGACTCCTCACCACAATTTTCGCAGACCCAATGCCCTTCCTTCTCTATAGCATTGGCCATCCACGCATCCAACAACAATCGGGCGCGAGGATAGACTTCTTCATCGACAACCCACAATTCCGGGTAACATTCGACAAAGGGAATTTCGCCGATGGCTGCAGAAAGTCGATCATTTTTCACCAGGCAATCAATCCCTTCATTGCCCAGCATTTCTTTATACATTGCAGCTTGGGGGCCGTCCCAAAGATCAAAGGTATGTAGCTTTTTCATACCAGTAATTATAGCATGTTATAACTCATTCAAGGCTTTTCCTGGAACTGTTCTCTGCTATATTTAAGTAGAACCATTCGTTTTTAGCAAGGAGGACAAATATGGCCGATCTGTCGACCACCTACATGGGCATACTGCTGAAAAACCCGTTCATTGTAGCCAGCAGCAGTTTGACGAAAACCCTTGACGGAGTGCGGAAATGCGCAGAAGCCGGGGCAGGAGCAATAGTCCTGAAGTCACTGTTCGAAGAACAAATCGCTGCCGAGACCCTCGCGCTGAGCAAACATGCGGAGGACTATTCGGGTTACGGCGAAGCCTATAATTACCTGCAGGGGTACGGCATGGAACTCGGCCCGCTGGAATACCTGAATCTCATCCGTGACGCCAAGAAAGCCGTTGACGTCCCAATTATAGCCAGCCTGAACTGCATCAGCTCTGAGCGATGGGCTGATTATGCCCTGAAACTGGAAAATGCTGGGGCTGACGCGATTGAATTGAATGTCGGCCTGATGCCGACCTTGGCCAAGCAGGAAGGACCGGCAATCGTCGATCAGTACCTGCGGATTCTACATAGCGTCAAAACACTAGTGAATATCCCGATAGCGATGAAGGTCGGCCCATATTTCACGTCGTTTGCCAACTTCGCCGATCGTTTAACCCAAGATCGGGCAGAAGCACCTGCCTATAGCGTCGGCTGGTTCGGCAAAAACAAAGAGATCGGCCAAACTACCTGGAAAGGTGCGAACGGACTGGTCCTGTTCAATCGCTTCTATAAATTCGATATCGATATCGACAATCTGGAGCTGATTCATGGCAACCCGTACAGTACCCAAGAGGAAATTCATTACACCCTGCGCTGGCTTTCGCTGTTAACCGGCAAAGTTTCCTGCGACTTGGGCGCCAGCACCGGCATTCACAGCGGGCAAGATGCGATCAAAGCGATCCTGGCCGGTGCCAAGGTGGTACAACTCTGCTCAACCCTGTTCGTGAATGGGCTGGACCAGATTAGCACCATCAAGCAGGAAATGAGCGAATGGATGAAAGCCAAAGGGTACGCGAAACTCTGCGATTTCCGTGGCCGCATGAGTCAAGCCCAGAGCAAGAACCCTTCAGATCATGAACGACTGCAATACATCAAGCTATTTGTCGGGGTCGATTGAGAGGAACGACAATTTTTTATTCTGTGGGCAAAAGCCTTTCGGCACTTGATGTTCTGGAAGGCTTTTGCAAACCCGGTTCACGGGCCCTGAAACATAGTCGCTCTAGCGAGACTTAGCCATATTATCACAACTACCATTTTTAGCTGGGTGGTCAGTCGCAAACCACAAACCGGTTGAGATTATCCCCGCGCAATTTTCACTTCAGCAGGAATGGCTCAGCAATAAATACAATGCAAAATACACCTTCACCTGAGGGGCAAATGGTCCTCGAACCATTTATTAACCCTGACTTTATTAAAATCAGCGACAAGACAGGGGAGCAACGAGCCTATGACCCCAATAATACTGACTGTTGACGACTCAAAAAGAATTCGCCAGATGGTTTCATTTGCCTTGTAACAAGCGGGCTTTCAGGTGATTGAAGCCGAGGACGACCAAGATGCTCTGATCCAGCTGACTCCGGCTGTAAAGCTGGTGCTTCCCAACTTGAACATGCCGAATTTGGATGGCATCGGCCTGAACAAAGCAATCCGTGCCAACCCGAGCACCAAATTTCTTCCGGTTGTCATGCTGACCCCGGAGAGTCAAGCCGGCCAAAAACAGGATGAAAAAGCTGCTGGAGCCACCGACTGGATTGTCAAGCCGTTTAACCCGGATCAACTCCTGGCAGTCGTCAAGAAGATACTCGGTTAACTCCCTCCCCTTGCCCCTGACTCAAGGCAACCAGAACGACTCCAAGGGGGTAACCGCCTGAGTCGCCAGTTGCACAGCCTCTTCCAGAGGCAGCAGTGTCTGGGTCTTGGCCACGAAACCATTCGCATGGACAAACCGGATCTCCGGGTTGTCGGCAACCGCCCTAAAATCCACGCTGCTGTTATCTCCCAGACGAAGCATCTCCCACCCCTCACCACGCGCAGACGGAGTAATACTCATCGCCACAAGCTTGTCATTCAGGTAACGGATATAACGATCCATCGACAATTTGGGGTCTTCGGCTATGGTGCTGACGATCGCTTTCAGATGCCTGACCGGAACCACCTGCGCTTCTGCTTTCAAGCGCTCCAGTCGCTTATATTTGCGTTCAATCATTGCCAGTAGATCAAGGCCGAATTCTTTCATCAAAGCGTAAAACAGGTCACCGCGCTTCAATTCATCAAGCTTGGAAAATCGAGAGAGAATATAACCATCAATCGGTGAGGATGCCGCGAACAGAACCCCGGTATCGATGCCAAGGTGCTCCGCAGTGCGATAGGGGCCACGTACGTCTATCATGCTCATATAGCCGTACCACTCAAACATCAGCGTGGCCCGTTCATGGTGGCCAAGATGCTTCATCACCAGATGAAACGCGCAGGGCAGTAATGAATCCTGATGGTGATCGAAGTTATGCAACTGCTCATTGTAATCCATCCCGACATCGACCACATAAGTAAACCGATCGGCCAGATCTTCGGGGGTCGCCTCGCGCCGATAAACCGCCTCGACGCGATCAAGGCTCGCCAGCAAAACACTGACCGATAAAAAATCATCTTTATGTGCACTACCGGGGTGCACAACTATCTTGTACATATTTCGCTTAACTTTCCTACCCCCTCTTGTTTAGCTAAATGACAAATCCCAAGCCATCAGTTTCCCGATGACTTGGGATTGCTACTACTGTCATTGCAGTATTCATTAATGCTCGAGTGAACACAAATATTTTCTTTTTAATAAGTAACCAGCTTAATCAACTTCGAAGGCTGTTGCTGCTCAATCTGTCTCGGTTCCGGCGTTGTCCTGAAGTTTTTGTGGTACTTTCGAAATTCTTCATGAAACCGGTCACTGTGAAAACTTCCCCCTCGGTTCATTTTGGGTGATGAGTTAAACGGGCAGCTTTGCACAACTTGCCGGGGCGACTGTTTTAGATAAACGAACTTGATCGCCTGAGACCGTTTGACCATTTTTTCACCAGCAATATTCCATCCGCCATCACCTTGCTGACAAGCGGTGCCGAAAGCCTGCTGAATCGAACCATCTAACTGAACCGTGGAAAGATATTCACGGCAAATCTGCCCATAAGAGGTCTGATAGCTGCGAAACGGTACGATTGAACCACTTAGCCCGGTTGCCCAGTTGCTCCAGTCTACCGCTTGGTTATCAGGACTTTTCGCCAACGCGTACTGGAAACCACCGACCAGACTGTCGGCATCTCCCTGGGTCAGTTGATAAAGTGTAGAACGATGATTGGCTAATGCCGTCGTGGCTGTTAAAAGAACCAGAAAAACAATTAGATATCTCATAGCTCTTCTCCCTCAGTTTCGTCTCTGCCGACAGGTAATAGTCGCCAAAGAAAAATACAGAATGTATTGTCGTTCTTTGAATTATATCAACTTCCAAAGGCAAATTATTACTTTTTTGGTTATATTAATTTCATCATCTCTTCTCGCAATCGTACCAGCAAAGCCAATCATATCTGTCTTTGCCAGAATTAAATCAGCAACTAGATTCATTCTTTACTTTCTCGACCCCAAGTTTTAGGATTGAAACATATTTTTTTTAACGGTCCTGATACTTCATACCACGGCTACATAGGACTTTAACCTTTGGAGAAAGCTCATGGTTCAAGGTATTAGCAAGACACTTTTCTGGCTTACAATTCTTACGTTGAGCGGAATTTATGCTCGGTTCTCGCTGTTTATGCTGCAGTGATTAGAGGTATAGGGGCGAGGGGTGAGCTCAACTTTTCGGCCATTCGTCCAACACCTCGCGCACGGCAAAAGCCATTTCGCTCATAACGATCTGTTTCATCAGGTATCTCTGAATACGTGCCTGCAATGCTTTCTGTTCATTGATCAACTCGCTGGAACCGGTACAACGAATGGCCGGGAGATCGGTGCGTATGCTGCGTAATTCCGCAACAAATCCAGACCGGTCATCTGCGGCATGGTCATATCGGTCACCAGCATAGCAAACTGCCCGGGTTCTGTTCGAAAACCTGCACTTTGATGAAGATCGACCTGATAATCTAGTTGTTGTAGCATCTCACCGAGCATCCGTCCGACCTGCATTTCGTCGTCAACCACCAGGATATTCTCACTGCAAATAGATAGATTTTAAGCCTGCCCTTCTACGGTCACCTGCCCCGCCGCCGACAGCGACAATAAAACCACAGTGGTTAGAGAGAAAAGTATCACTGCCGGCCATGACATCTTCAGCCTGGAGAATTGGTGTCACCGAGGCAAAGACAACACTTTCGATCTGCGCGGCACTCAGGCTATCGACGACCTTCGGCCCCTAACCGACACTGATCACACTAGAGTCGGTTACCACCAAAACCTTCTCTGCACCCAAATTGACCGCATAGTGCCCGACCAGATCAAGAACTCCTTCACCGAAGAAGAATTCAGGAGCAACAAACTTCCGCAGTTTTTGCATCGGCAATCTCCAAGGAGAAACTAGATAAGTTAATATCAAAAGATATCTTGATTAAGGGATTAGCAGGAGGAACGACGACTGACAAGTTGAAATATTTATGCTATTTATGCGGAACTTTCCTCAAGGAGCCATGATGCAGAAGCTGATCCGCCAGATCCTGACCTCTAAAGTTTACGAAGCGGCAGTCGAAACACCGCTTGAGTCGGCGCTCGACCTGTCGCGAGAGCTAAACAACCAGATTATGCTGAAGCGGGAAGACCTACAGCCGGTTTTTTCCTTCAAACTTCGCGGCGCCTACAACAAAATTGCCCATCTCTCCGATGAGGAAAAAGCTGCCGGAGTGATCGCCGCCTCAGCCGGCAACCATGCTCAGGGAGTTGCCTATTCCGCTCGTCAGCTCAATCTGGATGCGCTGATCGTGATGCCGGCAACCACCCCGCTAATTAAGGTCGACGCGGTTAAAACCCTCGGTGCCAAGGTGATCCTGCACGGAGACAATTACTCGGAAGCGGCGGAACGCTGCCAGCAGCTGATCGAAGAGACAGGCATGACCTATATCCACCCGTTTGACGACCAGCTGGTGATCGCGGGACAAGGCACCGTTGCCGACGAACTGCTGCGCCAGAGCGCCGGAAAAATCGATGCAGTCTTTGTCCCGGTCGGTGGCGGCGGGCTGATCTCCGGAATTGCGGCCTACCTCAAAGTTCTCTGCCCTGAGGTGAAGGTGATCGGCGTAGAGCCATACGACAGCGATGCCATGTACCGCTCGCTACAGTCTGGCAGACGAATCACCCTGAAATCGGTTGGGATTTTCGCGGACGGCGTGGCGGTGCGCAAGATCGGCAAATTAACCTTCGACATCTGTCGCCAGCATGTCGACGAGATTATCCGCGTCAGCACCGATGAGCTGTGCGGTGCGATTAAATCTGTATACCAGGAGACCCGCTCAATCGTCGAACCGGCTGGAGCACTTGGGATAGCAGGACTCAAACAGTACGTCAAACAACACAACATCAATGGCCAGACCCTGGTGGCAATTAACTCCGGCGCAAACATGAACTTCGAACGATTGCGTTATGTTTCGGAACGAACTCAAACCGGCGAAGGGCGTGAGTCACTGTTTGCGGTGACAATCCCGGAAAAAGTCGGAGCGCTACGCTACTTCTGCGAGCAAGTGCTGGCCGATGCCAACATCACAGAGTTCAACTATCGTCTTGCCGATCGCAGTCAGGCACAGCTGTTCATGGGCATCTCGATCGGCAACGGCATCAACCGGACCGGTTTCTCGGCCCGGTTAACCGAACAGGGGTTTGAAAACATCGACCTGACAGACAACGAACTGGCCAAGACCCACCTGCGCTACATGATCGGCGGACGTTCCCCGGAAGCGATCCGCGAACGGCTGTTCCGTTTCTGGTTCCCTGAACGTCCGGGTGCCCTGACCCGTTTTCTTGCGGACATGGGAGCGGACTGGAATATCTCGCTGTTCCATTACCGGAATCAGGGAGGAGAATTCGGCCGGGTGCTGATCGGGCTGGAAATACCGGCCTGCGATGAAAAGAAGTTGCAAAAGTTTCTTGCCGATCTGGGATACCGATTTGTCGAAGAAACGGACGATCCAGCGTATCAACTCTTTCTATAAGGAGTTGCCGACCACTCTTCAGGCTGCTATTGCCTAAAAAGAGCGGGCAGGCGGGATCCCCCTTATCCTTTCTTTTCACTTTGTGAACAGGTAATAGTTTGGAATCGACTAGCTTTTGTTGCGCGAACGAAAAACCTCGACAACCTCTTGCCCATTGTCGCTGAGCATCTTGACGACTTTTATCCAAGAACCGCCAAATACCTTATTGGTATGTCTGACTCCTTTCTGACTGAAAAAAGTCACTTTATCATTTGCCAGCATGATTTCCGTTACAGTCGCCGGCCAGCGCTGGTTAATTCGGGACGAGCAATTTAAAATGGCCTTGCAGGGAGAGGATAATGGTTGGCAGGTGATCGAGCGGCTGGAAATTTCATCGGAGATCGTACTGCACAAGAACGAGCAGCAACTGAAAGCGTTCTGGCGTGGCTTCTACCAAAGCATCAGCAACCCAGATCGTTACAACCCGAAACTGAGGCAGCAGTTCATGCCGAAAGGCTATTGGCGCTACTTAACGGAGCTGACCGCTGAAAGCAAACTGTAGAGAAAAGGCAATCAAGAGAGGGTGAAATAAAAGGTGGCGCCACGATCAATCGCCCCCTTCGCCCATATCTCTCCACCGTGAGACTGAAGGATTCTCTGCACCGTCGCCAGTCCGACCCCGATGCCCTCGAATTTTTCCTGAGAGTGTAAACGTTTGAAAGGCTTGAACAATTCTTCGACATGGTTCATATCGAAACCGGCGCCATTATCGCGGATAAAGTAAGAACGCCGACCCTCAGCATATTCGCTTCCCAACTCGATCTCGGCGACCTGCTTAGCCGAAGTATATTTCCAGGCGTTGCCAAGGAGATTTTCCAGCACAATCAACAACAGGTCGTAGTCGGCGATAACGATCAGATTCGGTTCAACGATAACTCGAACACGGCGTTCGGGATCTTGCCACTTGAAGCGCTCCATCAGTTCAGTCACCAGTTTCGACAAGTTGATTTTGATCCGGTCCAGTTCTAGGGTATCGATACGAGAAAGTTCAAGCAAAGAGCTGATAATCCGGTCCATTTTCTCACCAGCAGTGTGAATCGCCAGTAACAACTCCCGACCAAGTTCGTCGCTCTCTTCCGTCTGTTCCAGCAGAACTTCCGAATAACCGGTGACAACCGAGAGCGGGCTGCGGAGGTCGTGGGATACCGCAGAATTAAACGCTTCGAGTTCGTGATTAGCCTTTGCCAGTTCTTTGGTTCGCTCAGCAACCCGCCGTTCCAGGCAAACATTCAGCTCCTCAATCTCCTTATTCGAACGGTAAAGGTTCTCCGACATGGAATTAAAATGTTCAGCTAACTGCGCGAGTTCATCTTTACCGCAAAGTTCGATCCTTTTATCCAGCTGCCCGCTAGCCAGGGCATCCATCCCTTCCTGCAACACATGCAGGGACATCAACAAGTAATGCCCCATGCGCAGAATCATCACCAGAGCAAACAGAAATGCCATGACGATTAGCACAACTCCCCGCTGACTGGCGTTGTCAGCCAATTCGACCAACTCCTTGCTGGCGGCATCTTGAGCGGAAAACATCATCAACGGCAGATGGTCCCCGAGGGGACTTTCCATCGGTCCATCGATAATCATCCGTAGCGCCCGATGACCTTCACCAACCTGTTTAAGGTTGACTGCGGTCTCTTCCAAGCTGAAAAAGGCTTCCAATGAGGCAACGACCTTACTGACGTTCGATACCGACTTTGAATACTGATGGCCTACTATCAGGGATTGCTCATAGGCGGCATAAAACCAGTCGTTGATCGCTTTTTCTGCTTCGACCTTCACTCTCCGGTAGAGATCAAGGCAATCCGGATTACTGGTAAGCAGATAGGTCGACAAGGCTGAGAACTGGCGGCCAACGGCAGAGTTGACCTGACAACCGGCAACGACATTGTTGATCGCGGCGTGAGTGTTTTCAAGCATTTCCGTGTTGTCGGCATGCCCCCATAGTCGCCCCCCTATGACGAGTAACAGTTCATGGTAGGCACTTTCAACTTCTTTAAAACCATCCTGCATTTCATCACCGATGGCAGAAAAGATCTTCTTTTCCAGAAACTTCCAGGAACCTTCTTCAAACTGCTTCAACGCCAGGGCAAGTTGCCCATTATCGATCAGGTCGAAACTACCAAGGACATTACCAACCCACTGATAGTAAGTGTCTTTAACCGAGTTCCCTTTGTCGATATTCTCTTCTCCCCCCTCAACACCAAGGTGCTTCTGAGTTTCAGCCGATTTTATCCATAACTCGAATCCTTTCTCGACCTCTTCTGCCAACCGCTTGAAATCCTCCTTATCTTCCGCCTCTCCGGTGACGAGATAATCGAGGGCCTCTTTTGTCTGACGCGCAATTCCGGTGTTGACCTCTGCAATCCCCAGCAGGTAACCGGTCGCAGGCACAAACAGTTTTACCTGCTGTTCGATCCGGTAGGCGCTGGTGAGTTCCAGCCACAAAGCCCCCCCCAGCACTAAACTGACCAGCCCTAGGATTGCAACAAGTTTTAGTTTTATCGACATCGCCCCCTCAACGACCTACGATCTTTGTGACCCACCAAATACTCAGCTACAATCAAAAAAACCCCTACTCTAAGAGCAGAGGTTTTTTTGATCAAAACTAGACAAAATCAACTACGGTACGAATACTTTGCATGACGACACTAACGAAATCCTTAGTTATCCCTTTTGACTTCCTCGATCAATTGCACTTCTTCACTGTCATCGTAGCTAACCTGCGCGGTGTCTATTTCCTGCTGGTAAACAACATCACCATCCTTATTCAGCATGGTTCCGTTATCGAGCAAAACCATCCCGAATTGATCCATCAATTGCATCCGGTATTGATGTTCGCTGGCTAACGTTTTCTGCCGCAAACGATAGCTGAGAATCATCCAGATCCCGATCCCCAATGCAATAACCGCCATCACCGACACCAGAGTGATAAATAGGTAGCGCGCAGTTGTCGCGCCCGCCTGCGCAGCGTAAAGAACGATATCGTCCATTTTGTAGGCGATCGCCGTTGCCGCGATCAGCAGCAACAGACTGAACAGGAAAGGTAAGCGATGGACGACCTGAAAAAAAGTTTCCAACCGGTCTCCTTTGCGGAGACTTCCTGAATAATGGGAAGCATACGGATCAGGCGCCTCGACAGCACCTTTAAAAAAGTACTTATTGAAGGTGAGGATGATCAGGCCAAACACGAAGGTGATGGCCACCGGAGTAATAAAGGTAGCAAACAGGTAGTTTTTCCACGGAAATTCCGAACTACCCGTAGCCAAGTGATTTACGAAGCAGAAAAAAAAGATCAGCCCCTCGATGACCAGCATGGTTGTCAGGTAGTTTACGAAAAAGTTATTCAACCCTTTGCTGTCAAAAGTTGATGCGACACCGACGGAATTGATGGAACTTCTCTTGTGCCGCGCCCTTCTGCCTTTATTGGTTGACGCCGACTGAGCGCCATCTTCTCGTTTATCTTCTATCTGATGCATAACTCTCAACACTCAGAAAAAATTAATAAATTTCCCACACAACCTTATTTTTAATATTTGAACCGGTATACAGTCAAACGAAAAGATAATTCTTTACAAATTCAACGTCTCTGACCGAATCGTCTGCTTTTAAAGGGTAGCTTTTACGCACACAACAATACGGACAATTGCTGCAACAAACAAGCTTTTATGTTATCTGGTTGTCCCCTTCGCTCCAGTTGAGACCTTAGCTGTCACGTAGTTGGTACAAACTGGCGTCAGCTTAAAGAGAAGGCCGGCAAGGATAGAAGATTTTCCAAGCAATGAAGTTGAATTTGACCGCAGGTTCCATACGGAAGATGCTTGCCCTGACTATCTCCTTCAACTTCGCTGGGCAGAGGGGTTCAGATGCTCCCGCTGTGGCCATGACCAATTCCGGATGGGTTCCAGAGGCCTTTTCTCTGCAGGCACTGTGAATATCAACTCAGTCACTGCAGGAACGATCGTTCATGGGACCAGAAAGCCTTTGACTCTCTGGTTCAAGGTTCTTTGGTGATTCTCGACCCGTAAGAACGGGCTCAATGCCACCACCCTGCAAGCCTTCTTGGGTTCAGCAGTTACCAAACAGCCTGCTCCTGGCTGCAAACGTAAGGAACCTGCACGGTTTTTCCGAATCGAAACAAGCTCTCCGGAACCATCGAGGTTGATGAATGTTTTTTCGGCGGCGCACACAGCGGCAAGCGAGGCAGAGGGGCTGAGCACAAATGTAAAGTCGCGATTGCCGTCGACCGTAAAGGGCGTAACCTTGGTCGACTGCGCATGCAAGTCGTTTAGACCTGTAGCGCGGTCGATCTGATGTCTTTTATCAAAACAAATATCTTAGCCTACAGTCAGGTCACAACTGATGGCTGGGGAGCTTACAGTGTTTTACAGAAGGAAGGCGATAACCACAAAGCCATCGTTCAGAGTAAAACCACTGATAAAAAAGCGCATTGCCCGGCGTCCATTTGGTTGCGTCACCGGCTAAACGGGTCATGCTCGGTACGTTCCAGAGGCGATTTGATTCGCAGTATTTGCAGCGCTACCTGGATGAAAATGTTTTTCGCTTTAATCGCCGTAATTGCAGATCAGTTGACAAGCGATTTTGGCGAATCATGCAACAAGCTGTTCAGTCAGCCCCAGCACCTTTGAAATTTCTGGTTCTGGAAGCGGTTACTTGAGCGAAGTGGATAAACCTTATTTATATTGACTTTCATATATTTACATATAAAATGTGTCGGAACGTTGAGGAGGTGCGAATTCACTATGCTGACGATGACAGAAAAAGCCTGCGAAAATTTCAAGCAGGTATTGAAAAAGAATCCTGGCAAGTTGATCCGGGTCGTGTTTGAAGGTTTTGGCTGAGGCGGGCCCAACTTGGGCTTGGTTCTGGATGAACTAAAAAAGAAAGAAGAAACCATAGAAGTGAACGGTATCGAATTACTGATTGCCGAGCATGTGCTCCCCTTTACCAAGGGTTATCAAATCGACTATATCACTAATTCGCACGGACAAGGGTTTGCCATCCTACCAGTCGCCGGGAACAGTTGTTAATATTGCCACTGGTTCCACTTAAAATCCCCATGAACCATTTAAGGTTCATGGGGATTTCTTTATCCATCATTTAATACAAATTTACAACAGGTCAATTGTCTCCAGCAGTTTAACTGAAGCAAAGTAAGATACGGTCAACAAGATCAACCAGGCAATTAAAAGCATAGCGGCACTCCTTTTTAGTAACTCTTATCGTCAGCTGCCAGTTCTTCAACGGATAACTTCTTGCTATCCATCTGGCGCCAGAACCAAGCAATGTAGGCCAATACAAAAGGTACAGCGATCGCCACATAGGACATCATCGTCAAGGTGTAGTGACTGCTCGACGCATTATAGATGGTCAAACTGCTGCTCAGATCGGCCTTTGACGGATAGAATGAGGTGTTGTTGTACCCGGCCAGTGAGAATACTGCCAAACAGGTCAACACAGTCCCCAATCCGGACGGCCAGATCCCCCGTACCGACCCCATAAAACGATTTATCACCACACCGAAAACCACCAACACCAGTCCAGCCACCAGCAAAATCAGCACCAGCGGCATTTCCAATAGGTTCTGCAGATACTTGCCCGACACCAGACTGACGTCACCGCTGGTCGGATCGACGGCAAAGCCATCCATCAGCACCAACCTAATCAGCACATACAACAGGAAAGGCAGTGCACAGAGCAGGTTATTGAAAGCGGAGACCTGTAACTGACCTACCAATGACTGGTGCTCCAGATTATTTGCGAGATAGAGTGAACCCAGCACCCGGGCAAGAAATACCAAAAACAGTCCGAAACTGACGTTAAACAGACTGAAGGCTGCTTCCAGGCCCCGCAAGGGATGGGTCCACTGAACCAGGTTGTAATCGTTAAGAACAAAGTTCGAGCCGGTAAAAAAGGTGCCGACAGCTGCGCCGATCAGCAAAATACCGACCGAACCGTTGATAAACATGAAGATCTCGTAGGTCTTCTGCCCAAGAAAGTTATTCGGCTTGCGACGATATTCATAGCTGACCGCCTGCATGACAAAAGTAAACAGTATCGCGATCCACACCCAGTAGGCACCGCCGAAGCTGGAAGCATAGAAAAGCGGGAACGAAGCGTAGAAGGCGCCCCCGAACAACACCAGCGTGGTAAAGGTAAGCTCCCATTTGCGACCAATCGAATTGACCATCAGGTTCTTCTCGTTATCATCATTGGTCAAAGTCAGAATCAGGGTCTGCCCACCCTGGACAAACGTCAAGAAAACAAACAGGGAACCGACAACCGAAACAATCAGCCACCAGAGTTGCTGTAGCGTCGACCAATCAAGACTGCCGATCATGATTTACCTCCTTCGGGACCGAGCGAAATCTGCTTGGCCATAATCTTAATCTCCGCAATCAGCAGAGCGGTAAACAGGAACAGAAACAAGAAAAAGGTCACCGCGACGGTACCGGAATCGAGATTCGAGCGGGCCACAGTTACTGGCAGCATACCCTGAATCGCCCAGGGCTGACGCCCGACTTCGGTCACAACCCAGCCCGCTTGCGAGGCGACATAGCCGAGAAAAACCGAGAGCACGCCAAACTTGAGTATCAGCGGGTAGTCTTCCAGTTTATTTTTTGCTGACAGGTAGAGAAAAACCAGGAACATCAGGATGAAAAGGGTCCCCAAGCTGACCATCGTCCGAAAAGCGTAAAATGTGATCGGGACCGACGGCACCGCCTGCTCGACCGAGTCGAGATAGCCGTAACCCAGATAATCCTGATTCTGATTAAAAATCTTCAATGAACGCTCGGCGGCGACAGCATCCCCAGATTTGCGCGCCGCTTTGTAATCGCCGAGGCTGGCGACCGCCACCCGACCACGCCGGATCTTCTCGGCAACACCTTCGATCTGCAGCTTTTCATTACCGAAAGTCAGGTCATTGATGCCGGGGACAACGCCCTCGAACCGACGATGAGCCAGCAGGGTCAACATCCCGGGAATTTCGATACTGAACTCGAAGGGATCCTGCTCATCTCCCGGCTTTTTATCGGGGTTAACCAAACCAACCGCAATCAGCCCGGTCGGCTCCTTGCCTTCCCAAAGTGCTTCCATCGCCGCCAGTTTCATCGGCTGAGTCCGGGCGGTGATAAAGGCGTGCTCATCGCCGGTAAAAGCCACAAACAACGAACTCAACAGACCGAACACGCAGGCCACGGCAATAGAACGTTTGGCAAACAGGCTATGACGATTTTTCAGCAAAAACCAGCAAGAGACCGCTACCACAAACAGCGAAGCAAGCAAGAAACCGGAGCTGGTTGCATGAGTAAAGTGGCTGATCGCAACCCGCGAGGAGATGACCGACCAAAGATCCTGCATTTCAAAACGGGCCGTATCGGGGTTGAATTTCATGCCGATCGGGCTTTGCATCCAGCCATTAGCCACCAGGATCCAGAGTGCCGAGAGGTTGGAGCCGACCGCCACCATCCAGGTGGAGAACAGGTGCATCTTCTTCGTCACCCGGTCCCAACCGAAAAACATCACAGCGAAGAAGGTCGCCTCGATGAAAAAGGCGAAAATCCCCTCGATCGCCAGCGGCGCGCCGAAGATATCTCCAACCATCCAAGAATAGTTCGACCAGTTGGTCCCGAATTCGAATTCGAGGATGATTCCGGTCGCGACGCCGATGGCGAAGTTGATCCCGAACAGAGTCATCCAGAACTTGGTCAGTTTTTTCCACTCCTCATTTCCTGTGCGCACATAGATCGATTCGAAAAAGGCGCAGAGAAAAGAGAGTCCCAGGGTCAAGGGCACAAAAATCCAGTGATACATCGCCGTTAAAGCAAATGTCGCCCTCGCCCAGTTCACCAGGCTTAAGTCGATCTGTTCAATCACGCTTGTCCTCCCATGCTTGTGTTAGAGCCGCACTGCAGCCGCAGGTAAATAATCTGAAGCGCTGTCTTTAGCGATTCGAATCCGACTCAATCCGGGTCAGGTTCTGTAAAACGTAATCAGCGCGTTCCGCATCCGTTGAAAAATTCGTCGCCAAAAAATCGGGGAAAAAGAATGTCTTCAAGATTGCAAACATAATAAACAGTTTAATCAGGACCAGCTTCCACAGCGTACGGCCAAGGGCCATCGAGCGGAAACCGTCGTAGTACAGATGAAAAGCTTTGTTAAACATTGAAGATCCGTTTTGATTTTTTTTTATTCAGCAACAAAATCTATCCGACATGGTAATAATTTACACGCAAATGATCGGAAGTCAAGAAAATTATGACGGATCTGGTAATATTTTAAGTCGGCCACAACACCTTGTTTATATTGCTGTTTTTATAAAGGACGAGATGAATATTGTCGAACAAAGCGCTCTGGTTCACCCCTCAAGCCCCATCCCCCAGCGGGATTTCTGCCTCTCTCTAGCGGACAAAAATGACACCGCAAAGTAAATCTGTGCTATTGAGTTCTGATCTAAATTTGTTCTCTGAATAAGAAGAAAACGCATTGAGCACTTCAATAATGAAATTCACAAAAAAGTTCCTGCCAACCGACCGTAAAGAAATGCAGGCCCGCAACTGGGAGGAACTGGATGTACTGTTCGTCACCGGCGATGCCTACATCGACCACCCGGCTTTCGGTACCTCGCTATTGGCGCGGCTGCTGGAAGCTGAAGGTTTCCGAGTCGGCATCTTGGCCCAACCCGACTGGAATAACCCTGAAGCGTTCAAAGTGATGGGTCGGCCGCGACTGTTCGCGGCCATCTCTGCCGGGGCGATGGACTCGATGGTCAACCACTACACGGCGGCAAAAAAAATCCGTCATGATGATGCCTACACCCCGGGCGGAATCGCCGGCAAACGACCTAATCGGGCCATCATTGCCTATACCGCTGCAGTCAAAGGAGCTTTCAAGGGATTACCGACAATTATCGGCGGCATCGAAGCCAGCCTGCGCCGTTTTGCTCATTACGACTATTGGGATGACAAGGTACGTCGCTCGATCTTAGTCGACAGCAAAGCCGACCTGCTGCTTTACGGGATGGCGGAAACAGCACTGCTCGAATTGACGCACCGCTTGGCGGCGGGAGAGGAGATCAAGCAGATCACCGGTATTCGTGGAACAGCGATTCTAAGCAAAGACCGCCCTGAGGGAGCGATTGAGCTACCCGGGTTTGAAGAGGTCAGCACAGATGCGGATACCTACAACCGGATGTTCAAGCTGCTGAGCGAGCAGCAAAATCCTTTCACTGGCAAACCACTGGTGCAGTTGCATGGCAACCGGATGCTCTCCGTCAATCCGCCCGCGCTACCGCTTGGCGAAGCGGAGCTGGACCGGTGCTACGCCCTCCCCTTTACCCGTCTGCCGCACCCCGGCTACACGGAAAAGATTCCGGCTTTCGAACAGATTCGCAATTCGATCACCAGCCATCGCGGCTGCTTCGGCGGCTGCGCTTTTTGCGCCATCACCCACCATCAGGGGAAAACCATCCAGTCCCGCTCGGAAGGTTCCATCCTGGCAGAGATTGACCAACTGGCGGAACAGCAGGACTTCCGCGGCACCCTGAGCGATGTCGGCGGGCCAACCGCCAACATGTACGGCCTCGGCTGCAACAACCCGGCTGCGGAGCGGAGTTGCCGGCGCAGCAGCTGTCTTTATCCAACCGTATGCACAAACTTGCGCACTGATGACAAAAGAGCGGTCCGCCTGCTGCGTAAAATACGCAGCCAGGAAAAGATCAAGCACATCTTTGTCGCATCGGGAATTCGCTATGATCTGCTGCAGTTTCAGCAGGACTACTTTGACGAGCTGCTACAGCACCATATCGGCGGGTTGCTGAAAGTTGCCCCGGAGTCGACCAGCGACCGGGTCGCCGCGATAATGCGCAAGCCGGGCGCCAGACTGTTCACCGACTTTCTGGAAAGATTTCGCCTGCGCAGCAGACAGCTCGGCCTGCGCCAGGCGATTGTCCCGTACCTGATCAGCGGCCACCCCGGCTGCACGCTGGAAGATATGGTCGAGGTTGCCCTCTATCTGCAACGCCACAACCTGAAAGTCGAGCAGGTGCAGGATTTCACCCCCACACCGGGAAGCCTAGCTACCTGCATCTACCACACCGGCAAAGATCCCTTTAGCGGCGAACGACTGCATGTTCCACGCACCGCAAAGGAAAAACGCCTGCAAAAAGCCCTGCTGCTGTATCACAAACCGGAAGCGAAGCCGGACATCCTTGATGCGTTGAGAATTTGTGGCCGGGAAGACGTAGCGCAGCAACTTTTTGATAAACGCCCACCGCGCTCACCACGCAAATCAGCAACCAGGAAAAGCCAACGCCGTAAACGCAGTAAAAGATGAGCGACTCCTCTTCGTCAGCATAAGTAGCGAAGCTTTGTACCACTTTCGACCCAAAAACATTAGCAAAGTAAATAACGAACAAAAACCCTGTTCCGACAACCCGCCACCCAAACGTATACCTCGTTCCACAAAGCAGTAAATATCGCCCAATGAAATGCTCAAGTTTGCAACCGATCAAACATCGTCTATTTTCAACCTTTCCCTTAAGAGGTATTTTTTACTCTGAGTATAATTTTGTGTTTTTTTTTTACTCAGGCTGTTTTTAACATGCCTTTTTGGTCAAAAGGTCTGATCTTTTCTGCCGTGGAAATGACAGAAAAAAAACACACCTAAATTTTTATTAAATATTTTCAGCAAGATAGAAAGCTTCGAAAAAATTGCCCGGCAAATTTACTGCTGCCTCGAATTTACAAAGCCAGAAAATTAAAAACCATCAATTCAACCAAAATCGACGCTTAAACTAAACCTGTAATTTTTTATCCTAAATAAAATTTCTCTTGACAATTTCGCCTATTTTTTGTTTGGTTACCTGTGCAAAAAACAGCGTTTTAAGTTGCCTTGTTATTTAAATCGAATCAGTACCAAACAATTTAGATAATTCGTCTGTCATCAGAAAATTCATCCGGCTCTCACCAAGATCCAATTCGGGCCGGAAATCAATTCCAAAAGACGCAAAGGAATGACCGAGATGTCAAAAACAACAATCAAACCCTCGCTACAGAACCCTCTCGCAGCAGCGGAAGAAGTTGAATTCACCATTCCCGGTGAAATCGCCGGCCAGACCGGCGGCTATGAAGAGGTCATGAAAGAAGGTCATGACCTGATTGAGCGACCGATCAAATCGGTGGCGGTCGGCCAGATCGAAAAGCAGCACTTCAAAAAGCGGATGACCGTCTGGGAGCGGATCAAGGTGCTTACCGAAAGCGAACCGAACATCCTGTTCCAGAACTGGGGTAAAAACCTCGACGGTGCCTCGCTGGTCACCGGCATCCTCAACATCAACGGCCGCGACGTCGCACTCTACGGTCATGACTTCACCGTCCGCGCCGGTTCCATCGACGCCACCAACGGCCAGAAACTGGCCCGCTTGATGTATATGGCCGGTGAGAAAGGGATTCCGCTGATCGGCATGAACGACTCGGCTGGCGCCTTCGTCCCGGCCGGGGTCGGCGGTCTTGACGGTTACGCAGAGGCCTTCACCGCCCTGCGCAAAATCAGCGGTGTGGTCCCCTCGGTTATGTGCATGTTCGGCTTCAATGCCGGTGGCGGTTCCTACCTGCCGCGGCAGGGCAGCTTCGTCATCCAGCCGGAAGAAACCTTTTTCGGCCTGACCGGCCCGGGCGTCGTCAAGTCGGTCCTCGGTGAGGACATCACCCCTGAAGAGTTGGGTGGGCCGAAGGTCCACAGCGCCTCCGGCGTTACCGACCTGGCCGTGGCCGATGAAACCGCAGCGCTGCGCACCGCAGTTCGCCTGCTCAGTTACCTGCCGGACAACAACTACAGCATGGCCCCCTTCCAGGAAACCAGCGATCCGATCGACCGCAAAACCTGGGAGATCAACACCCTGCTGAAGAAGGCCTTCAACTCGCCGACCGGCTTCAACACCCCGTTCGACGTGTCGATCATCATCCAGCAAATCTGTGACCACGGCGATTACTTCGAACTGCAACCAACCCGCTCCCGTGAAGCGATTACCGCCTTCGGACGTGTTGGTGGCAACGTGGTCGGTTTTGTCGCCAACAACTCGGCGGTCGCTTCCGGCCAGATCGACTGTGACTCGGCACTTAAAATCGCCCGTTTCGTCCGCTTCTGCAACATCTACAACATCCCACTGATCTTCATGGAAGACACCACCGGCTTCCTACCGGGCCGCGAGCAGGAAGCCCGCGGTATCGTCCAGGCCGGCCGCTCGATGCTCGATTCGATCGTCGATGTCCGCACCCCGCGTATTCTGCTGATCCTGCGTAACGCTTACGGCGGTGCCTACGCTTCCTACAACAACTACCCGACCGGCGCCGACCTGGTGCTGGCCCTGCCGACCACCCGCCTGGCGGTTATGGGACCGGCCGGCAAGGAGTTCGTCTACAAGAACGAGCTGCGCAAGGTTCGCGGTGCCATCAAGCAGCGTATTGCTGAAGGCGTTCAGGAGCGGGTCAAGGCAGGCATGGACGGCGACGATGCCACACGCGATGCGGAGAAAGAAGCTGCCGAGTGGCTCAAGAACGAAGAAGCAGCGCTTAACACCCGTTACGAGAAAGAACTGATGAACCCGAAAGAAGGTCTGGCTCTCGGTTCGATCTCCTCGCTGGTCATGCCGACCGACCTGCGTAAGGTCCTCGGCGAGAACCTCAACTTCTTCCTGCGCCACTACAAGCCGTCCGCATGGCAGGACGTCCAGCGCGAATTCCATTAAACAGAAATTGAGGGACATCTGATGAAATACCGCACGACACAATTAAACGTGGAGATTAAGCCGATGGCACAAAATACAGACCTTTATGCAAACAATCCGTTGATCCATAAGGACCGTCGCCTCAGCCAGGCGTCGTCCGAATGGGTTCGTTCTTTCAGCTGTGAAGACCTCAAGCCGCTGATCGTTTGCCGTGGCCCGATCCGTAAAGAGGCGATGGATGTTTACGAAGAGATGGGGATCTCTCACTACGGTATCCTGCTCTCGGAAAAAGACTCGATCGTCTATCCGAATGCCCTCTCCCCGGAGCTTCGCCAGCTGACCGATAACAGCCGCGTCCACCGGGTGCCCGACTATACCGGCGCCTCCAAAGAAGAGCGGGTTGAACGGATTCAGCAGATCATCGACATCGCCAAGGACAACGGCTATGACTCGATTTTCGCTGGTTACGGCTTCATGGCCGAAGACGACGAGTTCGTCGCCGCGATCGAAGATGCCGGGCTCAAGTTCATCGGCCCCTGCTCCGCTACCCAGCGCGCAGCGGGCAAAAAAGACGAAGCCAAGCGGACTGCTCTTGAGGTGAAGGTTTCGGTCACCCCCGGTATCGACAACGTCACCGCCCGCACCCTGCTGAAAAAGCATAAAACCCGCGAGCAACTCCTTTCCCTCGCCAAGGCTGAAGATCTGGAACTCAAGGATAATGGCAAGATGTCGCTGGAAGAGTTGGCCGACAAAATCCTCTTCGCCTCCTACGACAAAGGGATCGATCTCTTCTCCGTCGAAGAACTCTGTGCTCAGGTTGAGGCGGAATGCGCTGACATGTTCAAAAACTACCCCGGCGCTCGGATTCGCCTGAAGGCGATCGGCGGCGGCGGTGGCAAGGGGCAGCGGATTCTTGGCGCCTCACTGCTGATGAACAAAAAGCCGAGCGACAAGCAGATCAAGGAAGCTGCCGCTGACGCACCTGGCCTGGTTCGCGAAATCCTCAACGAGGTCAAAGCCAATGGCATCGGCGACAACAAGAACGTGCTGATCGAGCTGAACATCGAGCAGACCCGCCACAACGAAATCCAGCTGCTCGGTAACGGCGAGTGGTGCATTGCTCTCGGCGGCCGGGACTGCTCGCTGCAGATGCACGAGCAGAAGTTGCTAGAAATCTCGGTCACCCAAGAAGCCTTGACATTGGAGATTGACAAGGCCAAGAAATCCAAAAACAAGGCTCAGCAGAAAGCCCTCGAGTCCGACCTAAAAGTCCTCAGAGCCATGGAAGAGCAGTCGGAGCGTTTCGGCGCGGCCGTCCGTCTCGACTCCGCTTCGACCTTCGAGTGTATCGTCGACGGTGATCGTCACTACTTCATGGAGGTGAACACCCGGATTCAGGTCGAGCACCGGGTTACCGAATTGGTCTACAGCCTCAAGTTCGTCAACCCGAAAAACAAGAATGACTACTTCATCGTCGAGTCTCTGGTCGAGGCGATGGCCCTGCTCGCCATGCACAAAGAGCGTCTGCCAAAACCGGAGCGGATTCCCCGCTTTGGTGCTGCTGCAGAAGCGCGTCTCAATGCGACCGACTGTTCGCTCTCCCCAAGTGCCGGCGGCTACATCCGCTACTGGTCAAAACCGATCGAAGGCGAAATTCGTGACGATCAGGGGATCTGCACCACCAATCCGGACACTGGTCTGTTTATGCGCTATCATCTTGCCGGAGCCTACGACTCCAACATTGCACTACTGCTAACCAAGGGAGAGGACCGGTTCGCAAGCTACGAGCATCTCTCGAAAGTTCTGCGCAACACCGTACTGCGTGGTAGCAACTTGGCGACCAACTTGGAGTTCCACTACGGACTGTGTAACTGGTTCATCGGCAACAACGTTATGGCCAAGCCGACCACCCGCTTCGTCGTCCCCTACCTGACTCTGGTTGGCAAACTGAAAGAAGAAGCGCAGAAACTGGACATCGTCTACGCGTTCCTGTCAATGAAGAAACACTACGCCAAGCAGTACGCTGATGATGCCGAAGCAGCCAAGGCGGTTTCGGAAACCCTCGATCGCAAGGGTACCCTGTTGACACGGCCGATGGAAAAGCTCCTTGCCGATCCGCACATGCTCTCCGGCTGGCTGAGCCTGAACAAGAACAACTTCAAGATCAAGAACGGTAAGGTTGTATGGCTGCGCAACCCGTTGGTCATACTTGAAGAGACCTATGAGTACCTCAACATGTCTTGGAGTGAAAGTGCTCCGGCCGCCGAGGTCATCTGGACGCACGACCGCGACCTGCTGAACAGTGCGCTGACCTTCTACGCAGAGCTGCGCGTAAAGTTCGGAGTTGAAAAAGAAGAGTTCGTCAAACTGAACGACATCCTCTGTAAATCCAAGCCACAGGGTGGTTACGACAAGGAAACATGGGCGCAGATTCAGTCCGCTCACATCGGCTACGAAATCGGCAACGAACTGCTCGGCCTGCTCTGCCTAGTCGCCATAAAGACAGACTTCTACGACCTCACTGTTGAAGCAGACCTGGAAGTCACCATTCCGGATTATTTGCACGATCCAGAACTGCAAGCTGCAATGAAGAAGGTTCTGGTGCCGCCACCAGCAACAAAGGCCGACGAAATAGTCACCCCAGGCGGGGGCATGTATTATGCGCAGGAAGCACCGGGCATGCCGCCGTTCGTCACCGAGGGGATGCACTTCGAAAAGGGACAACCGCTGTTCATCCTCGAAGTCATGAAGATGTTCAACAAGGTACCGGCACCCTTCTCCGGCACTATCGACAGAATTCTCATCGAAGGCGGCGACGGGACCATTGTCCAGAAGGGACAACCGCTGTTCAAAGTCACGCCAGACGAGAAGTTCGTCGAGGTCGATCCAAGGGAATTGGCCAAGCAGAAACAGCAGATTACCGGCGAATATCTGCAGGCCGTCTTCTAAATCGAAGTTATTAAATTCTACTGTTATTCCTTAGGGCTCCAGTTTTTCGGGGCCCTTTTTTTATTTTCTGGGGTATGCAGTTGTCTCCACCAGCCACAATATGTTGTGGCTGCGGTTTGCTTACTCTCTCCGCCATTGGGTGCATATTATGGTCGAATGCGGCCACCCATTATGCTGTGAAGCCCGCCACCGATTATGACGCAAAACCGCCACCCCATTTCATGCGAGGTGGCGACCCTTCAAAAACTCACAAGTTTTGAGACGCGGACATAACGAAGCCTCAGGCAATGCCGGGGCATCGTTATGTCAATACATTTGATCCGAATTTCGGGTTTAGCCGTACCAATGGCTATTAGCGATTTAATGAACTGGCTTGTTGCAAGAAAGTGTATCTCCTTTCTCAACAAGATTGTTCCAGCTAAATGAATCAAGTTCAATCAGCAAATTTACCTTCTCGGCGACAGACATCCCTCTCCAAAGACGACTACAAAATAGCCGCTCCAATGAATCTCTTTTCACAATTGATTTATTCAAAGACTCCTCTTTGATCAATCCTGGTCCCGATCCTGGTCCCGATCCTGGTCAATCCTGGTCCCGATCCTGGTCCCGATCCTGGTCCCGATCCTGGTCCCGATCCTGGTCCCGATCCTGGTCCCGATCCTGGTCCCGATCCTGGTCCCGATCCCGATCTGGATCCTGTAATTGTTTACGAATTTGATCTTGAGTCCGCACTTGCTGTTGTTCATGTAGCTGGGTTTGTTCTTGGTTCATAGACGTTGTTCCCAACCCGTTACCACCAGCCCCCTCATTGCCGCTGGCATCACTTCCGCCTCCCCCAGAGCCTCCCGCATTACCGCCACCATTCCCCTCACCGGCCTTGGCAAGTGTCAGTACATCTGCTCCCATCGCGATGGACACGGTAGAAAAAGACGATGACCAAATAAAAACAAATGCAAATAGCGTTAAACTTATCAAGCCCTTGAAAAATCTTCCTGGCATCTCCATCTTCCATTCTCCTTTCATGACAGATTACCTTTCGAGGCTTCAATCACGCTCAATTTCCCCCCGGAAATTTGTTCCGGCTTTCCGCTAGCGCATTATTCATGTTTGATGGACTTCCATCGGTTGCCAAAGCTCTGAGCGATACCGATAAGAGATAAGGAAAAATTTTCTCCTCCACAGAGATCCCTGATGTTGAGTCCTCTTCATTTTTCAAACCAACTCGCAGCAAATAAGTCCCCTCTTCGTTCAGCAGGCAAGCCATCCGTGGATCGGTTTCCCATCCCGGCCTTGGCGGCTTTCCTGCATGGCAAACCAGGTTTCCGTATTCATCGTAGACTTGGAGAATGAACCGAGCCGGTCCTTCGCAAGACTCTTCATTTTCCGCTTCAGCGGGTTCAGTATCCTCTGCATGATGAGAGGCTTTGTTAATGTAGAGTTCAGCATCGAGGTCGACGAACAGAATATGATTCCCGCGACTTTTGAACTGATAATCATCTAACCTGTCAGACATAGTATTCAGTGTCCCGGCTAACGACCTGACCCCGTCTTCTCGGACAACTTGTGCAAGGGCAGCAGTAGCTGTCCAGAAGCTTGCACCGATGAACAGCCCCCAAATAAGTTTCCACATGGCATATCCTCCTTTGCCCCGAAAACATTTAATACAGTTGTGGTCGCTTACTGGTTTGGATGTCCATTGACTTTATTACCGCCACCGCCAGGCTTACCGTCACCGCCACCGCCACCGCCAGGCTTACCGCCACCTCCGCCTTTCGTCTTGCCAACAATGCAGATGTCGAGGTAGGTCAGGTTGTTGACGGTATCGACGACCGGTCTGTAGAGCCTGTCATCCGCCGTTGGATCTTCCTCTTCCTCCTCCGCGAAGATCGCCACTACCGGCTCAGGAGCGGGCACAGTGACCGTGTTGAACTCGGTTCGCGGCAAGGTGCGCACCTCGGAGGGCACCGCCGGCGGCGCAACATTCGGGGCATCCGGATCGGTGAACATCACTTCCTCTGGAGCATAGAAAGTAAGACGCCAGAAACCGGTCTTTTCCCATCCGGCACAAAGCGAATCCAGCTCGACGTTCTTCATGCGCCAGTTAAATCCGTAGACGTACTTTCCGCCGACACTTACCTCGACACTATAGGGCTCGTCCGAATAGGTACAGGTCCCTTGCCACTCGGTACCGGTCCAAACACCCTCCTCACCGAGAGGAGAAGGATCGCCGGGGTTGTCACCCGGCATTGAGCAGGTTGCCGTCCCTGCTTCCAGCTTGGTCAGGTTCAGCCGTGCATTGTTGGTTTTGATGATCTGAAACGGCGAATCGTAGTTGTAGGAAGTTGCAGGCGTCAATTCACCCACATCATCGTTGGCCCGTACACCCCAGTGCTCGGTAATCCCTTGGCCGGATACGTGCCACATCTGGAAACCAACCTTACAGGCAGTTTCCGGATCCAGAGAAGCAGCAATGGCCGCATCATAACAGTTCATGACGGGGTTAAAGCCGGGAATCTGGGTGCTGTAAGGCTGAGTTTCCACACGGATGACCGAACGCTCGTTCCAGGAGACCGCCTCGAGGGCATCACCCCAATCCACGTACGCAACATACCCCGGGTCGGAAGATATCCCGTCGTCGTCGGCCCACCACTCGTTGACGTCCACCTTCTGCCAATAAATCCGCTCGACCGGAAGACCCTCGCAGGGCGATGGCATCTCGTTGTCGGTGCACTCAAGGGCGTCGTAATAAATTGTGGGATCCGACAGGCTGTCGACGCAGGATGTGTTAGGGTAACTGAAACTACCGTCGCTTTCCCCTTTATCACAGCCATAGGAATAGTGGACGCCAAGCACCGGCTCCGTGGGTGTGCTCCAGTTGGCCAGGATCGAGTTCACCGACTCGGTCTGTACCGCCGGCATCGACAGGTTGTTCGAGGCTTCACCTCCAGTCGGGGGACCAGGGATGCCGCCTTTGGCGGCCACACTATTCGTCGGAAGAGCAAGCAAAAAGGCGAGCAACAGAGTCAGGAACCCTGCCAACGACCACTTACCCTCGGGACATTCAACGAAGTACCTCGCATCGTTTTCCATCTCGTCCCCCTTCCTTTTTTTAGAGCTGTTATGCTCTATAATTTACCCTCCGTGGCTAGAACCTTTCGTGATCACTAAGTTAGGGTTGGCCTAAAGGATGACAAGACTTAGAAGGAATAAAACCACTTTCCACAAGCCGCCTTCCTCAAGGACTTGGCATCGTGGCAATTTCACTCATTGGCAATATAAATAAAGATCAGATAGAAAAGTGGCAGTTTAAGACGTGTGGTAAAGGACAACAGAAGAAGAGAGTCTTATTGAATTAAATATTCAATTAAAGGGAAGTAAGATTCAAGTCACTCCCTGTCCTCGTCCACAATCTTTTCTTGAATTCATTTTTGAGTCATAGTTCTTTCGTTGGTCATAGTCCCCTTCCCATGTCCACCCTGCGACCCTGCGTAGCCACCACTGCCACCATCTCCACCTTAAGCGAGCAGTAAATATTATTGGCTAGGGGCTTCTGGTTGCGCAAACATAGGTGTTGCCTATACAACTACCAAGCCGGACAGCGCAAGGCCACCTAGGATTTCCAATTTTTTGAAAATGTTGTTAATGACTTCATCATTTTTTTCCAGGGATATTACTTGTTTTGGCAAGATTCAGCATAACGTTAATCCGCAATCCGCCCCCTCGCTCTAAGGGGACTACAAAGAGTCAACCTTCTTTTTGCCCAACAAAAAAACCGAACATACCATGAGGAAATTTTTCCACCAGCAGCTCGGCTATCTTTTCAAAAAGATCAGTCGCTTTCCGTATCCCCTTTCACAAGGGTTTTGGCTTTATCGGAAATTTATTGTTTTTATGTTGTTTACTTTTAGCACCAATTTACGTGGGATCAACCAGCTCAAAATTATATTTATTTAATTGTGTCGGTTGGACCATAAATCAGCAAGATCAGCTTGATTGAAGCCTGTTCCACCAAAACTGTTACAGATCAATCTCCTCCAATCGCTACCTGTCAGTAATCACAAAGCTATTTCCGCTTAAATCGTCTAGAAAGTCCGTATCAAAAAGACCCTTCCGCTAAGTTGCTGATTTTACAGCAGGGCGAAAGGGCCGATTTTGTGTTCCAGATGTCTGGGGCCGTAAGATTAACTCACGAAATTTGAGATCAGTGGTGGTAACGGTTCACGATAACCGGCGGGCGACGAAATGCTTGCCCCCCAACCGCAATTGATTTTGTTTTGGCTCTAGACTACCAGAGAGTTTCTGCTAGTCTAGAGCCTTGTTTTTTCAAATTCGCAGAGAGCTAATTCCCGTCCGCGTTGATTTGTAGGTTAGGTGCATTTTTACAGTTTATTGAAAGCCGAAGTGATTGGGTTGCTCAGACCGCAATAAATACAATTTTCTTCTTTTGGCCCGATACCTTTTCCGCACCCGTAACATTCCCGTATATCATGAATTTTATTGTCTTTTTTCCCATCTACCATATCGAGTTCGGCTACCCGGTCTATTAAGTCTTTTTCTGTTAATTCGGTTCTTTCTTTGAGGAGAGACCACATTGCTCTGTTGATTAATCCTAAATGATCTAGTTTTGCTTCAAGGGAATATGTTCTAGTTTGAGCTTTCCCGACTTCTATTGATGCTTTATCTGCTGTGCTACTTGCTTTAGAAATTTTACCGTGCTGAAACATTTCCCAGAGCAAATCCAAGGCTCCCTCCTTTTTTGCACCTAACAGGTTATTAGGCAGAATCTTTAGTTAGTTAGGTACATATATAAGTTTGCTTCAACGCTCTTATTTGTCGAGTTATATAAGTATATTCTGTACTTAGGGAAACCAATTGTTTGCTTTTCAGATTCAGAACCAAAATAACGAAGAGTTTCAGGAATAATTTTGGTTTTGACTTCAAGCGGAAACAGGATTGCTTGATCTTCTGCAAATGCTCTTATGATTGTTGTTTCATCTGGAATCAATATTGCGCCAATGTCTCCGGGCGTAAATGTTTCACTTTTAGCTTCCCCCAAAATGCTCAAGACAATGGAGGTGAAACCGTCTGCGTGGAGGACCCCTGCTTCTGTTAAATTACTTGTGTCACTTCGTTTTGCAGGTGGAATAATCACTTTTTCACGACGGTCAATAATGCTGTGTTTGATAAGACCTTCAATTTCTACAGATCCATCGATGTTTTGAGTTTTTGGGAAATTGATTATTCGAACATCCTTAATCGTTTTTTCTGAGGAGCTTGCTTCACCAATTGTAGGAAAAGAAATTAAAGTTGCTATGAGAATAAAGAACATGTTTTTCAAAGCAAATCCCTCCAAATAATACTGATATTTCATCCGTCAACGGTTCATGATAACCGCGGCGACGAACGGCTTTCCGACCACCGCAATTTCGATTTTGCTTTGCAATTTTGCACAGACGTATTTTCCGTCCGGTTAGTCTGTTAGGTTGCTGGCTTTTTTGCTACAAAGACTAAAAATGGCCTTAGCGGTATGCCTAGATACTTTTTAAAAATAATTTCACAGTCAACCTGTTCCAGCGAAGGCAAAACAGACACTGACCGACATCCAAGGGAAATTGATGGAATATGCCAGACCAAGTTCTCAACCCTATCCGCTATCCATTTCACTGCTGGATTTATAGGGTCGGTTGAATGTGCCACACCGATAAGCCCCCCGGGCTTAGTCACTCGATAAAGTTCTCTTGCACCCTTAGCAGGGTCATACAACGGACACATACTGTAGGTAGATAGAGCAACATCGAAGCAGTTGTCCTCAAACGGCAACGAGAGCATGTCACCCGTCTTGAACTCGGCCTGATTGCTCATACCTGCTTCGGCGATCCGTTTTTTTGCAACGGCCAACATTCCATCGCTCATATCGAAAAGCACGGCATTGCCAGATGGCCCGGCTTTTTCTAAAGCAAGCAAAGCAGTCGAACCGGTGCCAGAACCACAATCAAGAATCCTGTTGCCACGGCTAACCGCGTTCTCCACCAACATGCAGCGCCCGCGCTGATCCGATCCGGCTGTGAAGAATGCGTGTTGAAAATCGTATCGCCTAGCGACACGGTTATAAACAGCTCTCAACGCCACTTTTTCCATTGCGTTACGAATGAGTTCGCTCCATCAGTGGTTTGTTTGCAACCTACCGGGTAATGATAACAGACGGCGACGCGAGGGTTCGCCTCCACTGCAATTTGGTTTAGTTTTTCAAATTTGCGCAGACGTGTTTTCCGTCCGGTTGATTGGTTACCTGCTTGTTTAGTTTTCAATTAACATTTCAACCTTTACGCTGTTTGTCTAACTCATTTGATATTTTTGTAATTAAACGAATTATTTCATTTTCACCTTTAACCAAGATTGCTTGATATTCTTCAATTCCTTCTAGGCTTGGTGGGTTCTTGTACCAAGAAATAATGTGGTCATTGTATTTTTCCGTTTGTTCTTCAAGAGGCTCTAATTCTTTAATTGCAAGTTCAAGGTCATCTGATGTTTTTTCAGTAGGTTGTAAATAAATATATTTTTGTTTTGCACTAGTTATTTTGGATCTTAAATTACTAATTCTTTCGGCGACGACGGTAACTTTTTCAATTCTTTTTTGTCTTTCAGTATGGCGCCAAGTATATGTTGAAAGAGCGAGTGCGGCTAAAGATATGATGATTGCAAGTGTCTCCATTGATTTCCTTCTCTTTTTAATTGAATTGCGTGCGGATCGCTCAACCTTTTAATTGGTGTCAATTGGTGTTCATTTTTTTTCATTTGGGGCTTTTTGGA
>NZ_QKAP01000066.1 GCF_003247215.1 Malonomonas rubra | reverse complement strand
TCTCGCTGCGCCCGAAAAAGGCCACTGTCGAGGTGCCGGAAACTGTTACCGCAGAAGAGGAAGATCTGGTTCTGCAGAGCGCTCAAGACTGATACTGAGCTGCAATAAAGTGATCAAGGGGCCCTGCCGAGTGCAGGGCCCTTTCTTTTTTTGTTGTGGTTTGTAAGCATCCCCCCCTTACTTGAATTAATCTGATTGGGTAGAATACATATTGTATTCAACAATTTACTGGGGAGGTTTCGATATGAAGTTTATGCTCTGGCTGCTTTTTTTAGGCTTGTTACCGATGGCAGGATATGCGGAAGTGGTCGAAGTTGATAACGCTCAATTACAGGAATTGCTGGCGCAGAAGGTTCCTTTGGTCGATATTCGTACCGCGCCGGAATGGACTGAGACCGGCATCGTAAAGGGGAGTCATCTGCTGACCTTTTTCGATGCCAGCGGTAATTACGATGCCGATTCTTGGTTGGCGAAACTAGCGCCGATAGCTGGGAAGGATGAGCCGGTTGTGCTGATCTGCCGCACCGGTCGGCGGACTGGATTGGTCAGCAAGTTTATGGACCAACAGGTCGGTTACCGGAAGGTTTATAATGTCAGCAAGGGGATTCGGAACTGGATTGATAAGGGGAACCCGGTTGTTGCTCCGTAGTTTGTTTCTGGTAAGAGAGAAAAAGAAAGCCCGGCTGTTTTGCCGGGCTTCCTTGTCTATGGTGTCTGGGGATCTTTCTAGGGGATGAAGTCTGAGAAATAGGGCTGAGAGTTCGGTCTGTGCTGCTGGATGGCATCAACCAAGGAGACGCCCACCGGTTTCATTATCCAGAGCGCCAGCAGGCCGAGGATGATCAGGGCCATGGACCAGTTAAGGAATTGGCTAAGCCAATGCCAGTCAGTTTCGGTTTTCGGTTTCTTTTTGGCCTCTTCCTCTTCATCATCCTCTTTCTGCGGGAGGTTGCGGGCTGCCATTCGCATTATGCGTCCAGACGACAAAAAGATGACTGCGGAAATCATAAACTGCGGCATGACGTCAAGATCAACGACCCCCGTAGCCAGCATGACAGCGTAAAACGCCATTGCTGCTAAGCCGAGTAGGGTCATTTGCTGGCTTAGGTTCACGTTCACTTTGAGATCCTGTAAAGAAATAAAAAGCCGTTCTGTTTGGCGATTTTTACAAATTATATCAAAACAGTTTTTTTTTCAAGGCGTGAACTGCTCTTCGCTCTTTGGGTCAAGTTGTCCCCGCCATTGACCGATCGGAAAAATCGAGCGTCCCAACCACCGATTGAACAGTTGTGCAAAACCGGTGTAGCCGGCGGACAGGCCACAGACGATGCCGGAAATTCCTCCGATCACCAGGAACACATGGTTATCGCGGAGTTTTCCCATGGCGAGGAACAGCAGGCAGAACATAAGGGCGGAAAAAACCAGTTGCAGGGCGCGGCTTTGCTGGAAACTGCCGAGAAAAAGGATTGCGGAAAACAGGCCCCACATACTGAGGTAGGCGACCATGGTGACGGCCTTCGGGGTTTGACCGAAGCCAAGCTGGGGGAAAACTTCGAAACCGATCAGCGACAACCAAAACATGCCGAGGGGCAACATGGTTGTTGTTGCTGAATACCCGACATTTTGACGTGAGCGCATCCCGGCCATAATTTGCATGCCGCCGCCAATCGATAACACCGTTCCTAAGGTCGATGCTGGAGTGTGGTAAAGGCCAGTCTGGCTGAAGGCGTAGGTACTGATGGTTAAGGCGAGCGCTATGAGACCTAGGCTGGGGATTTTATTTTGTACAGCAGGTAATTCTGTTGGCATGTTGACCTCCAAAAAAAAATGGGGGGAGGTTGGAACCATTTCCTTCCACCCCCCTAAAAGAGGTTTTTCTATGAGACATTGTTTTAGCAAAGGGTGTGCCCGGTTTTAACGAAAGTTCGAAAAAGATATGTAAGCTAATAAAACAAGGTGTGTTTTCCCTTTATGACGGGGATTGTTTTCGCAGGGTGACGGCAGGAGGATTTGCGTTAATGCAAAAAAAAAAGTGACTCAGATTTGTCTTTCTACGCCGAAATTGCAAAAAAAGCCATATTTTACAAGATGTTGATTCGGCAATAAGGTGGCTTTGCGTTTTTGCAAACGAACAACCCGGTCTTTTTGCAAATCAGTCAAGGACATCCTCTTTGCGGAGACCGTATTTTTTTAATTTACGATAGATGGTGGCCATGTTCATACCTGCTTTCTGGGCCGCCTCTTCGATATTGCCATCGACTGAACGGAGCAGTTGACGAAGATAGTCGATTTCGAAGCGTCCGAGTGCCTGGTTGTAATCATCCTCTTCAGATTGCTTGTCTTCCGTTTCGATAAATTGAGCCAGGGTGGTCAGGTCGATCTGCTCTTTGGTTTCGATGGTCAGGCAGGCTTCGATCACGTTTTTAAGTTGGCGAATATTTCCCGGCCAACTGTACTCACTGGCAGCACGTTGCGCCTCTGCCGACAACCCCTTGATGCTGGTGTTGAATTTTTTATTCTGCAGGTCGATAAAGTGGGCGGCCAATAGTGGGATATCGGTGCGCCGTTCCCGTAGTGGTGGCAGGTGTAGGTTGATAACGTTGAGACGGTAAAATAGATCTTCGCGGAAGGCACCTTTTTCGACGTCATTGGTCAGATCGGCATTGGTGGCAGAAATCAGGCGCACATCGACTTGCGTCGATTGGGTATCGCCGATCCGTCGGAATTCCTGCTCCTGCAGAAAACGGAGCAGAGTTTTCTGCACGTTGAGTGGCAGGTTGCCGATTTCGTCTAGGAACAGTGTGCCGCCGTCAGCAGCTTTGAGCAGCCCTTCTTTGTCACTGTCGGCACCGGTAAAGGAACCCTTTTTGTGGCCGAACAGCTCACTTTCCAGAACCGAGTCGGGGATTGCGCCGCAGTTAATCGCGATAAAAGGTTTCTCTTTGCGAGGTGAATTGTAATGGATCGCTTGGGCGATCAATTCCTTGCCGGTTCCGGATTCTCCGGTAATCAGCACTGAGGTATCGCGGATTGCAACCTTTTCGACCTTTTCCAGCAGCTTTTGCAGTGCCATTGAGGCGCCGATGATGTTGCCGAAGTTGAATTTTCCGGCCAACTCTTCGCGCAAATGCTTATTTTCATTTTGCAGCTCATTGTGGCTGAGGGCATTACGCACCCGGAACAGCAGTTCATCCGGCTCGAACGGCTTGGTTAGCATATCGTAAGCACCCTTGCGTAGAGCCTGGATCGACATCTCGACGGTGGCAAAAGCGGTAATAATGATTACCGGAATGTCGGTCTCGACCACTTTGATCCGCTGCAGAACCTCTAGCCCGTCGATGCCGGGCATTTTGATATCGCTGATCACCAAGTCCCAAATGCCGGGGCGGAAGACTTCGACCGCTTCAAGCGGATTGGTGAAAGAGCGGACCGCATGGCCGTCATCCATCAGGACGGCTTCCATCATCCGGCAGAGGCCTTCTTCATTGTCGATGATCATGATTTTTTTTGCTGACATGCTATTTTCTCTTTTCTTAAGCCCTGCATCAAAACCGTCCGGATGGTATCCGCTGTCTTCGGGGTGTTTCAATCGTTTAGGGTTCCTCAGTATTCCTCCCGAACTAATGGCAAGCGGATCACCACAGTCGTCCCTTGTCCAATTTCAGAGTCTATAAAAATTTCCCCCTGATGCATATCAATAATCTGCTTGGTGATCGCCAGCCCAAGTCCTGTGCCACGCGCTTTGGTGGTGAAGAACGGCTCAAAGATTTTCTCCAGGTTTTCCTCGGTAATCCCCTCGCCGTTGTCGGCAAACTCAATGCGGATGTAGTGATCTTCGTCCAGCATCGTGTGGACCCGGATCTCCCCACCATTCGGCATCGCCGAGCCGGCGTTCAGCAGCAGGTTGATGGCGACCTGGCGGAGCTGGTCGCCGTCTGCCGGCACCATCGGCAAATGTTCGGACAAGTTCTGCAAGATATTGACGTGGTAGAGGTCGATGTGGTTGCCGGCGAATTCGATGATCTGCCGCAACAGGCGGTTCAGGTCTGTCTGCTCCAGCACCGGCTTTGGCGTGCGGGCGTAGCTGAGCAGATCCTGAACGATCTTCTTGCAGCGTTTGCTCTCCCGCTTGATTTCGTGGATGAAAGTGTAGTTCGGGTCACTCTCTGGAATTTTCTTCTCGAGAAAACCTGCGTAGCCGAGAATAACCCCGAGCGGGTTGTTGATTTCATGGGCAACTCCTGAAGATAGCACTCCAAGCGAAGCCATTTTCCCCTGTTGAGCGAGGGCCGCTTCCATTTCCTTGTTCTTGCGCAGCATACGGGTCATGCGGTTAAAGGAGATCGCCAGTTCACCGAGCTCGTCGTGGCTCTCAACTGGAACCTGCTCATCAAGACGCCCCTGTTTGACCCGGCGGATGACGGTAATCATCTGGTGGATCGGGTCGGTAAGCATTTTCGACGCGAGGAAGACCAGGGCTGCGGCGATCAGGCCGATGATCAGCGGCAGCAAAAACACATGGGTGGCGATCCGCCATTTGAGGGCGTTGGCGGTCGAGTAAAATTCGTCCTCATAGCTACCGACCGCAACGATCCAGTCCCAAGGCTTGAAATAGCGGTAACGGACGATTTTCATCCGTTCCTTTGCTTCTCCCTTATTGCGCCATGGATAACGTATCCAGCCATCTTTTTTCTGCAGCATCTCGGCGATGAACGGGCGGTGGTTGGAGTCGCGGACTCCACTGATGTTGCGCCCCTCCTCATCGGGGTGGATTGTTAAGGTGCCGGTATTGTCCATGCAGAAGATGTAACCAGTTTTGCCGACCTTTTTGCTTTTGATCTGGTTGGCCAGGGTCTGCATTGCTTTTTGTTCGAATTTTGGATCTTCGTAGGTTTCGTCCAGATAGCCGCCCGCGGCAATCACCCAGTCCCAGCGCGGGTAGTAGCGAAAGGCAACGATTTTTTCGCGCAGATATTTGTCGCCGAGGGCTTCGTTGCGCCAAGGATAAATGGTAAAGTTAACTTCATTCGGGTCGGAAGCGAGCGCTTGCTCAATCATGTCACGGATGAAGAAGCGCCCCTCTTCATCCTGCGAGTCGATGACAATTTTGCCTTCCAGCGCTGGATGAGCACGAAGCGCACCTGCGGAGTCGATGGCAAACAGGTAGCCACTGCTGCCGATACTGACATTATTAAGGCTGTTGCGTGCGGCTTGTTGGGCCGTTTCCAGGTTGATCTCGCCCTTGTCCAGTTGCCGTTGCTGCTCGTTGACCAAGGTATAGGCGAGGTCGACCAGCGATCGCATCTCCTGCTGAACAATTTTTTTCTTGTCCTGGCGGTAAACCTCGAATTGGCGGTAATGGCCATCAAGAAGATCGAGGGTGAAGCTGGCCATGTGGTCAAGGTCGGCTTTGCTGGTTTCGGTTAACCCCTCGTAGGCCTGCTCGGTGGCGATGTAACCAATCATTCCGCCAAGCAGAAAAATCGGCACCACGACCAGTGGCAGAATGACCACCAGCATCTTGTCGCGGATCTTCAATCGATTGACAAAAGAAAACAGGTATTGAGCCATGACGAATCGGTGATAAAGGGTAAAAAATCAACTTTTTGTGGTTCGCAGTATACACAATGCGGGAGCTGGGTAAAACAGGAAAGAGCCGAATAGTCAAACAGGGGTTTAAAATTGACGGGAGCGTTTTAGAGGAGTCCTTGAGTGAAGGCGTTTTCCTGCGCTGCCTGGCGCAGCCCATCGCTGATACTCGGATAGACGTGAACGGTGGTCGTCAGATCGACCACTGTAAGGCCGAAACGTACTGCCAGCGCTGCTTCATGGATGATATCGGCAGCACGCGGGCAGAGCATCTGCACGCCGAGGACCTTGCCGCTGCCCAGCTCAGCATTCAACAGAAATCCGCCCAGCTTTTCACCCATGACATGGGCCTTGGGAACACGGTCGAGGCCGAGGTAGGTAGTGACAACCTGATAGCCTTGTGTTTCGGCCTGTTCACGGTTCAGCCCGACGGTCGCAAACTCGGGATCGACAAAGACCGCCATCGGTGAACAGCGGTGATCGATGCTGTGGGTGGTTTGCGGGTCGAGGATGTTCTTTGCCACGATCTGCGCTTCCCGTGCACCAGCTGGAGCGATCATCGGGTTGCCGGTCACATCGCCGGCTGCCCAGATTCCGGGGACATTGGTGCGGAGCTGGTTGTCGACCTTGATGAAGCCGTCCTTGTCAGTGGCGACGCAGACCTCTTCTAGACCGAGATCCTCAGTAGCCGGGGTGGTGCCGATAGCGAACATGAAGCGTTCGGCGCAGAGCTGGGTCGGTTTGTTGTCGATCCGGGCATGCAGGCAGACATGGTCACTACTCTGCTCAAGTCGCTCGGCTTCGGCGTTGAAGAGGATGCGGATTCCTTCATTCTGCAGCATGGCGCGGAATTGCTCGGTCAAGCGCGGATCAAATTCTGCCAGTAGTTTGGGGCCGCGTTCCAGGATGGTGATGTGGGTGCCGAAGCGGGCGAACATCTGCCCCATTTCCAGTGAGATCACCCCGCCGCCGAGAATGATCAGCGATTTTGGGAAGCAGGGCAGGTGCAGTGCGCTGTGATAAGTTAGGTATTTGACCGTTTCAAGACCGGGGATCGGTGCGACACGGGCTTTGCCGCCGGTTGCGATGAGGATATCCGGTGCGCGAAAGCGTTCATTTTCAACTTCAATTTCATCAGTGGCGACGAAACGGCCTCGACCGTAAAGCAGATCGAGGTTTTTCGTGTGCGCCGCTTCGTAGCGATAATGATCATTGCGCAGGGTTTCAACGGCGGTGCGCTTCAGGTCCATTAAGGTCGGACAGTCGGGGCGACCGGCGCTCAGGTTCAACCCCCAGCGTTCCCCTTTCTGCGCGGCGTAATACATCTCCGCCTTGTGGATCAGGGTTTTGCTTGGAACGCAGCCCCAGTTGACGCAGGTTCCGCCGACCTGGGATTGTTCGATCATCAACACTTTTCGGTTTTGCTCCGCAACCATTCTTGCTGCGGCATAGGCTGTTGTTCCCGCTCCGAGGATAATCAGGTCATACTGCTGGTGCATAATTCCACTCCAAGGGGAAATGGCCGAATAGATAAAGCATAGCAGCCATTGACAGGGAAGGAAGTATCAGCGCTCTTTTTGCAGCTGATGCCGCAATTCGCAGATGGTCATACGCGACATGCAGAGATCGAGAAACAGTTGGTTGGTGCGCCGGTTCGTCCAGCGATTGTGCTCGGCGATCGTTTTCTGGATGCCCTTTTCAACCGCTGTGAATTGCTCTTCACTCAGGTCGCGCGGCAATTCCACCGACAAAGATAGCTCTTTATTGGTGAAATATTTTTTCACCAGTTCGGTCATCTCTATTTTCAGACACTTAAGGATATCAGGATGTTTGTGCGGCATCCGGCTGGCAATGATTTCTTCGACCATGTCGCTGGTATGTTTGTGGAGATTCGGAAAAGGAATGACTTTCGCCATTGTGACCCCCTTTGGCTAGCAGAGTGACATACAGGTTAGTAATGATTATAGCTTGACCGATTTTCTTTTGGGTAGGGGGAAGACCAGGTTTCTGTGACCAGCGGGTAGCCGAAGCTACCCGCCGACTGTTGTAGAGGAAGTCTCAAAAACGGACAAAAGCTCCGCCAAAAGGACCGGAAAAGTCGGTCTCGATAAAAAGATCCGAATCGTCGATCTTCAGATCGAAATAGCGGTAGCCGGCATAAATGCCGACTGTCGGCAACGGTGAGAATTCGAGCTGCGCTTCAGCGTCAACAAAGTGGTTGCTGTCATATTCCAGGTAGCCGATGCGGCCGACCAGGCCGAGGAAATCGGCCAGCGCAACGCGAGCGCGGGCGCCGATCGTCGGAATCGGTGCCGTGACCGATTCGGTAGCGGTCAGAACCCCAAGTGATTCTGTCAAAGTCGCTTCAACATCGGCAATCTTGACCGCTAGTTCCAGGCCGAGCTGGAAGCGAGTAGGCAGATCATCTAGATTAATCAGGTAGTAGGTGAAGCCGATATCATATAGATCGATAGTCAGGTCAGAATTTACATCGGTTCCGATGTTGAAGGTTTGTTCACCTATTACAACTGGGACGCTCAGGGTGCCGGTGCCGGAGAACTCGATCGGTAAATAGCCGAAGGACAGATGGAAGTCCCCCGAGTTGAAAGCGATTTCTGCAGTGATGTCTTCGCTGTCGTCGAGATTTAGATCCTTTTCTAGATCAGCTTTCTGGCCAATTCCGTTTAGGGAACCGGCAATGCTTCCACTTGGGCTGAGCAGCTGGTAGCCGAGCTTAACAGCTAAGAACTCGTCGGCGACGGCGCTGCTGATAAAGCAGACCAGCAACAGTAACAGCAACGGGACGATGACTTTACATTTCCAAAGCATGGGTTTTCTCCTTTAAATGAAAGATTAAGTCTAGAAGATTAGCAGCTTTTTGCTAACATGCGAGCATTTTAATGTTTATCGGCAGGGTTATTTTTCGGTGGGCGCCAAGCAGCCGCAAGCGAGGTTTGTTAAGATTGCAAAACAACAGTGATTTTTCCAATGGAGCCGAAAATGGTAGAAACGGCACGCACCGTACTGATCGTCGAAGATGACCCGAATACTGCCGAGCTGGTGGCCACCTACTTGCAGCGTGAAGGGTTTGCCACCTTAATCGAACATGATGGGGAGCGCGGTTTGCGGACGGCGCTTGATCGGCATCCGCAGCTGGTGGTCCTCGATGTGATGCTGCCCGGTCTCGACGGGATGGAGATCTGCCGTCGGTTGCGCAGCGCCTCGGCGGTGCCGATCCTGTTCTTAACCGCCCGTGAGGAGGAACTTGACCGGGTGCTTGGCTTTTCCCTTGGTGCCGATGATTACGTGGTCAAGCCGTTCAGTCCGCGCGAGCTGGTTGAGCGGGTCAAGGCGATCCTGCGCCGGGTGAGGCCATTGGAAACCAGCTCGAGCCCGGTACTGCAGCAGGGTGGCTTGTTGCTCGACCCGGAGAAGCATAAGGTCAGCCGCGACGGCCATCCGATCAGTCTGACTGGCTCTGAGTACAAGCTGCTGCGCACGTTGATGACCACCCCCGGCCGGGTCTATAGCCGCTCCGAGTTACTGCGGCACTTTTACGAACAGGAAGAGGCGGTCATCGAGCGGGTGATCGATGTACACATCAACAAGCTGCGACAGAAGATCGAGCCTGACCCGGCCAAACCGGTTTTTATTGAAACCGTGCGCGGGTTTGGCTACCGCTTTGCCGAACTGGAAGAGTGATGAAGCGACGCCTGCTCTGGAAACTAATGCTGAATATTATCCCGGTGATCGGGGTGACCATCCTGGTGATCTGGCTGGCGATCGACAATCTGGCGGCGACCTATTTCATGCGCCTGATGGAAAACTACGCGATCGAGCCGACCGACAGCCACCAGATGTTTATCGAGTCAGTGCATCGCTACCTGCTATGGGCGGCGCTGGCGGCACTGGCCCTGGCGTTGCTGCTCAGCTTCCTGATGACCCGGCGGGTGTTGCGACCGCTGAGCCAGATGACCCGGATCTCTCAGGAGTTTGCCGCCGGTGATTTTCACAATCGGGTCGAGGTGGTCTCCAGCGACGAGGTCGGTCAGCTCGGTCTGGCCTTTAACTGCATGGCCGATTCTCTGGCGCGGCTAGAGCAGTTGCGTAAGAACATGGTCACCGATGTCGCCCACGAACTGCGCACCCCACTGACCAACCTGCGCGGCTACCTGGAGGGGCTGAGCGATCAGGTGATCCCCCCCTCACAGAAGACCTTCCAGATGCTGGAAAGTGAGATTCTGAGGCTCGTCCATTTGGTTGACGACCTGCAACAATTGGCCAAGGCGGAAGCGGCCAAAGCTTTTTTGCAACGGCGGGAATTGTTGGTGGTCACCCTGGTCGAGCAGCTGCAAAGCCTGTTTGAACCTCGCCTTTCTGCCAAACAGTTGCAGCTGCAGGTCGAGATTGATCCAGCTGAGTTGGTCGTTTACGCAGATCTCGACAAGCTGTTGCAGGCGCTGCGCAACCTGCTGGAGAATGCCTGGCGCTACACACCGGCAGGTGGGCAGGTGGTCATCAGCGCCTTCCAGCAGACCGGGATGGTCGAAATCGGTATCAGCAACAACGGTCCCGGCATTGCCGCTGAAGACCTGCCCTTCATCTTCGAACGGTTTTTCCGCGCCGATCGCTCACGCTCCCGTGACCAGGGGGGCGCTGGTATAGGCCTATCGATCGTCAAAGAGCTGATTGAAGCCCATGGTGGTGAGGTCGGTGCGGAAAGTAGCGCCGGTCTGACTCGCATCTGGGTGCGGCTGCCTGCCGCGATCTGATCCCAAGAAAATCTTTATCCAATCTTTAAATAACCCTGATCTCAGCTTTATCTGGTTCTGCTAGGCTGTTTTCAACGGTCGGTCATGAACATGTTTCTAGCTCCGGTCGCTGTGAATTGTTATTGCCGGATAAATGGTAAGATGGGGAAAGGAAGAATAAAGGAGATAGCGATGAGGATTTTAGCGATATTTACGGCGGTTTTAGGCGCTGCGGCGCTGTTCTGGATGACCTTCAGTAAACCGGCGACCGGAGATGACGAGATGCAGGGTATTGCTGGCAAGATCAGGGTTTATTCGGTGGAAGACGGTGGTTATATCGGAACCGAGCGGGTGGTCAAAAGTGACGCAGAGTGGAAAAAGCTGTTGAGCGATCGACAGTACCATATTCTGCGTGAGCAAGGCACGGAAAGGGCTTTTACCGGCGAGTACTGGAACCATAATGAGCATGGTGTCTACCGCTGTGCCGGTTGCGGTCTGGATCTCTACCTCTCTGACACCAAGTACAAGTCGGGCACCGGTTGGCCGAGTTTCTATCAGCCGGTCGCTCCCGAAAACGTGAAGATCCGGCCGGACAGCAGCTTTTTCATAACCCGCAACGAATTGATCTGCGCCCGCTGTGGTGGGCATCTCGGACATGTTTTTGACGATGGCCCGGCCCCGACCGGCAAGCGTCACTGTATCAACTCAGCATCCCTGATTTTCTACAAACTGGACAAATAGTCCCGGAGGTTGCGGTTATGTTGAAACGTATCTTGATGATATCGTTGACTGTGGTTGGGCTGGCGGCTGGCGCCTGGTTGGTCGGGTCGGCCGAAGAACCGCAGAAAATGGACAAAATGATGACCGATTCCAGTGGCTTGAGCCGGGCAATTTTTGCTGGCGGTTGCTTCTGGTGCATGGAACCGCCATTCGAGAAGCTGCCGGGGGTGATCGCGGTGGTCTCCGGCTATACGGGAGGCAACCGGCCGAATCCGAGTTACAAGGAGGTTTCAGCCGGCGGAACCGGCCACGCTGAGGCGGTCGAGGTGACCTTCGATCCGCAACTGATCAGCTACCAGCGGCTACTGGAAGTGTTCTGGCAGCAGATCGACCCGACTGACGCCGGCGGACAGTTCGTTGATCGCGGCAAACAGTATCGTAGCGGCATATATCCGCTCAATGATGATCAGATGCAGCAGGCGCAAGCCTCGAAGCGCGAGTTGGTCGCGTCCGGGCGCTTCAAACAGCCGATCATCACTGAAATCGTTCAGGCCGGTCCGTTCTACCCGGCTGAGGATTATCATCAGGATTACTACAAGAAGAACCCTCTACGTTACAAATATTACAGGTACGGCTCGGGCAGGGATCGCTTCCTCGATCGGGTTTGGGGGGAGGATCGCGAAGGTTGAGCCACCGGTTGGTTTATAGATCTGTGTTATTGCGCGCGCAAAAATTTCCGGAAGGGAACGCTGTCCTGAGGAACAGGAGCCAACCGAAATCAGAAGGAGGAATCCTATGAATCATTTTAAGGCAGTTTTTGTGATCAGCATGGCGCTGATAATAGGCCTGTTGACGGCTTAGCCGTCCTGGCTGCAGGAGCTAACAGTACAGCCTACCGTGACCACTACCAACCTGAGTAAAATGCAACCCCTGACGCCGCCTCTGGTGGTCAGCCTCAAAGGCAGCTTCAAGCCGCTCGAGATCGGACAGGGGGCCAGCGATGGGCTGGTCGCGCTGGCGGAAGGGGGCGATCTGCAGCCGCTGATAGCGCTGCTCGGCACCCGTAATGATGTGTTCGATTACATGGCCGGTGATGGGCTGATCTTCCCCGGCGAGTCGCTGACCCTCCAGGTCAAGGTCAAGGGCTTTACAGTAAGCTGTCGCTGACCAGCATGCTGGCTGCGACCAATGACGCTTTCGTCGGTATTGCCGGCACCAGCACACCTTTCCTCGCTAAAGAAATCAGTGTTGTTGTCTATGACGCCGGCAGGGAAGCCAACACCGAGCTTTGCATCGACGTTCCAGCCCTCCCCTGCGCTGAAGGCAGAAATCAGAACCTGCGGGTTACCGAGGGCGCGGAAGGGTTTATCCATATACATAACGGGATTCACGGGGTTGGTGACCTAAATGCTGCCAATATGGATTGGCGCAACCCGGTGGTCAAGGTAAGAATCAAACGGATAAAATAACTCTTTTAATTGATATACATTCTTTAAGAAGCAGTTATCTTCTCCGCCTCGTTTTATTTCTCTGCGGAGGTTCCGGCCTGGCTTCGGCTGTTTGCAGAGGGGGCTTGTCACGGGCCAGAGAAGCCCTTATGCAGCGGTTAATCAGCAGGGCACCGTCAAGGGTATTGACCGCATTTTTGGCTTCCGTCTCGTTCGCCATACGTACGAAAGCGCGGCCGCTGAACAGGCCGCTGCGCTTATCTTTGAGCAGCTGGACAGATTTAACTGTGCCACAGACCGAGAACAGCTTGCGCAAGTCCTCTTCGCCGGCATCGAAGGAAATATCGGCAACGTAGATGTCCTTACTTTTTGCTTTATTCTTCATTACCGTTCTCCTTTTCTTCGATAATCCTAATATCGGTTGGTCGTTCCAGGCTGATGCGGCCGATCTTGCCGCCACGCAGTTCGCGTAGCAGCAGTTCCGCCGCCCGGTGCAGGTCGACCTCCCCTCCACTGACCAGACAGCCACGTCGGCGACCGATCTCTTCCAGGGTTTCGGTCGCGTTCGCCGGGATCTCTTGTAGCTTGTAGCGCTTCTGTAGTAGATCAGGGTATCTTTCCCCGAGAAAATTTGCTGTTTCCAGAGAAACCGCAGCGGTGTCGTAGGCGTTTTCGCCGATCGCGCCGCTGGCAGCCAGTCGGCCGGCACCAGCCTGATCGTCCAGTACCGGCCAGAGCAGCCCCGGCGTGTCGGAAAGCAGGATTCCATTGCGTAGATCGATCTGCTGCGGGCATGTGGTGATCGCAGGTTTGTCGCCGACCCGGGCTATTTTTTTGCCGGCCAGGGTGTTGATCAGGGTTGACTTGCCGACGTTCGGGATACCGATGATCATCACCCGCAACGGTTTTTGCCCTTTCTGTCCTCGATTCGGCACCAGCTTGCGACACAGCTTCGGCAACAGGCCTACGCTACGCCGGTCGGTCGCTTCCAGCGGTAGCGCCTTGATGCCCTGCTGCTTGTCGAAATGATTGACCCAGGCGTTGGTGATGGTCGGATCGGCCAGGTCGCTCTTGTTCAGCACCTTGATGCAGGGCTTGTCCTTGCGCAGCTTACCCAGCAATGGGTTGGAACTGCTGTGTGGCAGACGGGCGTCGAGCACTTCAATGAACAGGTCGATCAGCGGCAGCATCTCGACGATCTGTGCCCGGGCTTTTTTCATATGTCCCGGGTACCAATCAATAATCATTTACTTCTCCAATGTTAATCGTAGTGGCAAAGGCGCAGAGGATAACCCAGAATCTGATTGTTTGACCAGTGCTTATCGGTTTGCCCACGGTAGTCCGGCTGTTTAAATGATCATTGAATGATACAATGAGGAGGGAAAGTTCGCAGGATTTTACCGTTTTTAAGAGGTACCTTATGAACGAAAGCTATTATACTCATCATGAAGTTCTCTCCCGGTTGATCAAATATTGCCATCAGGATGCAGAATCGGCCATGCGCGTTTACGAACGCTTGATCGTTGGCAAGCAGCGTTCGATGGAACTTCCTGATGGCAAAGTAACCCTGTCCCCGCGGCAACTTGAAGAACTGGTTGAGCGTTTCAGTAGCGAGGTCGGCCCCGAGTTGTGGACATCGAAGCGCGGTAAGTACTGAAATATATATTGTACAATGCGACCATCAGAATGATTCGCTATATGGCCTGACGGATTGGTGAAATCCCTGCTTACTTCTGTAAAGATGAGGTATTAAGCTGAAGCGGAAGCATGTATCTGATGGCTGCCAGTCAGGCTCTGTCAGGAATAGATTCTTTTTTTTTTCATTTGAATCGCAGTGCGGAGGAAGGCTCGGGCCGGTCCATTTTATTTAATGAGCTGGCACAGCGGCCCTGGAGGGAACAATGCTAAGATGAGTTTAACTAATTAAAACAATACCTATTATAAGAAGAAAAGCTCTTTCTCGAGGTTGCTTTTTGTGGTGGTGACTTCTCCGTTTTTTTTTCGTTAATTTCAAATTTTATTATTTTTATCTCAGTCTTGTTTGCCGAGGGAAGTCCTACTGGTTGTTGATACATTTATGGCGGAACTTTGGAATGGCTTTTGCTTATCTTGGAAACTGTCTAATCGTGATTGCCACTGTGGAAGAGAATTCAGGAGAAAAGCCCCAATGAAAATTGCGCCCCCTAAAGTTTTGCTGATCGACAGCGAAATGTTGATCCATTTGGCTGTCTCACAAACCTACCGGAATACAGGGCCCTATTTCATAACTGCTGCCAGTGTTGGGGAAGCGTTGAAGAAAATGGAGATCTTCAACTTCGACCTGTTTTTGCTGGCTCTCGATATGAACGATGAAGAGAGCGTGCAGCTACTCAAGATCATTGCTCAGCGTTTTCCTGATATCCCGGTTATTTTGATGAGCGACAGCAAAACCAAATATTCTGCTTTGCTCGAAAAGGTTGAAGCGTCGCGCAAGCGGGGAAGTTGGCAGTTGATCGAAAAACCGTTTAACCTTGATATCCTGAAAATTCTGGTCGAACGAAGCCTCTATGAGCATGAGCGCAAGAAACCGGAAGCGATCGACGCGATGGGATCGGGGTCCGAAAAAAGGACATCGCTACGGAATTCATATGTTGAAGCTGTACAACTTCTGGTCGATGCGTCGGACTGGGGCATCGTGGGAGAAAAGCGGGTTAACGCGACTGTGACCGATCTTTCCGATGGAGGTCTCGGTCTGATTACCAAATACCCGTTGAAGGAATCGCAACCGGTCAGGTTTGCCGATGCATCGTTCGGCAAGGCAGGGTTGGTTGCCTGGGCTGCTCCGATGGATAACCATATCTGCCGGGCAGGCATTCGATTCCACTGAAAAGTACTTATCCCGTCAAAGGCAAATCAGCACTCATTGCGGTAACTTCTAAAATTAATTGGCCAACTGACGATGTCGGGTGGAAGGCTACAGCCATGGAGATTCAGGCTCGTTCGGGAACTGCTCCACGGCTACTCGTTGTCACTGCCCCAGAATTTCCACCACTTCTTGCTTTTCTCACGGGCTTTTTGCCCTTGCTCAGACCCTTTGTCTAATTCTTTCTGCTCCTGCTCCATTTTTTTCTCGCGCTGTTTTTCGAGGCCTTTTGGAGCCTTATCCTCTTTCAGCTGTTTTTGTTCTTTTACCCGATGCCGCTCTTCTTCCATTTCCCGTTCGTCTTCTTTGCTGTCGTATCGGTACTCGTGTTCCACCTCATAATTTTTTCCGTCACTGTCATATTTTTTCTTCTGGTACGTTTCCTGATAGGTTTTCCTTTCCTTTTTCCCTTCTTCGCCCGACTTGGCAACTGCAGGATTGAAGGTAATCAAGGCAAAACAAATCAGCAAAAAAAGAATAGATCTCATCGTCTCCCCCGTTCGGTGAAAGAAGATTCCGTGCTCGAAATAAGTATACCTTGTTGATCAAAATTAACCACGCAATGCTAATTCTCTTTTTTCCAGCGCCAGCATCTGGTCACGCAACTCGGCGGCGCGTTCGAAGTCAAGGTCGGCGGCGGCTTCAATCATCTGCTCCTTGAGGACGGCAATCTGCTTTTTCAGCTCGTCTGGATCGCCGTACGTAGCGCTCTCTTCCGCGTCCTGTGGTAATTCGACGTAATCCTTTGATGAAATATCCTCCAGAATTGAACGCAGCGACTTCTTCACCGACTGCGGGGTGATGCCGTGTTCTTCGTTGTAGGCGAGCTGTTTGGTGCGCCGGCGTTCGGTTTCGTCGATACAGGCCTGCATCGAGCGGGTTATTTTGTCGCCGTACATGATCACCCGGCCATCGACGTTACGCGCTGCGCGGCCGCAGGTCTGAATCAATGAGCGCTCACTGCGCAGAAAACCTTCCTTGTCGGCGTCGAGGATCGCCACCAGTGCCACTTCTGGGATATCGAGCCCTTCGCGCAACAGGTTGATGCCGACCAGCACGTCGAACTCTCCCTCGCGCAGGGCGCGGATGATCTGCATCCGCTCGAGAGTGTCGATATCGGAGTGTAGGTAGTTGACTTTGATACTGAGCTCCTGTAGATAACCGGTCAGATCTTCGGCCATCCGCTTGGTCAGGGTGGTCACTAACACCCGCGCTCCCTTGCCGACGGTGGTACGGATCTCCTCGATCAGGTCATCAACCTGCTCGCTGGCGGGACGGACCTCAATCGGCGGATCGACCAGTCCGGTCGGACGGATCACCTGTTCAACGAACACGCCTTCTGCCTTCTCCATCTCGTAATCGGCTGGGGTGGCGGAGACATAAACCGTCTGCGGCTGGCGGGCGACGAACTCATCAAACATCAGCGGCCGGTTATCGAGGGCGCTCGGCAGGCGGAAACCGTAGTTGGTCAGGGTTTCTTTCCGCGAGCGGTCTCCGCGATACATGGCGCCAACCTGGCTGACGCTGACGTGGCTCTCGTCGATGAACATCAGTGCGTCATCCGGGAGGTAGGAGAGCAGGGTCGCCGGCGGTTCGCCGATTCGGCGGCCGTCGAGAAAGCGCGAGTAGTTTTCGATCCCCTGGCAGTAGCCCATCTCCTCGATCATCTCGATGTCGAACAGGGTGCGCTGCTCTATCCGCTGCGACTCTAGCAGCATGTTGCGCTCGTTGAAATACTGGATGCGCAGTTGCAACTCGTCCTGAATCTCTTTGATCGCCCTTTCCAACGTCGGCTTGGTGGCGACGTAGTGGCTGGCAGGGAAAATGCCGGTCCGGTTAAGCCGGTCGATTACTTCACCGCGCAGCGGATCGATCTCGCTGATGGCATCGATCTCGTCGCCGAAGAATTCGATCCGCAGGGCGCGTTTCTCCTCGTAGGCTGGAAATACCTCAACAGAATCGCCTCGCACACGGAAGGTGCCGCGGTGGAAGTCGATGTCGTTGCGTTCGTACTGAATCTCGACCAGGTTTTTCAGGAACTGGTTGCGGTCCATCTCCATCCCGACCTGCAGGTTGACAAGCATGCCGTAGTAGGCCTCCGGAGAGCCGAGACCGTAGATACAGGAGACCGAGGCGACGATCAGCACATCGCGGCGGGTCAGCAGCGAGCGGGTGGCACTGTGGCGCAACTTGTCGATCTCCTCGTTGATCGAGCTGTCCTTCTCGATGAAGGTGTCGGTGGAGGGGACGTAGGCTTCCGGTTGATAATAATCGTAGTAGCTGACGAAGTACTCAACGGCGTTGTTCGGGAATAGCTCCTTAAATTCACCATAGAGCTGCGCCGCCAAGGTCTTGTTGTGGGCCAGCACCAGGGTTGGTCGCTGCAGTTTTGCCACCACGTTAGCCATAGTGAAGGTCTTGCCGGAGCCGGTGACGCCGAGCAGCACTTGGTGTCGGTCGCCGCGCTCGATGCCTGTAATCAGCTCTTCGATCGCCTGCGGCTGGTCGCCGCGCGGCTGGTATTCTGAAATCAGTTCAAATTGGGCCATGCCTGAGAACCTTGCAGATGAAGTCGATTTGTATTTTTCGCGTTGACATGTTTGACTAGGAAGCGCAACGTGCCGCCCTTTGAGGAGGATATGCCATGAGCAGTGAGAAAAGCAAATTTGTCTATTCGATCTTCTGGAACTGCGGCCTGATAGCGATCGGCTCGCTGATCCAGGCATTGGCCTTAAAGGGGATCGCCACGCCGCATCGGTTTGTGCCGGGAGGGTTGTTCGGGGTCGGTTCGCTGATTTTCTACCAGACCGGCTGGCTGAATCCGGGCCTACTGTATGTGCTGCTCAACGTGCCGATGTTTGTCCTTGGTTACATCTTCATCTCCCGCCGTTTTCTCGGCTACAGTGCTCTGGCGATGGTTCTGATCTCGCTGTTTTATCAGCTAATCAATTTCCAGATTCAGATCGGTAACCAGCTCTATGCGGCCTTGGTGTTCGGTACCCTGCTCGGCGCGGGAGCCGGTATGGTGCTGCGTTCGCTCGGTTCCAACGGCGGACTCGATGTGGCGGCGGTGATTCTCAACCAGAAATTCAACATCGGAGTCGGCAAGGTCTATTTCGGCTTCAACCTGGGGCTGTTTTCGCTTAGTTTCGCCAGCCTTGATCACGATCTGGTGATCGCTTCGATGATTGCCGTGTTTGTCTGCTCGGCAGCAGTCGACTACTGCCTGTCGATGTTCAACCAACGCAAGATGGCATTCATCATCTCGGCCAAACCGGAGAAGATTGCCGAGCAGGTATTGACCCACCTGAAGATAGGCGCCACCATGCTGCCTGCGGTCGGCGCCTATCACAAGCAGAACCGGACACTGTTGATGGTGGTGATCAACAATATTCAACTGAAGCGGTTGGAGGAAATCGTTTTTACGACCGATGAGCACGCGTTATTTATCGTTGAAAACACCTTCAATGTACTCGGTTCGACCTTCTCCAAGCGTAAAATTTACTGATATATGACAGGTTATTTCGGCGGAGAAGATACCATTAGAACAGGGTCGAGGTACTTGTCAAACCAGTTGATGCGCCAGTCAAGGTGTGGGCCGGTGACCCGGCCGGTAGCACCGACGGTGGCGATTTTGTCTCCCTGCGAAACTTGCTGCCCTGATTTGATGAGAATTTTCTGCAGATGCAGAAAGCTGGAGGAGAGACCGTGGCCGTGATCGATGATCAGCGTTTTGCCGGAAAAAAACATTCCCTGGTGAACCAAGCGGACCTTGCCGCTGGCCGGTGCGACAACCGGGGTTCCCTTCGGGGCGGCGATATCGACACCGAAATGGGGACGGCGCGGCTCGCCGTTAAGAATCCTCTGACTACCGTAAACGCCGCTGATCAATCCGGAGACTGGCCAGATGAAGCTTTCGGTAAAAAACGGCAGGTCACTGTCATAACTGCGTGCTTGTTGCACCTGCTGCGCTTCACTGCGGATGCGGAGTAAATCCTCCTCGTTCGGAGCCATCAGCCGCTCGCTGATCCCATCGATCTTTTCAATCTGATATTCGCGAGGGGTGATTTGCAGGTTTTCGGTGGTCACTTCGCCGTTCGGGGCGATTACGGTCAAGCTGTGTCTCAGCCCTGCATTTCGGCCGAAACCGAGGATAAACTTCCCATCACCGGATAGCTTGAGCTGTCGCTCACCATAGAATATCTGGCTGCCGGGAGCTGCCTGACCTCGAACCAGACCGCCTTGAGTCAGGTTGCCGGTGATCTGAAGTTCAGCCCAACCTTTAGTCGGAACAAACAGGAGCAGGAATAAAAGGATGAGGAGTTTCATTTGCTGCTGATATTGAACTCGACTCTGCTGTTCGGACCTTTTTCCGCCGGCTGATAAATGTCGACGGTTTTCAAAAAGATTCTCGGTTTGATCTCTTCGTTCTCAGCCAGTAACGCCTCCTGCACCTGTAACGCCCGTTTTTGCGCCAGCGCCTGCATTTCGGCGTCATCTGCGCGGATGTTGGCCAGCAGCAGTTTCTCCATTTCCGGCTCCGGTAGCTTTTTCAGCAGGCCGACAAAATTTCTCGGCCGTGGGAAGTCAGCTTCCTCGTACACCTGCAGCAGGTATTCCGGATAGTCCTCAGGGGTGATTTCGACCAACTCGCGGCTTTGCGGCGCTCCAGCCTCGTCCTTGATTTCGAGCCACTTGGCGTCGATCATCTTTTGTCGCAATTGCTCTTTACGATAGGCCTCCGGATCATTGGCCGGATCTGCGTAGGCACTGAGCTCCAGAATCAGCGACGGGCGCTTCTCCAGCATCTCTGCTAGTTTTCCAAGGGTTTCCGTCTGTTTTTCGTCCAGTTTAGCCAGCCCGTAGTCGAAGTTCTGGCTGGTGAAGTCTTCATCGCCACCACCGAGCATGGAGGCGAGGAGCGAGAAGGGGGAAGTGGCCGCTTTGACCAGCAAGTTTTTCAGGACCGTAAATATGGTGCCCATGATGCTAAAGCTGGGATCGTTCAGGTCGCCGGAAATTGGTACGTCGAGGTGGATTTCGTCATTGCTGTCCTTTAGCAGGGCGATTGCCAGCCCGACCGGCAGCGAGGTCGCTTTGTCACTTTTCACGGGATCGCCGAAGGTGAACTGATCGATCATGATCTGATTGTCGGCTTTGATCTTGTTGTGCTCAATGTGATAGCTCAAGTCGAGGTATAGCTTGCCCTTGTCAATCACCTTGCCGAGATAGGTGCCTGAATAAGGAGTCATAGGCGCCAGGTCGATATCTTTGAATTTGATGGTCAGATCGGCAAATAGATCTTTGCTCAGCGGGTTCAACTTTCCGCTGATGCTCAACGGCGAATGGTTCTCCAGTTCGCCGCGCAGGTCGACATCGGCCTGCATCTCTTCTTCGGAGGCCATGCCGGTCACCCTTCCGCCAAGCTCGTACATGGTGGCACTGAAGGTGGTCGGCATCGACCGATCGGTAAAGGAAACCGTGCCGCCCTGCAGAGTCAGAGCATCGATGCGGATATGGGGCGGCGGAGTTGCCTCGTCCGGTTCTTCGGTAACGACAATTTCAACCGGTTCTGGTTCAGCTTCCGGTTGCTCCTCGCTCTCAGCCGACTGTTCCGCTGCGGTGACATTCGCCAAGTTGACCCGTCCCTCCTGATCAATCTGAATTTTAGCCATATATTTGCTCAGCACAACTTCCTCGATTGCCAGCTTGAAGGGTGCCAGTTCACCTTTGATCTTGTTTAGGTTCAGGCTGTTCCAGGTGAGGAGTTCGCCATTGTCGAGCGGGTCGCGCAGGTTGAAATCACCGATGGTGATGCTCCCTGCAAAACTGCCGGCAAACGTTTCAGGCTGTTCCTGCATTTTGACTGCCATGTTGGTGTAGAATTTGCCATCTTTGAGACGAACGTTGACATTCTCCGGCAGGAAGTCGTTGAAATCGGCCAGCGCTAGTTCTTTTACCTGGGTTTGTGCCTGGACCCGCAAAGGGCTGTGGGCCACTTTCCCGGTCAGCGCGACACTTCCCTTCTTGCCCAGCCGGGCCTTTATTTTAAACGGGCTTTGTAGCGATTTTGGATAGGCCAGGTCGGCCAGGTTGATGTTTAAATCGTCAATTTTTAGTTCAGGTTTTCTGGTCAGGCTCTGATCGACGAATCCTAAATCGAAGTCGGACAATTCGATCTGATCGATTTTCACCGCGAACTGAGGTGCAGATGTGGTCTTACTTTCAGGGAATGATTCAGGCAATTCCGGTTGTGGACGCAGTAACTTCAACGGCGATAGGCTACCATCAGCCAGCCGCGAAGCCTGCAATCTGCCATTGCTTAGTTCGACCTTTGCCAGTGATGCCTTGCGCTGCTGAAGGTCGAAGTTGCCGCCGGTAAGGTGCAGGTTGGCGAGGGTAAACTGATCTTCGCCGGCAAATGGCACTTTCAGCTCGTGCAGGGCCAATTGTGCCTGCTGGGCTTGTATGTTGCTATCCGCCGTGTAGTTAACGCGGGTGGCCAAGTTCAGCACGCCGCTGATAGGGGCGGTTAAAAATTTCGCCAGATAGGGATAGTAGGGTTCCAACAAAATGCCGTTGGCAACCAGATCGACCGCTGCGGTCGGCGGGTTGACCCCGAACTCGCCGCTGAGTTCGGTCGTTGTTTCCCGATCGCTGGTCATTCTGAAGCTCAGACCGGTTTTCTGCTCGGCCAGGGTTGAGAGATGATAAAGGTGCAGGTTGATCCCGTGCAGTTCCTCGCTCACGCCACCCGGCGGAAATTGATCCTGAAAGTGGACTTTGCCGTTGAACAGCGCCAGCTTCGCCAGTTGCAGGGCGGGGAGTTTGTCCGGTTCCGCCCTTTCGGTTGCTTCAGCAGTTGCAACGGTCTCTTCCTGGGCCGGTGACAGGAGCTGTTGAAAATTCCATTCTCCTTCCGTATTCCGGTTGACGAATAGTTCCGGCTCGTAAATATCGAGGGAAACCACCTTGAAATCCTGCTGAAAAATATCGCACCAGTCGAGTTCGAGGATCAGGGTCGGCATCCGGAACAGATTGCTGTCATCCGGTAGCCGGATGTCGATGTCGGAAAGCGCCAGCTCGCCGTTGAGCAGCAGCTTCGGTTCTTCGTCGGTGGAAATCCGATAGCTCAGATCGATCTGGGTATCGAGCACGCCTGATTCTACCTCCATCGGTAGCGGAAAAGGCGAATGGAATGCGTAAAATGCCAAGTTAATTTCGTTTAGCACCAGCGAGAGGGAAGTTTCCAGCGACTTGTGGAACGGTTTCAGTTGCCCTACGGCTCTGATCTCTGAGCCATTAAGTAGCAGCCGAATTTGTGGCTTCACGTACTCATCGGTCAGGTAAGACACATTGCCGATAAAGGGAACCGCAAGACTCAATTCGCTGATCTGGTGATGCGACTTTTGTTCTGAAGTTTGATCGGTGAAATCGATCTTGCCATTTCTGAGCACAATATTGTTGAAGGAAAACATTAGCGGTTCAGCTGGTTCATCCTGAACAGGTTGCGGCTTTCCTTCTCCTAGCTTGCTGAAATCTGAGAAGTTGAATTCCTGTTTTCCGAGCAGCACGATATTGACGTAAGGGGCATCGAGTTCGACCCGGTCGAGGATAATGGCAAGGTCGATCAGGGAACGTACGCTGCCGGAGAACATTAGGCGATCGAAAGCAACAAAGGTCTGTTGGCTCTGCTGTTCGGTGAGCTTGACCCCCTTGACTTCGACGGTCAGGGTGAATGGGTTGAAGTAAGCTTTTTCGATGCTCAGTTTGCGGGTGGTGTTTTCGGCAAACCATTTACTTCCCTGGGCCTTGATTTGCCAGGGGACGATCAGCATCGAAAGCAGTAACAGTCCGAGGATAGAACCGATGCTAATTAGCGAATATTTTTTCCAGCGTGGCATAAGTGGCTCCAGTGTGCGGGAGAAATTCAGCTAGAAACCAAGTTTAGCATAAACTGGTTAAGGGGAGTGTACGGGTTATCTGCCAGCTTATGGAAACGGATGGTGCCCGCGGTTAATTTCCCTGGGTCGGTGTACGATCCCAAATGTATCCGCAATCTGGGCACTTGAGATTCAGCGGATTTTCACTGCGGAAACTGGCACAGGCGACCAGCAGATTCAGCAGCACGATTAGCACCAGATAGCTCAACAGTTTCATGACTTCCCCCAATACGATTAGCGAACCGTATCTTTCTCTTCATTTTAATAGTGCCTCGAAATGAGGAAGATGCAATTGTTGGTTTGCGTAGGTGGCTCTTTTTCGTTGCCGTTCTGAAACGAAAAAAAGCAACTTCAGGGCTGTTCTGTCACAGGTTTTTAGCTCGGGCTAGCAGAGGATTCCCGGCGTGAGCTGATAAAACTGTGCATAAACAGAGCAATCAACACGACGA